>JBILLO010000087.1:0-8168 GCA_044376035.1 Sphingorhabdus sp.
CCATGAACACCGCTGCGGGCGGCGCGTTGAACCACAAAAAGGCAAGGCCAGCGCCCACAATCGCGCCGCACAACATGGCCAAGTCCCCTGCCCCCAAAAAGAAGGGAATACCGAGATATTCGGCATATTTGGCATTGCCGACCATGTAGACGATCAACATAAATGCAATGGAGGCAATGATGACGGGCATGGTCGCAAGGCCATCAAGGCCGTCGGTCAAGTTGACGGCATTGCCAAAGGATACGATCACAAAAGCGCCAAAAGGCACATACCACCAGCCCAAGTCGATAACGGGACCGTTGACGAAGGGCAGATATAAATTTCCGCCCGACTGCCAGACGATCAACGATACCGCGACACCGGCAATGGCAAATTCCCACAACAACCGGACTGTGCCGGACACGCCCTTATGGCTGCGTTTCTTGACCTTGTCATAATCGTCGAGAAAACCGACCAAGCCAAAGCCAGCCGTCACCAATAAACAGGCCCAGACATAGATGTTTTTCAGGTCCATCCACAAAAGCATCGAAATACCGATCGACACCAACATCATAAGCCCGCCCATCGTTGGCGTACCGACCTTGGCCAGATGCGATTGTGGCCCGTCACTGCGAATGGGTTGCCCCTTGCCCTGACGCACGCGCAGCATGCTGATAAAGCGTGGTCCAATCAGCAGGCCAATGATCAATGCGGTGGCAATCGCCGCGCCAGACCGGAAGCTGAGATAACGGATAAGATTGAAAATACCCGGAAATCCAAGATATTCGGCCAAAACATATAGCATCAGTTTTTCCCACCCGTCAGCGCGTTCACGATATTGGAAAGTCCCATACTATTGGAACCTTTGACCAAAACCGTGTCTGATGCGCAAAGATATTGTTGCAGGACACCAAGTGCCTCCTGCGCGGTCGCGCAATGCGCGAATTCCCTCGGTCCCTCAACCCCTGCTTTCAACTCTTCTGCGAGAATTTCCATCTCTTTACCGACAAGGATCGCAAAATCCACCTTTGCGGCGGCCAAGTGCACGGCAAGCGCGCGGTGATAGTGATCACCCTTGTCGCCCAATTCCTTCATCGAACCCAAAACAGCTATACGCCGTCCGCCACCCGACAGTCCCAACTGGCCAATCGTTGCCGCCATGGACGCTGGGTTGGCGTTGTAGCTTTCATCGATCACATGCACATTGCCGCCAGCAATGGCTACATCATGCCGCGCGCCGCGTCCGGATAGGCCGTCCATTTCGGCCATCGCCAGACCCGCAGACGCCAGATCACCGCCCGCGGCGAGCACAGCCGCCAATACAGCCATGCTGTTGGCAATCCAATGCTGACCGGGTTGCGACAAATTGAAGGACAACATCGCGTCGCACACTTTTGCGGTGATCAGCGTGCCATTTTGCGCCGTATTGAGATGGTCGATAACGCGAACATCCGCGTCGGGGCTAAAACCAAAGGACAAGATCGTTTTGGTGTAATGTTTTGCCGCAGCACGCAGACGTGGATAATGCACATTGTCTGCGGGCAGGATCGCCGTGCCGCCTTCGACCAAGCCTTCGAATATCTCTGCCTTGGCATCGGCAATGCCGCTTTCATCGTTGAAAAATTCAATATGCGCAGGGGCGATGGTGGTAATGATGGCAACATCGGGGCGGACAATATGGCTCAACGCGCGCATTTCGCCTGCATGGTTCATGCCCATTTCGAAGATACCAAAATCGCAATCTGCGGGCATCCGCGCTAGGCTTAAGGGCACGCCAACATGGTTGTTATAGCTTTTTACCGAACGGTGCGCGCGGCCGCGTGAACATCGGTCTAACGCGGCAAACAACGCCTCCTTCGTCCCCGTTTTGCCCGCAGAGCCAGTCACGCCAATAATCTTTGCCTTGGTCCGCGCGCGCGACGCATGGCCCAATGCCTCCAACGCCTGCATCGTATCGGCGACAAGGATATGCGGGTGCGGCACTGGCTGCGACACAATTGCGCCCGCTGCGCCATTGGCAAATGCCGTGTCGACGAACAAATGCCCATCGGTCTCTGCGCCTTTCAACGCCAGAAACACGTCGCCTTTGCCGATTTCACGCGAGTCAAAGGCAACGCCAGTGGCATCAAAATGCCCCGACGCTATACCGCCCGTCGCCGCCAGCAGTTCGTCAAAGGTCCACAATAAGTTCATATCGCACATTCCCGTGCGACTTCGACATCGTCAAAAGGCAAAACACGGCCCATGATGATCTGTCCCTGTTCATGCCCCTTGCCTGCGATCAAGACAATGTCGTCCGGTTCGGCATGTTCGATGGCAAAGGCGATTGCGTAACGCCTATCGCCGATTTCATGCGCGCCCTTTGCACCTGCCATGACATCCGCACGGATGAGCGACGGATCTTCGTTTCTTGGGTTGTCATCAGTGACGATCACAATGTCGGAATCCGCCACGGCCACCGCGCCCATTTCCGGACGCTTGCCGGTGTCGCGGTCGCCGCCAGCACCAAATACGGTGATAAGCTTGCCCATGGTATGGGGACGCAAGGCCGCGATGGCCGCGCGCAGGCCGTCAGGTGTATGCGCATAATCAACGTAAACGGGCGCGCCGCTTTTGGTAATCACCGCGCGTTCCAAACGTCCGCGCACCGGTTGCAACCGCGCCAGATGCGACAACAGGCTTTCGACCTCTCCACCGCTTGCCATTACCACGCCGGCCGCGACCAAAGCATTGGCGGCCTGATATGCGCCAATCAACGGCAGCTTCAATTTGTGCACATCGCCCTGAATACGCAGTTCAAGGGTCTGACCAAGCTGGGTGGGTTGGCGCGACAATAATTGGATACCCTTGCCCTTTTCGCCGACCGTAATAAGGCGGAGTTCCCGTTTGCGCGCGCGGGCAATCGCTTGGTCGGACCAGACATCGTCTGCCCAAATGACGGCGCAGCCGCTTTCGTCGACGACCTCATCAAACAGCCGCATCTTGGCTTCAAAATACGCCTCCATGGTCCCGTGATAATCAAGATGGTCGCGGCTTAAATTGGTAAAGGCTGCAACCGAAACCGGCACGCCTTCGCTGCGATATTGGGACAGGCCGTGGCTTGATGCCTCGAATATCGCATGGCTGACGCCTTCGCGTGCTAGCCCCGACATATTGGACAGGAAGGTTACGATGTCAGGTGTCGTCAGTCCGGTCTTGGCCTGATCCGACGCCGTGGTAATACCCAAAGTGCCAATTGACGCCGCATTATGCCCCGCCATCCGCCAAAGCTGACGTGTCAGTTCTGCGGTCGATGTCTTGCCGTTGGTTCCGGTGACAGCTGCAACATGGTCTGGAAAAGGTCGGAAGAATTTTGCCGCAAGATGCGCGAAAGCGCGGCGCGGGTTGGCTTCGGCAACATGCACTGCGCCGCGCACCACCGCTTCGGGCCGTGCGACAACGGCAATGGCACCAGCGGCAATCGCATCGTCGATAAAATCTTCGCCGTTAAACGCAGCGCCTTCAAACGCACCAAAAACGGTCCCGGGCGCAATCTTCCGATGGTCGATGGCAAAGCCGGTCACTATTTTGTCGGCAGATGCCATGTCGGCACCGCTTACCAATTGCCCGAGCTTCACTATTGCTCTCCCTTCGCCTTCCACAATAAAGGCATTAGCTCCGATACATCAACTTCGCGTTTAATGTCCGGAATGATCCCCACCAGTGGGCCGATGCGAGTCACTGTTTTCTGTACAACAGGTGCCGCAGTATAACCTGCGGTCCGTTGAAAGCTTGAAGCCTCAGTACCCTTAGGTTCATCTAACATAGCAAGCACGACATAACGTGGATTATCCATCGGAAATGCAGCGGCAAAGGTAGCGACCACCAAATTACGGCTATATCCTCCGATGCCGGGCTTTTCCGCCGAGCCCGTTTTTCCGCCGACCCGATAGCCCAAGGCGTCGGCATTTTTGCCCGTGCCGTCGACCACAATCATGCGCATCATCTGACGCATCCGCGCGCTGGTTGCGGCTTTAAACACCCGTTTGCCGGGGATTTTTGCCCCGGACTTTGTCTTGAACATCGTGGCCGGCCGATAGATACCGCCATTGACCATCGCGGCATAAGCGCTGGCCAAATGCAGCGGCGTCACCGAAATCCCGTGGCCATAACCAACGGTCATATTGGTAAGGCGGCCCCATGTTTTGGGATAAAGCGGCATCGCTTTTTCGGCGAGTTCAATGTCTGGCCGCGCGTTGAAATGCATCGTGCGGAGCATCGCGTCCATGCGGGCGGCACCCAAATTGTCTGCAATTTGCGCAGTGACGATGTTCGAACTGTGGATCAGTGATTCTGGCGCATTTAGCCAACGTTCCGACGGATGCGAATCCCGAATTTTGAACTTGCCAACCTGAAGCGGCTTTGTCGCATCATAACGCACAGATAGATCACGCACGGTACCTGCATCCATAGCCGCAGCCACGGTTAACGGCTTGAACGTGGAACCAAGCTCATAAACGCGGTTGGTGACATTGTTGGTCTGCCGCGTAATCGGGTAGCGGCCATCAACAACGGGCTGCCCATCATCAGGAATATTGGCGAATGAAGGTCGGTTCGGGTTGAATGATGGCAAGGTAGCCATGGCGATGACTTCGCCCGTTTGTACATCTAGGATGACACCTGCAGCGCCTTTGGCCGCAGTTGCCGCCATACCCGAGGCAAGCTCGCTTTCAAGCGCGGCTTGCACACGGACATCCAACGCAAGGTTCAACGGCGCGGAACGCTTTGATGGATCGCGCAGATAGTCATTCATGACGCGCTCCATACCCATCGCGCCTTTGCCATCGCGATTTACAAAACCCAAGACATGCGCCGCCATGTCATGCTGCGGATATAGACGCGAAGCCTCACGCGGAAACTCAATGGCGATTTCGCCCAAGCTATGCACCTGCCGAACTTGCTCTGGCAACGCACGTTTCCGTAAGTAGCCGGGCTTGTCTGCGGTCAATTTGGCATAAAATTCAGAAGCTGGCGTATCCGGAAAGATAGCTGCCAATTGGTTCGCCAATTGCTTGCGATCGCCCAAAATATCTTCCGGCTTTACCCATATCGCATAGCCATAGATGCTACGTGCCAACGGAACGCCATTGCGGTCCACGATGTCGCCGCGCTCGGGCACATATTCCGTGCTCGTCGCACCATATGCCCGCGTGCTTTCAAATAATGCCAAGGTCGCAAGGCGACCGATCAACAACACGACAAACATGCCAAATGCCAGCAACAGGATAAGCATGCGCCAAAACCCGTGCGCCGCAAATGGTGGCGGGTTGACGCCGCTTTTCCGAGTGGTTGTGCGGGCGATATGCGGATTCATTACCGGCGGCGTTCGTTCGCGGACTTAGCGGAAATGTCCCGTAACAGATCGTCGGACAAAAGCGTTTCGTCCATACGCGCAAGTCGCTCGGTTCGCGTCTGTTCAACCTTTGGCGCTACAGGCTTTGGCGCGGCGCGCTTTACCGGCTCGGCGAACATCGGCGCTGCAACGGCCGTTGCAATCGCGGTCGACTTTTTCACCACAGCCTCAATCGTTGGCGCAGGGTTCGCTTGGTTTGCGCTGGGCGCAACGTCGATATCTGCAGAAGCCATCATCACCGGTTTCGTCTGCTGCAGATCCCCGGTCAGTTCTGCAAGTGCAGCTTCACCATTGACAAATTGCTGCGCCGATGGTGGCTGATAACCGTACAAAAGCTCATTCCATTCCTCCAGCTGCTGAAGGCTGGCGCGCGTCCGGATTTCCGCTTGAAGAAAGCTGATTTCCCGCTTTGTTTCAAGAATTTCGCGATCAACCGATACAAGATCGCCGTGCGTCGCGGCAACATTGAGCGACAATGGGTACAACAGAATGGCAACCATGAAAACCAAAGCCAACCAGCCGAGATTCTGAAGTTTTTTCATAGCGAGACTCATGCTGCAAGTCCTCCTGTTGCCCATGCGGCGGCGTGTGTGCGGGTTGCGGAACGTAAGGTTGCCGACCGTGACCTTGGATTACGGGCCAGTTCAGCGTCCGATGGCCGGACTGCCTTGTCCGCTTTATCAAAAGTGGGGGCCGGGCCATCGTGGCCAACCAATGGCACATGGCGCGAACCTGCGGCTTCTGCGCCGCTACGACGGCGCAAAAATTGCTTTACGATGCGGTCTTCAAGACTGTGGAAGGTGACGACTGCCAAGCGGCCACCAGGCTTCAACATGCGTTCGGCAGCCTCAAGGCCGTCGGTCAGCTCGTCCAGTTCGCGGTTCACATGAATGCGAATGGCTTGAAAGGCGCGGGTAGCGGGATCTTTCGGCGCGCCGGGCTTGTGCCCAACGGCCTTGCGGACAATCGCGGCCAATTGCGCGGTGGTTTCTATGGGCCGCGCGGCGACAATCGAACGCGCAATGCGGCGTGAGCGATGCTCTTCGCCATAACGGTAAATAATGTCGGCAATGTCAGCCTCTTCGGCCTCGTTGACAAAGTCTGCCGCCGTCATGCCGTCCTGACCCATGCGCATATCAAGCGGGCCGTCTTTTTGAAAAGAAAAGCCGCGCTCAGCGCGATCAAGCTGCATCGACGAAACGCCAATATCCAATACGACGCCATCGACCGACGAAATGTCGTCGGCCATCAAGACATTATCCATGTTAGAAAAACAGGCCGCGTAAAGACGCAAGGCACCTTCGCTGCGGCCTGCAAGGTCCGCACCTTCTTTAAGGGCATCGGGATCGCGGTCGAACGCGTAAACGCGCGCACCGCCAGCCAGTATCGCCTGACTATATCCACCTGCACCGAAGGTACCATCCACGATCTCTGCGCCAGGGGTGATGGCGAGAGAGTGAATTACTTCATCCAATAAGACTGGAATATGGGGGGCTGGCGCGCTCATTTGTCGCGCTTTGCCTGGGACAGCCAATAATTCAGCTCATCCTTAACGGGATTAAATGCTGCAGGCGCTTCTTTCAGGAAGACGTCGGGGTTCCACAGCATGAAATGCGTTGTTGCACCAAAAAAGAAGGCGCGATCTTCAATGCGACCGAAATGCTTGAGCATCGGCGACAGCACAAAGCGGCCGCTGGCTTCAAATGCAGTCTCGAAAATGGAGGATGCTGAAACGCCTGCGATTTCTCGGTCAAATTCGGTTCCGCGATTAACGGCGCTTTGCCATTGCGCCTCAATATCGGCGCGCAGCTTAAGGCGTTCGGAGCCGCCAAAGCCGATGAGGCAAGGCAAAGTGGAATGGCGCGATATGCACACGCTGTTACTGCCGCTGGATTGCTGGACGCTATCGCGCAGTTCTGCTGGAATGGTCGTGCGGCCTTTGATGTCAACATTTGACACCCCTGAACCTGCATAGACGACCAACGCTGACACTGTCCGCACACTCCTCGAAAAAAGGGCGCAGATCTCTAATCATGGCGAAGCATATCGCCATGCGGACGCCGTAACGACCGATAGAATCAGGAATCCACCCCTTGACAACTGTACATAGCAAGGGATTTCATGGATGAAAAGAGGGATTTTATGGAAAATTATCTCATTTTTGCTAAAAACGCTGGAGTTCCGGTACTTCTTATACATCGCTCCAAATATAGGTTGCATAATGGACGCGATTTTATGGCGCCAAAAGCAACAAAAGCCCCAAAATCTGCAGCTTTGCGGACAATATCGGCACCATTTCCCCCATCGCCCTTCATTTTCCCACAAAATCCCCGTCCAGTCCCTTATTGTCGTGCAGAGCTGTTAAAAGCGCTTGCAACAGGGCCATATTGGCAAATTCATCCTTGCCAGTGAGTATCCGCATCCCCCGTCCTTCCCAAAAGGCGGCATCGAGAAAATCGGCATCGGCGACAAGAACAGCGCGCCCTTTGCCAATCCGGCAATCCGCCAAAAGGCCTTTCGCCAATATGGCGCAGCGGTTTTTAGCCGTGCCCTCTTTGGGCAACCACTCTCCGGGTGTTACCGTCCGGATATTGAACACGCCAATCTTGCGCATGGAGGCAGGCCCCTCGTCCTCCAGCGGCAAAACCAGCTCCACTCCCCAATGCGCCAACAAGGGCGACAGCATCGACGTAAACAACGGACGTCGTTTATCGCCCAACGGGTAAAGGCTTCCCCATTGTAAAGCGGGGTCCGCAAGTATCAACACAAGGCCACCTTGCCGGACCCAGTTGTCGAT
>JBILLO010000007.1:0-25224 GCA_044376035.1 Sphingorhabdus sp.
CCCGGACCTGGCGCCGTCGCCCACATGTCCCTTCATCTAAATATCACAATGTCAAAGAGCCGAACTGGTTTTACCCAGTCACCACCGACAAAAAAGCGGACACCTATGGTTCCCTGATATTGCTACCAGAGGAGTAGGTGACCCGTATGTTGGCGACCGAACCGCGGAAACGCTTGCTTCCCGTCCGGTGAGAGGGCCTCTAAAGCGACATCGAGATTCGGTCAACCGCCATTTGCAATTTTATTACAAAAAAAATGCACTATTGTCGTAAATGCGCGGGTTTCCGCGGGTTCAGACGGGATAACTGGCGGGCGGGGCATAGGTTCCGTGGGGTTTACGTGCCTCGGAAAGCCCAGAATCAGGGGTGAATCGGAGAATCGGGGGCGCTTTATAGCTGATCCTCATGCTGTGTTTGGACCCGAACCAAATATTACAGCCGAGATTGCATTAGTCCGCACACGCAGAAGATGTTCACGCAGAGGCGCAGAGTACGCCGAGACACAGCCCCATCCCTCTGCGCGCTCTGCGCCTCTGCGTGACTACATATTGCCAACGCCCGTGCCTCGTTCACTTGCGCGCACGCTATTTCAAATCGTCCTTGAAGCGCTCTATATGATGCATTCGCTCATGAAGGACTGTCACGATACCGATACTGTCGTCCGCAAGCACCTTCCAGTAAATGAAGTGATGCTCATATTTGCAAACGAACCCGCTGACGCCAAATTCGGCCGGGATGGCGCGCCATGGAAAGCTCTCGGCGGCTATGGCCTCGAAACGCGCAAACAATCCCCTGATGTAGCGCGCGGCCTGCGCCTCGCCCCATTGACCGGACGTGTAAGCGTAGATTTCGTCGATCCTATGGCCAGCATTGCGCTGGACCCGATACGATCTCATGCGTCTTTGCGGGCAGAATTGCGGGTAATGACTTCGTCAGCCGTTAAAGCTGAATAGCTGTCGTCGGGTGCAGCGAAGGCAACATTAAGTTCGGCCCTCAGCCTTTCGAATAAAACAGCCTCGGCCCGGTCCTTATCCTTGCGAATAAGATCGCGAACATATTCGCTGACATTCTCATAAGTACCAGCCGCGCCGACATTGTCGGCGATGAAGTCACCCAGCGGGCCGTTTACCCGCACATTAACCGTCATGCTTCGCGCCATATTAGAACTCCGATCTGGCTGTCCACAATATGAGGAAATATTTCTACAGTGTCAATTACACGGGCAGGAATTTAGGCTTGTATCGAGAGGCAGCCCAAGCTGACACAGAGACGTCCCAACTAAAACGCAGACTGTAGCGCGGTTCCAAAAGAATGATGCGCAATCAACCTATTTAAAGTCTCGGCTATGCAGCGTTTGGACCGATCAGAGTTCTAACCGAGCCACGACGGATGCGGGTTTTGAATTCGATCTTGGCAGACCTGTGCTCCGGTGGAACGCGGTGGGTTTGATCGATTGTTTGATCCATCATCGACATCACCGCGTCCTCAGTCATGAGGGCTTGTGGCACCATCGATAAGAAATGATCGTAGTTCTCAAGCTCCATGAATTTTTCGCCCATCTTTTTGCGCGCACGATGTAGCTGCCCCTTTGGCCCTAGTTCGATTTCGAACCCCTTCTCGTTCAGCCTATTTAGCAGGTGGCCACGGTTGAAAAGAGTGACAACGATCACTCGGCCAAATGCGATATCCGCCAATACGTCAGTAGCAACGGGCCATGCAAAAAAGGGGAGGCAAAAAGAATTCGTCACTAAGTTTTCAGCACCACCAAAACTGCCAATATTGATCGAATTCCACTCATTTCCGGGCGCCAATATTTTCAACGCCCATGCTTCAATGCCAGATGCAATGCGCTCTAAGTTCTTGACTTCTTTCCCAATAAAGCTGGCACTAAGTGTCTTTGTTCGCGGCAGACGTAAAGCACCGATAATAAGCCCATCACCTGCCTTAATGTATTCGAAACCGCCAGCATGGCTGCGGTTCACCACCTCCTCCAGCTCACGGTGATGAAATTCAAACTGCCCATCTATAACTGGACCTTTCCCAGCTTCACGCGCACGACCGACCGACTCATGCATGATCTTCACCTGTCGGTCGAGATTCGACTTAATCGCAGGCGCGAGTGGTGGCGCTTTTACTTCGGGGTTGGGTGGCAAGACCGATTTAAACTTCTTTGGAAGGTTTGTCCGTTCACCTGCGATGAAAGACACATGGACGGTGACATGCTCAGAATCGATACGAGTCGTCTTGAGCTCGCCTACGCAAGTCACGCGCATCTTTTCAAGATCAATGAGGGAAATGTCTCCCATTCGAAGAAATGTTGTGATTCCGTGATACAAGAGAAATTTTTCGTCGAAACCTTGCATCCGTTCTAATGTGAGCTTTTCTCCTAATGCGCCTTGCGCGGGCGGAAGGAGTTTCTGCTGCTGCAATTGCAGATGCTCATCGATAAGCTGCGGGTCGCGCTCATAAAAGAACCAAGCGTAGCCATCCCCAATGGCTCGTGCAATTGAGAGCACTTCATTCAAATAACCAATGTAGATTGCGAGCTTCGCCATCCGGTGGCGAAACCATTCAGGTTTGAATCGACGTTTCTCTCTTATGAGCCGCTTCTCTTCCTGCTTAGTAATCCGATAGGCTTTTTCGAGTTTCGCGATTGCTTCATACAGTCGAATTTGGAAACCGACGATATCCTCCCCGGTAACCGTTCCAACCGTGCCCATCATCATACTTCCAACGATTTGTTGGCACCACCGCAGTTCGGCTTCCGATGCGTCGATTACCGCGAATATTTCTCTGGCCGATACGCGCCGATTCCCAGAGTTGGAGCTTGGCTTGCCGTAACCTTTGTCTGCCGCTGGATCGCGTCTCTTACTTAGCACCGAACGACCTTCCGACAGATTCAAAAAATTCTTTCCTATATGTTCCATTTATGTTCTATTTTGTCAATGACTGACTCACCTTCACCAACACCAACCCCCCCAACTCCTCGCCGATAAGGATCCGCTCGCCTTCACCCCCGTGCCGCTCGACCGTAAGCGCAACAACGGCTGGACGGCGGCGCAGCAGGAGCGGTTTATCTTGGCTTTGCATGTCATGGGCTCAGTCGGGCAGGCGGCCAAAGCGGTGGGGATGAGCCGGCAGTCGGCCTATAACTTGCGCGAGCGCGCAGGCGCGGAGAGTTTTGCCAAAAGCTGGGACGCCGCAATCGAAATGGGGCGGGCGCGGCAGTTTGATCTTGCGATGGATCGGGCGATTAACGGCGTTACCACTGTCCGCGTGCTGCGCGGCGGGTCGGTGACGGTGAACGGCGGACCCGATATGCGGATATTGCGCAGTGCGCTGCGGAGCGAGGATGAACGCTGGTCCCGTGATGCGCGTGAATCCTCCCCATCGACTTGCGATGGGGAGGTGGCGGGCGTTGCGACTAGCAACGACTGACGGAGGGGCATGAAACGTTGATGGCCCCTCCGTCTCGCCCGTGCTGACGCCCGGCCGATCCACCTCCCCATCGCAAGTCGATGGGGAGGATTATTGCGGGACTGCTAAATTGGCAAACTGGACAGATACACCCCTGCTTTTGCGTCAATCTTGTCAATGTAACGCAGGGCGGTGGCAATCTTCGGCGCCGCGCTTATGCCTTTAACAAACCAATCTCTATCAACCGTTCACGCAGATAGTCATCGGCCAGAATCGGGTCGGGGTAACGATTGGGGTTTTGCGCGCTTACACATTGCGGCAAGGTCGCAATGTGTAAGTCCGACCGCAAATGTAAGAAGAAGGGCATCGAGTAGCGGCTAAACCGCGACCGCGCGCCTGTCGGGTTCACCACACGGTGCGTCGTCGATGGCAGCATATGGTTGGTCAACCGCTGCAACATATCGCCTACATTGACCGCCAAGCCCCCTGGCGGCGGGGAGACGTCCATCCAGCTACCATCGGGGCGCAAAATCTGCAGACCCGCCTCCTCTGCCCCCAGCAGCAGGGTGATGAGGTTAATATCCTCATGCGCGCCTGCCCGGATGCAGCCTTCGGCATCGCCAGATATGGGGGGATAATGCAACAGGCGTAAAATGGAGTTCCCGTCCGCAATCGCCGGATCAAACCAGTGCGCGGGTAAATCAAGATAGCGGGCAATCGAAGACAATATCCGCGCACCGACCTTATCCATCTCTGCAAAGAGCAGTTGAAACGTCTCCTTAAACTCGGGGACGTCCGGCCAGATGTTGGGCAGCATTGATCCGGCAAGCGGGCTGTCAGGTGCAACGTCACGACCGACATGCCAGAATTCCTTCAGGTCATGAAAGTCTGCGCCCTTGGCAATTTCGGTTTTAAACGGCGTGTAACCGCGCTGGCCAGCGATGGCGGCGTCAAAACCCGCCCGCTTTTGCGATTCAGCTTGGTCGAACAGCTCCTTGGTCAGCGCCCAAGCCTTTGCAACCAATGCGGGATCAAGGCCATGATCCACCACGGTTGCAAAACCATATGTTTGAAACGAGCTACCAAGCTGTTGTCCAAGGGCATCGGCATCGCCAATGAGTGAAATTACGGGCATAACTGTCATGGACAGCGCATTACTGCCTGCCTTAAAGGCTTGCCAGCGAAAAGGAGTGACAGGTGGCAAAACAATTTTGGCTAATGAAGTCGGAACCGGACGTTTACAGCTATGATGATCTGGTGGCTGAGGGCGAAGGCACATGGGACGGCGTGCGCAATTATAGCGCCGCGAATAACCTACGTACGATGAAGGTCGGGGATGAAGCCTTTTTCTACCACAGCAATATCGGGCTTGAGATTGTTGCCATCATCACGATCAGCCACGCGCATTTCATTGACCCCACCGATGAAAAGGCGCGCTTTGTTGCAGTGAAGGTTAAACCGTCGCGCAAATTGAAGCATCCGGTCACGTTGAAAGCTATTAAAGCCAACCCCAGCCTAGCCGAGATGGAAATGCTGCGGCAGTCACGGCTATCGGTCGCGCCGGTTCGTGCGGCCGAATGGGAAGAGATATTGCAGATGGCTGGCGAATGAGCGCGCTTCGAATCGCGATATTGAGCCCAACGCCAGAATATGAAGAAAACTGGTCCCATATAAAGGCAGACTATACCCGGCTGCTCGGCGACAGTGCCAGTTTCATTGATTGGACCAAGGCGAACGACTTTAGCGCGTTTGACCTTGTCACGCCCTTGCTTGCTTGGGGCTATCCGCGCGACTGCCCGCGTTGGTTTGCTTTGCTTGACCGGTTGGAGGCGGAAAAGATCCAGGTGAGCAATCCAGTCAGCATATTGAGATGGAACAGCGATAAGGCCTATCTGGCCGAATTAGACGCAGCTGGCATTCCTTCTGTTCCCACAATATGGAGCGCCCTACTCGACAGGGTCGCACTTGAAGAAGCGCGGAAAACCTTCAACGTCGAAACCTTAATCGTCAAGCCCCCCATATCGGGCGGAGCAGACGGAACTTTCCGATTGGAACGCGACGATGCGGTGCCGGATTCGGTCGCTGGCCAGCGCATGATGATCCAACCTTATCTGCCCAACATTGCCGAAGAAGGCGAATATTCACTCTTTTATTTCGCAGGGGTCTTGAGCCATTCCATCCTCAAACGTCCCGCCAAAGGCGACTTTCGCGTTCAGGAACAATATGGCGGTCAAGAAGAGGCCGTCACTGCGCCTGAAGGCGCGCTGACACTGGCGCAGCGCGCATTTACGGCCACGGCTAAAATAACCAAGACCCAAACATTGGCCTATGCGCGGGTCGATATATTGCGCGATGGTGACGGGGTATTCCGCCTGATGGAACTGGAACTTATAGAGCCGTCTTTGTTCCTGCGCTTTGCGCCCGATTCAGGCGCGGCTTTTGCCAAAGCGTTAGTTACCGGCGTTTAACCGCTGCATCAGCCGGAACCAACGGCCACCCGCGTGGTTCCCTTGTCGTACCCGCCCGCAGTTCCCGCGAGGCCGGATGACATCGAAAGGACGTGCTTTATGGGCGAGTTAACAGACAAGGCAAAGGGTCTCGGCAACGAAATCATAGGAAACATCAAGCAAGCTGCGGGCAAGGCATCGGGCAATGAACGCTTGCAAGCCGAAGGCATGGCGCAAGAACTAAAAGGCGAAGGCCAGAATCTTAAGGGCAAAGTAAAGGGCGTGATCGGCGACAAAGTCTAGGTCCCGTTCATTCCTAAGAAAGGGCCGCCCGCAAGGCGGCCTTTTTCATGTCCGGCCTGCTTCAGACCTGACGATAATCGGCGGTTATCACACCACAGTCGCGCAGCTCCGCCTCATGGCCCGCTTCGCGCCAGCTCTCCGTCAAGGCGTCTTTTTCCCACGCCAGCATCGGTGCGAGCCCAAGCATATGGTGCACCCATTCTGTGCCCGCATGGCCCACATCCAATCCATATGTGCGCACCCGAAACGCCACAGGTGCGAAAAAAGCATCCACCGCAGTAAAGTGGCGCCCGGCCAGAAATGGGCCGCCAAAACTGTCGAGCCCTTGCGCCCATAATTCGGTCAGGCGCGCCACGTCGCGCTGCAAAGCGGCAGACATGGGCTTGGGCTGAACGCGCACCCCGACATTCATCGTGCAATCGTTTCGCAAAGCGGAAAAGCTGCCATGCATTTCCGCAACCGCGCATTGCGCCCACGCCCGCGTAGCCGGATCCGACGGCCAGACGCCTTCGTGCCGGTCGGCCAGATATACTGTGATGCCAAGCGAATCCCATACCGTCCGCGCGCCGTCCAGAAGCACGGGCACTTGGCCAGTCGGTGAAAATGCGCGGAATGCATCATAATTGCTTGCAGCCGCAAAAGGCTCGATGCGGTCGTCAAATGGGATGCCAAGCACCGTCATCAGCACCCAAGGCCGCAAGCTCCAGCTCGAATAATTGCGATTCGCGGTAATCAGCGTGTAACCCATGTCAGTTTTCCTCTCGGATTCCAAAGCAAACCCAAGCGCTTACCGGTTCTGTCAGTCCAGTTCCAGCCAGCGCGAGTCTGCCCGTTGATGGTAACTGTCAAACACGGCAAATGGAATGCGGAAGGGTGTGCCCCAGTTACTGTTCCACATGGCGACAACACCAACATGAGCAGCCGGATCAAAAATCATGGTGGCGCGGTAGCCGTCAACGGCGCCGGAGTGCCCCACAAGCATATTGCCGTCATATTTGAAGCTGCGCCAGCCAAGGCCATAACGCGCCTCAGAATTCGCCTGCCGCAATGCACCACCATAAATGCGCGCAGTATTCACACGCGGCGATTGCGCAATCCGCAGCGTCGATTGGGGCAGCACATCGGGGCGATCGCCCATTGTCGCCTGCATCCAACGGGCAAAATCGACGATATTACTTTCAACACCCGCAGCCGCCGGGACCCGCCAATAGGTTTCTTTCACAGTGCGGACCATGCGGCCATTATGCGGGCGCGCCCAATCTTTCGCATTGGTGAGGCCAGCCATGCCGAAATTGGCGCTGTTCATACCCAAGGGCAGAAAGAAGCGCTCGCTCACCGCGGCGGGGTAAGACCGCTTAGCTGCCTGCTCCAATATCTCGGTCACAGCGTCAAAGGCGACATTCTGATAGGTGTGGCATGAGCCCGGCTGACACTGCAACGGCGCGCTGGCCAGACTGGCACGCAACGCACGTGGATCCTCGCCATCCTCCAACCGTTCGTCATAGGCGTTTTTGGTGAGGCCGGTTTGCTGGGAAAGCAATTGCGCGACGCTCAAACGCGATTCGGCCCCGTCGGGTAAGCGCAACGTCGTATGATAACGCGATATTGGCCGATCCAAGTCAAGGAGGCCTTCGTTCGAAAGCGTCGCGGCCATGGTCCCCGCGACGGTCTTGGACACCGAAGCCCATCGGAAAACCGTTGCAAGTGTCACCGGCACGTTCGTATCTCGGTCAATCACGCCATAACTGCGGACAAAACGCAGTTCGCCATCCTCGACAATAGCAATGGCAAGCCCCGCCATTTCCGACCTTTGTGCCATGGCCGCAAATTGTTGATCCAGTTGGGCATAATGGATTCGGCCGCGCCATTCGTCCGGCTGGTCCGGCAAATTGGTCTGCGGTTTAACAAATTTACGCAATACTGACGCGACCTGATTATCATCAAGTGCGGAGCGCATGGCATATAAGCCAGTCAGTCCCAACACTAAAACCGCAATCAAGGCTGATAAAGTCCGCCACATGTTACGGGTCAGATCGCAACCTCAAAATGCGCCGTTGTCTTTGCCCGCACATCGTCAACACTGACCCCGGGCGCGACCTCAATCAACGTGAACGCCGATGCTTTGTCAGCCCGCTGAAACACCGCGAGATCGGTTATAATCATATCAACGACGTTTTTGCCCGTCAGCGGTAACGTGCAAGCCGGAATGAATTTGGGCGATCCGTCCTTGGCATTATGCTCCATCACCACGATGATCTTCTTGACGCCAGCAACTAAGTCCATCGCCCCGCCCATGCCCTTGATCATCTTTCCAGGGATCATCCAATTGGCGATGTCACCATTTTCTGCCACTTCCATCGCACCCAAGACGGTCAAATCAATATGCCCGCCACGGATCATCGCAAAGCTGGCCGCGCTGTCAAAATAGGCAGTCTGCGCAAGCTCGCTAATCGTCTGCTTACCTGCGTTAATCAGGTCGGCATCTTCTTCGCCAGCAAAGGGAAACGGCCCGATACCCAACATGCCATTTTCCGATTGTAGGGTCACTTCGACGCCGGGCGGAATGTGGTTTGCGACCAAAGTCGGAATGCCAATGCCAAGGTTCACATAATATCCGTCGCGCAGTTCCTTCGCCGCGCGGGCAGCCATATCATCACGGGTCCAGCTCAATGTATCAATCCATCTTCATCAGTGGTTGGGTGCTCGGTTGCCAAATCGGTCGGGTTAGCACGCTCTGCGTCTACACCCTCCCAAATCCGTGCCAACGCTTCAGCCTCGGATATTCCAGTGGCGCGCGCCCAAGTCTTGGCGCCGTGGCGAATACAATCGACTAAGGCGATGCCATAACCCATTGGATCGCCGCCAACTGGAACGGGGTTGATAAAGCAGGTAACTGGCCCACCCTCCTTCGCCCAAACACGCAAGAACTCGCGGCTGTCCCCAAGCATATCGGAATAGGGCACGAGGTCGATAGGAACGGGTTTGTCAGCCATCACGCATCCTCCCTTTCGCGCACAGTGCGGAACTCAATCTTTTTGTCATAAGGCGCACCAACGATCATACGCTGTACATAGACGCCGGGCAAATGGATGCAGTCGGGGTCGAGGCTGCCGACTGGCACCAATTCTTCGACCTCAACCACACAAATCTTGCCGCAGGTCGCGGCAGGCAGATTGAAATTGCGCGCGGTTTTGCGAAAAACTAGGTTGCCGCTTTCATCTGCCTTCCAAGCTTTGATTATCGATAGGTCGGCAAATATGCCTCGTTCGAGGATATATTCCTCGCCGCCAAAATCTTTCACTTCCTTGCCATCAGCGACCAAAGTGCCAACACCCGTTTTGGTGTAAAAGCCCGGAATGCCGGCACCGCCAGCGCGCATGCGTTCGGCCAAAGTGCCTTGCGGGCAGAATTCAACTTCCAACTCACCCGCCAAATATTGCCGCTCAAATTCTTTATTCTCGCCAACATAAGACGAAATCATTTTTTTGACTTGCTTGGTGCGCAGCAGCTTGCCGATGCCTTCATTATCAATGCCGGCATTGTTCGACACGAAGGTCAAGCCAGTGACCCCGCTGTCGCGCACGGCATCCAACAAGCGTTCGGGAAGCCCGCAAAGACCAAAGCCGCCGCTTGCAATCAATATGTCGTTTTTCAATACGCCTTCAAGCGCCGATTTTGCATCGGGGAAAAGTTTTTTCGCCATGAAATGCTCCAAATAATGGGAGAGCCGGAACAGCCCTTGCCTAGACGCCAAGTGGCGTGAAGGTCAACGCCAATAGCGCGCCTAAATCGTGCAAAGCCTGGTCACCGCTTGTGACTTTAATTGCGGCCATGCCCATAGCGGCAGCCGGTTTGCAATTGATGCCAAGGTCATCCAGATAGATGCATTGTGATGGCTGGACCGCCAAGGCCGCACACATCATGGCATAAATGCGCGGGTCTGGTTTGCGCACCCCTGCCTTGCTCGATTCAATGATATGGTCGAACCGTTCCATGACCGCAGAGATCGCCGCCGCTTTCTCATCACTCCCGGCCATGCCAGCGCCTCTGCCAGACGGCACATTGTTGGTGATGCACCCAAGCGCAAAGCCCTTGGTCTTCAACACATCCAGTGCGGCCACCATATCCGGGCGGATGTCACCCGATAGGCAGGCAATCACCGACGCGCCATCAAGCTTATGCCCCAAGACAAGCGCTTCGGCGGCGAACAGCGCGTCAAATTCCGCCGCGTTGCATTCTGCCCGTTCAAACTTCGCCCATGCATTATCATCAGGGTTGCGCGCATTCACGCTGCGGACGAAATCCTTTGGCAGACCGCGCTTTGCCTCCATGCGGTTGAATGCCTCAAAAGGCGAGGTCGTAATGACGCCGCCAAAATCGAAGATAACAGTATTGAACGTCATGTTTTTCCTTAGGGTCAGGATCTAGGCGACCGTCGTGCCGAACAACGCACCAATAGCAGCGGTAGCCGCCATCGCAATCGCACCCCAGAAGGTAACGCGCAGCACAGCCCTGCCAATAGCTGCTCCGCCCGCCTTTGCGCCCACAGCGCCAAGGACGGCCAGAAACAACAAGGCGGCAATGGAGACAGTCCAAGTGAGATACGGCGCCGGGGACAGCGGCACCATCGCCAAGGGTAAGGACGCGCCGATGGCAAAGGCCGCCGCCGCCGCCGACGCCAATGCGGCCTGCACTGGTCGTGCGGCGGTGTGTGTGGCCATGCCCAATTCGTCGCGCAAATGCGTCGCCAGCGCGTCGTGCGCCGTAAGCTTGTCCGCCACCTGCTCTGCCAGCGCGCGGTCAAGACCCCGCGCCTCATAAATGCCCACTAGCTCCTCACGTTCCTTTTCAGGAATCGTCGCCAGCTCCTTGCCTTCCCGTATTCGGTCCGCACTTTCGGTATCCGCTTGCGAGCTAACCGACACATATTCGCCGGCGGCCATCGACATTGCACCGGCGACCAGCCCCGCAATCCCCGTCAGCAATATGGTTGCTGGCGTCGCTTGCGCGGCGGCTACGCCGACAATCAGGCTTGCCGTCGACACAATGCCGTCATTCGCGCCAAGGACCGACGCCCGCAACCAGCTGATGCGGTCAATGAGATGCGCTTCCTTGTGCCGTGGCATATTGCTAGTATTGCAGCTTAAGCCCCGGCCGCGCCCATCGGGTTTTAACCAGACGCCCGCTGCCCGACAGGCAAATATAGGCGTCCATCATATCATCGCCACCAAAGGCAATGTTGGTTGTAAAAATATCGTCGGTGCCGACAAATTCAACCAGATCGCCTGTCGGTGAAATGACGCTGATCCCGCATTCGCCGATTGTCGCGACACAGATATTGCCATTGGCTTCCATGCCAAGGCTGTCAAAGAATTTATATCCCGCCGGGCGGTAAACCGGAATGCCTGGGCCGCCGGGGCCAGCATCGCCAGCGACCTTGCCGGGCGCGGTGATGTTGAACTTCATCAAGCGGCAGGTGTAGGTTTCGGCGGCGTAGAGCGTGCTGCCATCAGGGGACAAGCCAACGCCATTAGGGTTGTTTGATGGGAAGATGACTTCTTCCAAATGGCTGCCGTCGGCCTTGGCATAGAAAATACCGACGACATCATGACTGCGCTTGGCATAGTCGACCTTGCCGTGATCGGTGAACCAGAACCCGCCATGCGCGTCGAACACGATGTCGTTCGGCCCACGCAGGCTGCACCCAAAGTCGCCCGATTTATACAATATTTCGACCTCGCCAGTTTCGATATCAATGCGTTCAATCCGGCCGCCTGAATAATCGTTCGCGATACCGTGCGGTGCAAGAAAGCCATCGGCTTCGATATATTCGAACCCGCCATTGTTGCAGCAATATAGCTTACCATCCGGTCCCATCGCCAGGCCATTTGGCCCGCCACCGGGCTTGGCGATAACCGATTTGCTGCCATCGGGGCGTATGCGCGTGATTTGGCCTTGCGCGATCTCCACCAAAATGACGCTGCCATCGGGCATGACGACGGGCCCTTCGGGGAAACGAAGCCCATCGGCGACCAATTCAAACTCAGCCATATTTTCTCTCTCCTTTACGCACGACTATCGCGCATTCATCCTCTAATCGATTAGGCAGGCTCTCGCGCTGGCGCTGATCGGTCTCCTGCGCCAAGTTCGGCTTGCATATAGACCGTGTCAAGCCAGCGCCCGAATTTGCGTCCGACGTTGCGCATATGTCCGGCATGCGTGAACCCCAACTTACGGTGCAAAGCAACCGAGGCGGGTTCGCCGCCGCCAATGACGGCAATCATCTGACGGAAGCCGCAATCGCTTGCTTGCGCCATTAAAGCGCACATCAATTGCACGCCCACGCCCTGCCCCACAAAAGCTGGATCGACATAGATCGAATCTTCGCAGGTGTAGCCATAAGCCGGTCGGTCCCGAAACGCGGTCACATAGGCATAGCCCATGATCGTTTCGGCACGCTCCGCCACGATGAACGGCCACCCCTTGGACAATATGTCGCGGATCCTCTGTTCCGTCTGCGCGCATGTGCGCGGCTCTATATCAAAGCTGGCAGTCCCGTGGCGCACATAATGCGCATAGATGCGCGCAATAGCTTCGGCATCCGCCGCGCGCGCAGACCGCACCGCCACTTCCGTCAAAGCTTGCCACGCATCATTCATGCCCCTTGGCTGACATAATATTTTCTGCATTGAAAGTTTTTTAACATGTTTGATGCACATCAATGCACTTGGCGCGTTTAGGATGAGGATAAGTCCTGTGAGACCGGCGCATCACATCCGGCCGTTAAGTAAGGAAATGGCAATGAAATCTATCATGGTACATGCTGGCGGGGATACCGCCTTTGAAAGCCGATTGCAGGCGGGGCTTGAACTTGCACGGCGTTTCCAGGGGCATATGTCGCTCATATTGCCGCGACCGACGCAGGATTATGTCGCGTTCGACATGTTCGGCGGCGCGCATTTCGTCGCCGAGGCCTTTGAAGCAGCGGAAAAAGAGCGCGAAAAGCTGTGCACGCGAATCGATGCGCGGTTGAAGGCTGAGGATGTGCCTTGGGACTGGCAAATGTTTGATGGCACTACGTCAGACGCACTGATCAACGCGGGGCGATTGGCGGATGTTCTGGTCATGTCGCTGGATACGGCGGGCACTGCTCGCGCTTGGATTAGCGATGTGGTGACGGCATCGCGCACCCCGGTTCTGGCGGTCCCTGCGAAAGCCGCGCCTCTGTCCTTTAACCGGGCCATGGTCGCATATGATGGCGGTTTTGAAGCCGCCAATGCATTGCGGGCAGCATTGCCATTGCTGCAAGCTGCATCAGTTGTCCGCATATCGGAGATCGAAATAGTGCCGGAGCAATTCCCCGTAACTGACGCGGCGACCTATTTGTCGCGCCACGGCATCAATGCCGAAATCGCAGTGGCCGCAAAAGGCGATCAGAGCATCGAGGAAAGGCTTTTGGCAGAGGCGAATGCATGGGCACCCGACTTCCTCGTCATGGGTGCTTATGGTCACGGACGGTGGCGTGAGACCTTGTTTGGCGGCGTCACGCGGTTCATGCTTGGCGCGCTTGGCATCCCGGTATTGCTCGCCCATTAGGCCGTGGCCCAAACAAAGCTTGGCTTTTGCCCCCGTTCCATGCCAGCGTGTAAGAAACAAGAGGGACTTAAGTGAAGCAAGATACAGCCGCAACAGCACGGCCCATGGGGTTCTGGATGGCGCTCGCTTTGGTCATGGGCAGCATGATCGGGTCGGGCGTATTCCTGCTTCCGGCAAGCCTTGCGCCCTTGGGGTGGAATTCCGTCATTGGCTGGGTGATTACCGTTTCGGGCGCATTATGCGTCGCATCGGTCTTTGGCGCGCTCAGCAAGGCATTGCCCAAGGCTGGCGGGCCTTATGCTTATACAAAGGCTGCTTTTGGCGATGGTGCGGGCTTTGCAATTGCATGGGCCTATTGGATTTCGATGTGGGTCGGTAATGCCGCCATAGCAACAGCAGCGGTCAGCTATCTTAGCCAGTTGTTCCCCGTCGTCGGCACCCACGGCGTGTCCGCCGCCGTTACCATATCCATCGTATGGGCTTTCACGCTGATCAACATTCGCGGCACCAAATTGGCAGGACAAGTTCAGGTCATCTGGACGATTGCCAAGTTGCTGCCGCTCATCGCGGTTATTGGCCTTGCAGCTTACATATTGACGGTTCAGGGCACCGGCGTTGTCCGCCGCTTCGAACTGGCGGATATTTCGACGGCAAGCATTTCTACGGCCACTATTTTGACCCTCTGGGCAATGCTTGGCCTTGAACTGGCCACCGTACCCGCAGACAAGGTGCAAGACCCTGAACGCACCATCAACCGCGCGACCTTATTCGGAACCGCTGGTGCCGGCGGCATATATATTTTGGTCTGCTCAGCCGTCGTCCTGATGTTGCCTGTGGCGATCACCAGCGCCTCTGCTGCACCATTTGCCGATTTTGTGAGCGTCTATGCTGGCACCAACGCTGGCACCGCTATCGCCGCCATTGGCGCAATCAGCGCGCTTGGTGCATTGAACGGGTGGATCATGTGTCAGGCAGAATTACCCGCCGCTTTAGCGCGCGACGGCTTGTTTCCAGCGTTCATGGGCAAGGCGACCGCCAATGGCACGCCGCGCAACGCGCATCTATTCTCCACCAGCCTAGTGACGCTCGTCATCCTGATGAACAGCAGCCGGACGATGGCATCAATGTTTGAATTTCTCATATTGCTAACCACGGCGATCTCGCTGGTCATATATTTCGGTTGCGCAGCGGCCGCGTTCCGGCTCATCCAGACGGGCATATTGAAGGTAGGCGCAGGGTTTAAAGTCATCCTATTGCTGGCCGCTATATATTCCTGCTGGACGATATATGGCGCAGGCACCGAAGCATTGCTCTGGGGCATTGCCTTATTGCTCGCGGGTTTTCCGGTTTTCTGGCTATTGCGGCTTGCAAGGGGTTCCAAAGCCGCCACCTGACGCCTACATCCAAAGCACAATAATTTTGCAGGAAAACAGATGAGCTATTCCACAGATTTGGGCCTATATATTGACGGTAGCTGGCGCACAGGCGAAGGCCGCGAAACGCATTCGGTCATCAATCCGGCCACGGGCGAGACGATGGCAGAATTGCCATTGGCGACGGCTGCTGACCTTGATGAGGCACTTGCCGCCACGGCAAAGGGCTTTGCGCATTGGCGAAGCGTGGACGTGAATGCCCGCGCAGCAATATTGCATAAGGTCGCTGACCATATCCGCGAACGCGCAGAACCAATTGCGGTCATGCTTACGACCGAACAGGGCAAGCCGCTGGCCGAAGCGCGCGCTGAGGTGCTGTCCTGTGCCGCGCAATTCGACTATTTCGCAGAGGAAGCCAAACGCAGCTACGGACGCGTGCTTGTGCGACCAACAGGGCAGCGGGCGTTGGTCTTGAAACAACCCGTAGGGCCAGTGGCCGCATTTTCGCCATGGAACTTCCCGGTGAACCTGATGTGCAAGAAAATGGCGGCTGCGTTGGCCGCAGGATGCTCCATCATCGCCAAGCCGCCGGAAGAAACACCCGCAAGCACCAGTGCAATCATGCAATGTGTCATCGACGGCGGCGTGCCGGGTAATGTCGCGCAATTGGTCTATGGTGTACCCGACATGGTCAGCCGCCAATTGATTGCTTCCCCTATCATCCGCAAGGTCAGCTTCACTGGGTCAGTCCCCGTCGGCAAACATCTGCTCAAGCTTGCGGCAGATGGCGTGAAACGGACCACCATGGAACTGGGCGGCCATGCGCCAGTGCTCATTTTCGACGATTGCGATCTTGAAAAAGCCATCACCTTGTCCGCCACGACCAAGTTCCGGAACGCTGGCCAAGTGTGCATTTCGCCCACACGTTTTTATGTGCAAGAGGGCGTCTATGAACGCTTCGTAGCTGGCTTTGCCGCGCATACGAAAAAGGTTCACGTCGGCAATGGCCTCGATGCTGAAACCGTGATGGGACCATTGGCCAACGGGCGGCGGCCATCGGCAATCGCGGCGTTGGTTGAGGATGCGACGTCAAAGGGTGCAAAGCTGCTGACTGGCGGATCACGCGGTAATCATGGCTTTTTCTTCGCGCCGACGGTGTTGTCCGACGTGCCCATGTCGGCAAAGGTCATGGATGACGAACCCTTTGGCCCCGTGGCATTAATGCGGCCATTCAAGACCTTTGACGAAGCGGTAGAACAGGCCAATCGCCTGCCCTTCGGCCTTGCCGCTTATGCTTTCACCGAAAATGTCCGCCAGGCCAACCTCGTCGCCGATGCGCTGGATACAGGGATGGTTGGCCTCAACAGCTTTGTGATCTCGATGCCCGACGCGCCCTTTGGTGGCGTAAAGGAATCAGGCTTTGGCAGCGAGGGCGGTCCCGAAGGACTTGATAGCTATTATGTGACCAAAGCAGTGCACCAATATTGATAAAGCAGCAGCTTTATCTGTGCGCTGGATTGTTGGCCGTTGCCGTCGGCACGGTGGGCATTGTCCTGCCTTTGCTGCCGACGGTGCCGTTCATGATCTTGGCGGCATTCTTTTTCGCGCGCAGTAGCCCGGCGCTTGAGGCGCGGCTGTTGCACCACCCGAAATTTGGACCTCATCTTGTGGCGTGGCGGGAAAAGGGCGCCATTAGCCGGCGCGGAAAATGGTCAGCGACCATCGCATTTGGTATCAGTATAGCCATCGGCTTTGCGTCTTTGGCGTTGCCATGGTCGCTTGTGCCCTTGGCAACAGCCGTGCTTTGCTTGGGTTGGATTTGGTTTAAGCCAGAGGCTTAGAGTCAGGACCTAAATGGCGGCGTCGCGTATAATCGCCGTCCCGGCCGCGCGCTGTTTTTTCAGATCAGCTTTCAACTTGGCCGGGTCGCGCGCCAAGACGAAGCCAAAGCTCACCCCGCCTTCCTTACCAATGGTGGCATGGTGCAGCTTATGCGCCTGCACCAAGCGTTTCGCATAGCCACTGCGCGGGACATATTTGAAATAGCGTTGATGCACGAGGCCATCGTGGACGACCGTGTAAATGATGCCGTAAAACATGACGCCAAGGCCGATCCAAGTCGCAGGTTCCCACGCGTCGTTGCCAAGCACCAAAGGGCTGCCGAGTGCAAACAGCGACACGCTGGTGACTGCGCCCACTATGCCATACAGATCATTCTTTTCCAGCGCATGGTCATGCGGCTCATGATGGTCACGAT
This sequence comes from Sphingorhabdus sp., assembly GCA_044376035.1. Classification (GTDB taxonomy): domain Bacteria; phylum Pseudomonadota; class Alphaproteobacteria; order Sphingomonadales; family Sphingomonadaceae; genus Sphingorhabdus_B. Next base: position 17,392 of record JBILLO010000007.1, read on the forward strand.
GCCAACCCCAACCCCAGCCGTGCATGATATATTTATGGCTGGACCAAGCCACCCATTCCATGATGAAGACGGTGGTAAGCACGATAAGGATGATGCTGAAAATGCTCATACTAACCCTAATAGACGCAAAGTTTTCATTTTTGAAGTGCAAGCAGCGCTGCCTCACTTGATTTCGCTGCAATCGCTTCTATGGCATTTTTATGATGTCCTCACCGCAAACTTTATATGAAAAAATCTGGAATGCCCATGTCGTGGAGCAACGCGACGACGGGACCTGCCTGATCTTTATCGACCGCCATTTGGTGCACGAAGTCACTAGCCCGCAGGCCTTTGAAGGCTTGCGCGTTGCCGGACGCCGTGTGCGGCGGCCAGACCTGACTTTGGCAGTGCCGGATCACAATCTGCCTACGACGGCGCGCTTGGACGCCAAAGGCAACACTATCCCGATTGCTGACCCCGAAAGCGCGCAGCAATTGGAAGCACTCGAACGTAACGCGCCAGAATTCGGTATCGCTTATATTGACGCCACCGATGTTAAGCAGGGCATCGTCCACGTCGTCGGCCCGGAACAGGGTTTTTCCTTACCCGGAGCAACACTTGTCTGCGGCGATAGCCATACCGCCTGTCATGGCGGTTTGGGGGCTTTGGCCTTTGGCATTGGCACATCAGAGGTCGAGCATGTATTGGCCACCCAAACGCTTCAGCTCAGCCAGTCCAAGTCGATGGAAGTCCGCGTTGAGGGCGAACTTGGCCCCGGCGTCTCGGCAAAGGACGTTGTGTTGCATATTACAGGCGTGCTGGGTGCGTCGGGCGGGACTGGCCATGTCATTGAATATACAGGCGCCGTCATTCGCGCGCTGAGCATTGAGGGCCGCTTGACTATTTCGAATATGGCAATCGAACATGGCGCGCGCGCTGGCCTGGTCGCGCCTGACGATGTAACTTTTGCCTATCTCAAGGGTCGCCCAATGGCCCCCAAGGGCGACGATTGGGACGCGGCTGTGATCTATTGGCGTTCACTTGCCACCGATGCAGGCGCAACCTATGACAAGGTCGTAACAATCAACGCCGCCGACATCGCGCCAAGTGTCACTTGGGGCACGAGCCCAGAGGACGTGTTACCAATCACGGGCATCGTTCCCGATCCGTCGAGCTTTGCCGATCCATCCAAGCAAGCCGCGGCCAAAAAATCGCTGGAATATATGGGTCTGACCCCCGGCACGCTGATGACCGACATTTCGGTGGAAAATATCTTCATCGGCAGTTGCACCAACAGCCGCATTGAAGATTTGCGCGCGGCTGCGGCCGTGCTTAAGGGCCGTAAAAAGGCGGCTAACATCAAATGGGCAATCGTCGTGCCCGGCAGCGGCCTTGTAAAGCAAATGGCAGAAGCCGAAGGGCTTGACCGAATTTTCATGGATGCCGGCCTCGAATGGCGTGAGCCGGGCTGTTCGGCCTGCTTGGGCATGAACCCCGACAAGGTGCCTGCCGGAGAGCGTTGTGCATCCACCAGCAATCGCAATTTTGTCGGACGGCAGGGTCCCGGCGCGCGGACGCATTTGGTCAGCCCGGCTATGGCGGCTGCGGCTGCCGTCACAGGCAAGCTTACCGATGTGCGCACATTGATGGACTGATATATAGCGCCGCCATTTGCAGTTGCGGGTTCACCCTTGCGCAAAGATAAGCTATTCTCTTTACTTGCCACCGAAGCCAAAGCTAAGGTTTAGCCGATCAAGGACGAGACATATGACCGATAAAAAATCCGATGGCGACGACAAATGGTCGACCACAGCAAAAGTTGGCGCAGCCGTAGGCTCCGCTGCGTTGGTGGCCGCATTATTATATGCCGGACGGCGCAGCATGACTCAGAAAAAGGGCAAGCTTGACCTTTTGTCCCCGGACCCCGAAGTCAAGCCAATCAGCCAAAATCGCCCAGAAACGGAAACGGACTAAACGCATGCAGCCGATCAGCAGCGTTAAGGGCAAGGCCTATCCGCTTGGGCTGAAAAATGTCGACACCGACATTATCATTCCGGCGGCATGGCTAAAAACCATAAGCCGGTCCGGGCTCGGCAAAGGCGCGTTTCAAACACTGCGCGGCGTGGCGGGCAATGTATTTGATGATCCGGCATATGCAGGCGCGCCTATATTAATAGCCGGTGACAATTTCGGTTGCGGGTCAAGCCGGGAACATGCCGCTTGGGCTATGGCTGATCTGGGCATCTCGGCGGTCATTGCGCCCAGCTTCTCCGACATATTTTCCGGCAATGCCTTTAAAAACGGCCTACTGGCCATCGTCCTGCCGCAGGACGCCATTGATCGCCTCATGCAAGTGGCAAGAACCGATGATATCCACATCGATCTTGAAACCCAGACCGTAACGACGCCGTTTCAAGACCGCTTTGCATTTGAAATTGACCCCTTTCGTAAACATTGCCTTATAAACGGCGTCGATGAAATCGGCCTGACGCTCAAAAGCAGCGACGCCATTTCGGCCTATGAACACAAGATATCGACAAGCCAACCCTGGCTGTCGCCCAACCAAGCCTAGGAGAGAGACATGCGCGCTTTATTATCAACCGCCAGCGGCGGCCCCGAAACGCTCGTTATGGGCGAATTGCCTGCACCGGTTGCTGGCCCCGGCCAAGTCGTCGTTGCGGTAAAGGCATGTTCGATCAACTTCCCCGACACGTTGATGATTGTCGACCTGTATCAGTTCAAACCAGAACGCCCCTTTGCGCCCGGCGGCGAAATCGCTGGTATTGTCGAAGCGGTTGGCGATGGCGTCAGCGGATTTGCCATTGGCGACCGCGTGATCGGCCTGTGCGGCAATGGCGGGCTGACCGAAAAGGTCGCGGTCGCAGCGTTCAACTGCTTCAAAATGCCGGACGCCATGTCGTTTGACGATGGGGCGTCGTTGCTGATGACCTATGGCACGTCGATTCATGCGCTTAAGGATCGCGGGCATATGAAGGCTGGCGATAATGTCTTAGTCCTTGGCGGGGCTGGCGGTATCGGCATTTCGGCAATTGAGTTGGCAAAAGCCTATGGCGGCCGCGTGGTTGCAGGTGTTTCCAGCGAGGCGAAGGCGGATATCGCGCGTGAGGCTGGGGCCGATGAAGTTGTGGTTTACCCCCATCAACCGTTCGATAAGGACCAATCCAAAGCGGTGGCCGAAATGTTCAAGGCCGCAGCCGGCCGCGATGGCTTCAACATCATTTATGACACTGTCGGCGGAGATTATAGCGAGCCTGCGGTGCGCGCCATTGCATGGGAAGGCAAGTTTCTGGTCGTTGGCTTCCCCGCCGGCATCGCCAAGCTACCGTTGAACCTGACATTGCTGAAAAGCTGCGACGTTTGCGGCGTCTTTTGGGGTGCCTTTGCCGCGCGCACGCCGCAAAAGAACCATGCCAACATTTCGGAATTGTTCGATCTCTATGCCGCGGGCAAAATCAAGCCACGTATTTCGGAGACATTCGCACTGGCCGATGCCGGGACCGCGATTGCCCGACTTGGTGACCGCGCGGCAGTCGGGAAGCTGGTGGTGCACATTTGACATGCATCAGCCTTGTTGATTGAAGGCAAAGCCATTATCTTGGGCAGGCAACAGATAGGAACTGCAACATGACAAGTTTCGACAACCGCGAGACCGCTTTTGAAAACAAGTTTGCGCATGACGGAGAGATGCAGTTCAAAATAGCCGCCCGCCGAAACAAGCTGCTTGGACAGTGGGCCGCCGAAAAAATGGGTCTTACGCCAGAAGAAACCACCGCTTACGCGACTTCCGTTGTGCAAGCGGACTTTGAAGAGGCGGGCGACGAAGATGTCGTGCGCAAGCTGCTGGGTGATTTGACGTCGGCAGGTATTGAAGTCGACGATGCCATGATTCGCAGCGCGCTTGAAGACAAGATGGTCGAAGCGCGCCGCCAGTTTATCGAGCCTGCATAATGGCAATGCAGGCCGACGAAATTGAAGGCATGATTAAGGCCGCTTTGCCTGATGCGTTGGTCGAAATTACCGATCTTGCAGGTGACGGCAACCATTATGCCGCGCGCGTCGTGAGCGAGAGCTTTCGCGGACTACCCCGCGTCAAACAGCATAAGGCGGTTTATGACGCGCTTGGCGGACGGATGGGCGGCGTTTTGCATGCCTTGCAGCTCACGACAGCCATTCCTCAGAATTAGAATTTTTGGAGTATTATACATGAGCGTTCACGAACGGATCGAAGAGATCGTCAAAGGTAATAATGTTGTTCTGTTTATGAAGGGCAGCCCCCTGTTTCCGCAATGTGGGTTTTCGAGCAAGGCGATAGCCATTCTGGACCATCTCAACGTCGCGTATGAAAGCGTCGATGTGCTGCAAGACATGGAAATCCGCGCTGCTATTAAGGATTATAGCGATTGGCCAACAATCCCGCAGCTTTACGTTAAGGGAGAGTTTCTGGGCGGTTCCGACATCATGATGGAAATGTACGACGCTGGCGAATTACAGGAATTGGTTGAGACCGAAGGTTTGGCAAAGCCAGCCTAAGCTATAGACTTCTTGTGGCGCGCCCGGGCGTAACAAAAAGGGTGTTGCTCTATGCGACCGATACGGCGCTTGCCTCGGCGCGCTGAATGGTCGGCAGCAACCAATGTAACCAAGCCAGAGCGAGCATGTAGGACGCCGCAGCAAAGATAAACATGGGCGTGAAACCCAACCCCGCCGCCAAGACGGCGCCTGTCACAAGCTGGATCAACGCGCCGCCCATATTGCCCATGAATGCGCCAAAAGCGGTCACGCGGCCTACCTTGCCGCGCGGCACGACGTCAGTGATGATCGAGAATATCGACAACGAAAAACCCTGATGCCCCGCCATCACCACGCCCATCATGATCGCCACGGGCCAGAATGAGTCGAGCGTGAGAACGAAGGGCAGGGGTACCACGATCGCAGCCGACCCGAACATGATCGTCTTGCGCACGCGGTTGACGCTCCATCCCGCCTCCAAAAGCCGTGTTGATAACCAACCTGCGAACAATGCGCCTGCCCCCGACCCGAAAAAGGCAATCGCCAGCGGAGTCGCGAGCTCGCTTGTCGTCAGGTCAAATTCTTTGCGATAAAAATCCGGCAGCCAGAAATTGATCAGCCACCAAGTGGCGTCGGACAACGCTTTGGCAATCACGATTGCCCACGTACGCCTCTCCATCAATATCGGGCCATAAGGCGCGCCATCATCGGCAAAGTCGCGATTGGCGTCTTCGGCCTTATCGTCAAACTTCACGCCCCGCGCAAACCACAGCCACAGCGCCAGCGTTATGAAACCGCCGACCCCGCCAAAGATGAGCGCGCCGCGCCATCCCCAGATAGCGGCGATCACGGGGATGAAAAACGGCATGGTGATTGTGCCAAGCCCCGCAATCGCAGTACCTACGCCAAATGCGAACGAGCGCTTGTCAGGCGCGAAAAGCGTAGCGACAGTTTTGATCGTCAGCGGCGTCTGCACAGCCTCCGTCGCGCCAAGGCCAATGCGCGCCGCCACGACTTGCCAGCCAGCAATTGCCCAGCCATGTGCCATTGCCGCAAGGCTCCACGTCGTTACGCCAGCTATCATTGAACGCAGCACGCCAAGTCTATCAACGAGCCACCCGGTGAACAAGAAAGACAGCGCTGCTGCAACCTGCGTTACAAAGGCGAGATTGGCAAAATCGGTATCACTCCAACCAAGGTCAGCCGAAATGTCCGGCTTCAGGATCGCGATGACTGGCCGGTCCATGGCATTGAAAATGCCAGCGATACACAGCAGCCCAAACAGCGTCCAGCGCAGCGTCGGCGTGATTGGCTTCAACTCGCTTCACCCCACTGCATCATTGTCTCCGTTCGGCCCCTAGCGCATCCCGCTTTATACTGGAACTCCTCACGGACTTGCCTATAGAAGGCGATATGACACCGCAAGACATAAACGCGAATTACATCGCTGACCTTTATGGCGAAACCTACCTCGCAGAGGAGAATCCTGCGCGCGCCAAACGGTTGTTGATCAGCGCCCTGTTTCCGGGACTTGCAGTCGTCGGTATTGCCTCGGTCGCCGCAACTTGGTTTTCCGAACATTATGGCATGCCCGTTATCTTGGCGGGTTTGTTGCTTGGCCTTGCACTCAATTTTGTGTCAGCCGAACAAAAGGTACATCCCGGGCTTGATTTCTGCGGCACGTCCTGCTTGCGCTGGGGCATTGTTTTGTTGGGCACACAAGTCACCGCGATGCAAATTGGTGGACTTGGTGCGCTCGCATTTTTGGGGCTGATTGGCATCATGTCTTTGGTCATGGGCGCTGGACTTTTAGGCGCGCGGCTTGGCGGGCAAGGCCGCTATGCCGGCTGGTTAGCTGGCGGCGCGACCGCCATTTGCGGCGCATCCGCAGCCTTGGCGATTTACGCAGTCATTGGACGCGAGCGCCTGAACCAGTCGCAGTTTACGCTCATCCTCGTCGGCGTTACCTTGGCAAGCGCCGTCGCCATGTCCTTCTACCCGCTCATTGCCGCGCAGCTCAATTTCACCGACCAGCAAGCTGGCTTCTTGATGGGTGCTGCGGTGCATGACGTCGCGCAATCCTTGGGTGGCGGCTATAGCTTCTCGCAATCGGCAGGAGAGACCGCGACTATCGTGAAACTGTCCCGCGTCGCGCTGCTCGCGCCCGCCGTGGCGCTTGTCGGGCTTGCCATCGGATCAACCGATGGACGCTCCAAAAGCCTGGCTTCCAAACTCAAATTGCCTTGGTTCATCATCGCCTTCTTTGTTGCTGTTGCCGTAAATTCCATTATTGACGCGCCGGGCTGGGTGGCGGAATATGGCTTAATTGCTTCTAAGGCGATGTTGTTGTTTGCGGTGACGGCCACCGCGATGCGGTCAAGGCTTGTTCTGTTGCTTACTCAAGGGTGGAGGGCGCTGCTGCCCGTGATGCTGGCGACCGTTACCGCCTTTGTCACCGCGGCTGCATTTGCATGGGCGTTTTTATGAAGCAGATAATCTATGATTTGGCCGTTATCGGCGGTGGCATTAACGGCGCGGGCATCGCACGCGACGCCGCTGGCAGAGGGGCGAAAGTCATCTTGCTGGAACGTGGGGATTTGGCGCGGGGTACGTCTTCTGCCTCTACGAAGCTCATTCATGGCGGGCTGCGCTATCTTGAACATTATGAATTTGCGTTGGTCCGCGAATCCTTAATTGAACGCGAGCGGCTTTGGGCGATTGCGCCGCATATCATCTGGCCGCTGCGCTTCATTTTGCCGCATCAAAAAGGGATTCGTCCCGCGTGGCTGGTGCGGCTTGGCTTGTTTTTGTACGATCATATTGGTGGCCGGAAATTGCTGCCCGCAACCCGAACGGTAAATTTGAAAAACGAGCCTGCGGGCAAACCGCTTCGGCCCGAATTTGTGAAGGCGTTTGAATATTCGGATTGCTGGGTCGATGACGCACGCTTGGTCGTTTTGAACGCCATGGATGCCGCCAAGCATGGCGCAGACGTTCGCACCCGGTCCGAAGTCTCGCATCTCGAACGTCGCGATGGATTGTGGCATATACAGATTGCAGGGCAAGAACCCGTCCGTGCCCGCGCGGTTGCCAATGCAGCAGGGCCAGCGGTGCTGGACTTGCTCGCAAGGACAAATGGGCATGACCGGCCATCAGGTGGCACGATCCGCTTGGTAAGAGGATCGCATATCGTGGTCCGCAAGATGTTCGACACACCGCAGGCATATTTCTGTCAAAACCCCGACGGCCGCATATTCTTCGCCATTCCATATGAGGATGATTTCACCCTCATCGGGACGACTGATGCCGATCATACAGGCTCGC
>JBILLO010000008.1:0-25107 GCA_044376035.1 Sphingorhabdus sp.
CCAGTCCGTCATCTGCACGGGCAAGTTGGCTGTGAACCTCGACGGCAAAACCGTTGAAGTCGATGGCAGCCGCGTGCACCTTACGGGCAAGGAATATGCGATGCTTGAGCTATTGAGCCTGCGCAAGGGCACGACGCTGACCAAGGAGATGTTCCTGAATCATTTATATGGCGGCATGGACGAGCCTGAATTGAAAATCATCGACGTCTTCATCTGCAAGTTGCGCAAGAAATTGGCTCTGGCCTGTGGCGGTGAAAACTACATCGAAACGGTGTGGGGCCGTGGCTATGTTCTGCGCGATTTCGACGATGTGGAGCAGCTCGTCGCCTAAGGAGGGCTGACGTACACACCCATTGCTATATGAGGCTTAACGCCGTGGCGGAAGACCAGCAAAGGTGATCGTGCTTTCCGCGCCTTTCGCACTTAAGGCACTTACGCCAACAAAATGATCATCAACGATCAAGCCCTCTAGCACTGTTTCGGTGCCCTGCAGTTCGCGGACAAAGTTCCAATCCTGCGCATCGGCGCGGCGCTGATACACACGATAGCGTTGCGCCCCGGGGCTTGCGTCCCATGTGACTGTTGTGTTGGAGGTGACTGCGCCGCCCAATGTCGCAGACGCAGGCGCTGGCGGCGCATCGGCCAATGCCGTTGCCGTGAGGACATTCAACATCGTCACCTTTGCCAAATAGTCAAAGTCCATCTTGTCGATAGTATCACCATATTCAATGCCATTTTCGGTGCGCAAATCTTGATGCTGGTGGTGATAATTTTCAACGCCAACGGTATACCGGATAGCCGGAAAGCCAAGCTCGAGCGCAGGCAAATGGTCACCGCCGCGCGCAAAGCGGTCAGGCCGGCGGACGCCAAAGACGTCGAGTTTTACCTCAGGATAGGCTTGAGCCGCAAGCGTGTCGGCAAAGCGCATCAGCGAACGGCTTGGCCCGTCATCTTCACCGCCACTATTGCGCCGCGCCATCTGCCCCGCCAAATCTTCGGATGCACGAATGCCCTCGCTAAAGACGCGCACGACATTATCAACCTTGCGTCCGTCGGTGCCAAGCGTTCCGCCGACAATATCATTGTTCAACATGGCGCTGACTTTCCAGCCACGTTCCTTCGCAGTTTCGGCGAGCAGCCGCCCGCCCATCAGGCCCTGTTCCTCGCCTGACAGCAGGGCAAAGACAATCGTCGCTGCATTCTGCGGCTGTTGAGACATGATCCGTGCCGCCTCAATCACCAACGCGCTGCCCGAACCATCGTCATTCGCGCCCGGCGCATCCTTGGTGAAATCCATCACGTCGGACACGCGGCTGTCGATATGTCCGGCGATAATGATGACATGGTCCCAGCCCATTTTGCCGGGCTTAATCGCGAGCACGTCGACAATATTGACGCCGTTTGGAATGCGCGGGCCCGACATGTTGCGTTCGAGCAATTCGGTCTGCAAGCAGCCGTTGCACGCCTTGGCGATTTTCACAAATTCGCTGTGCGCCCATTTGCGGGCGGCGCCGATGCCGCGTTTTGGGTCGGTTGCCGATGACAGCGTATGGCGCGTGCCAAAGCTGACGAGTTTCTCCACGTCGGCTTTCAGGCGCTCGGCCTTTGGCTTGGCTGGGGGGGTGGCCACTACGGCCATGGGGGCAGCAAGGCCAAATGCGATGATGCTTGCGCAGACGAATAGTTTTTTCATGATGTTTCCCCGCCCGTCATGTTTGCAGATACCAACGATCACCGCCCTCAAGCGCCAGCGCGGTTAACTTGCCCGAATCATAGGCGCCGGTATCAATGCCAATGCGCGACCCGCGTTCTTCCACCTCTTCATATATGGTGTGGCCGTAGACAATGACCTTTTCCAGATCGCCACGTTGCCCCACAAATTCCTCGCGTATCCAGCGCAAATCGCTTGGCTTTTGGTCCGCCAAGGCAATGCCGGGGCGAATACCGGCATGGACGAAGGCATAATCGCCGATGATAATTTGATCTTCAAAGCCTTCGACAAATGCGATGTGCGCTTGCGGGACTAAGGTCGCCAGCCGCTCGGTCAATTGCTCCATATCCAGTGCCATATATTCGTCGCGGGTGATTGGATAAGACAATAAAGTCGCCTCGCCGCCAATGCGCAGAAAGAAACGCGTCACCTTTGGGTCGCCCTTGCGACAGGCGCTGACAAACACTTCCTCATGATTGCCCATCAGGAATCGGACATTTTTGCCGGATGCCTGTAACGCCATCGCGGTTTCGATCACCGCCGCGCTGCCGGGGCCTCTATCCACCAGATCGCCCAGGAATATGATCTGCGTATCGGCAGGGCCGCGCGCTTGGTCGTCGGCTTCCATCTTGGCCAGCAAGGCGGATAACAAGTCATCGCGCCCGTGGATGTCGCCGATTGCATAAACCCGCACGCCGTCCGGCACCCGCGCGGTGTCGAGCGGGCGTTGGGCAACAGCTTTTTTGAAAAGGCGACCTAACATGGCTTGCGCCCTATAAGCCCGCCCGACGCATTATGGAAGTGGTCAGCCTTCAACAGCGAAAATCAATCCGGCATTTTTCTGCAATCGGTCCACAAGACGCTCCCCCAAGGCCGCCCCCGGCGTTGTCACGCCGCCCGGACCATCCTGTTCGCACAAGGCAATCGCGGTTTCGCTGATCATCTTGCTGGTCGAGCCATAGCCGGGGTCACGGTCGCCCTTGACGCTCAACCGCGCCGTGCGGCCATCGGGATATTCGGCGATGAACAGCACGTCATAAAAGCCAGTGTCCCGCTCTTCCTTCGTCGGGCCTTCGCCGGGCTTGGGATCATCCGCGCCGCCCATCATTGGGGTGGAGGCGACATGCTTGGCCATGGCTTCGCCCTGTTCGCCGGGGCCCGTCAGCATCATTTCATCATAAACGAAATCTGCACCATATGCATGGCCAAGCAAATGGTTGGTGCGGTGGACATTTTTGGTGTTGATCGGGGCCATGACGAAATTGGTCGCCCAACTGCTCAGGCTTTCGTCATATTCGGGCTTGTTCCCCGCTGGCTGCGGCGGGCCAGCAAAATCGGCGGATAGGCTGAACGGGTTGGTCAGATAACCGATAACCGCCGGGTCCTTGCCAGCGGCGGCCATCGTGGCTTTCAGGCTGGCTGCGGTGCCGCCGGAAAACGTGCCCTTCATCGCGCGCACACGGCCCTTCACCCGTGGTGCAGGTGCGCCAAATGTCGCAACGCAATGCTTTTGCAGCATCATCACGCCAAGATCGAAGGGGATGGAATCAAAGCCAGCGGAAAATACGATCCGCGCGCCGGACGCCTTTGCGGCGGCATCATGCTGGTCGATTTTCTGCCGCATCCATGCCGGTTCGCCGCATAAATCGGTATAATCGGTTCCATTGGCAACGCAGGCGGCGACAAGTTCATTGCCATAAAGCTGATAGGGCCCAACGGTTGTCAAAACGACCTTAGTGCGCTTGACCATCGCATCGAGCGAAGCGGGGTCAGATGCATCGGCAACGATCAATGGCGTGTCTGCGGCGGCACCAATCAGGTCGCGCACTTCCTCCAACTTGGAAAGGCTACGCCCCGCCATCGCCCATTTCAGGTCCGTTTTACCTTTGAGATATTCGGCCACCAAGCGCCCGGTATAGCCCGTCGCACCATAGACAATGATATCGAATTCGCGTGGGGTGGTGGGCATGAAGTTTCCTCTCTTTGGGCGTGATGGCGTTCTAAGTTAACAAACATATATGCATAAGCGGCTTTTTTTGTAAACTTATGAAGCATGCACCTTCACCTTGGCATCGCGGCGGGGCGGGGGCGCGCGCAACACTTTCATAAAATGTTTGGTATCGGGGCCAGTTTGAACTTCAAACACGCCGCCCAACCGCACTTTAATCGAGGTGACGCCGTAAATGGCGCGTTCCATGACATAATCGAACATCATGCTCCGCCCAAAACCCAACGCCCGGTCCCATTCCTCCGCAAAGCTACCCGCGTCGGCACGTTTTTTGAGGTTATAGGCCGAAATCCGCGACATCCCCACCGCCCGCGCCGCAGAATCAACCGTGCCCAGCGCCGCCAGCGCAACCAAAAACAACCGCTGCCGCTCCGGCGTCCAACCATCATGCCGCACGCGGTCAAGCGCGACGGGGGTAAATTCGGGTTCATAGTCTGATATGGTTTGCATGATTGAGTGCATTAACCTATATGGATAATATAGTCAATCCAGAGATGATGATGATTTGGGAGTTTGCTTCACCCCACGCTGACGTTCCGGACGATTAAGTTGTAAATTGGGATGCCTGAATCCTGACGCTATGCGACGGTAATTTCCCTTTTTGTTCTTGCTATACGTGTCAATATCGTGCATTTTGCCAAAAATTGACCCAGAGTATAGTGTATGCTGCATGATCTTTCGTTTACTGAACTCCGGCAACGCAGCGGTATGAGTGTCGAAGAGGTGGCGGAGGAGCTAGGCTATTCCGCGAGTACGATTTACCGATGGGAGCGTGGCGAAACAGTTCCAAAGGCCTTAGTCTATAGAGCACTCGAAGTTATCGCACGATTTGCAGAAAGCCCTAAAGAATCAAAAAATGAAAGTCAGTCTGGGTTTCGCTTTATCGATCTCTTCGCTGGCATCGGAGGGCTTAGGATTGGCTTTCAGGGCATAGGCGGCCACTGTGTTTTTACCTCCGAATGGGACAAACACTCGCAAGAAACCTATCGCCGAAACTTCCGCGACAATCATCCGGTCAACGGTGATGTACGCGAATTTTCTAAGAACCCAAGTTTAATTCCAGAGCATGACGTTTTGCTGGCCGGTTTTCCCTGTCAGCCATTCTCCATTGCTGGCGTTTCAAAGAAGAATTCTCTTGGCCGCCCACACGGGTTTTTGTGCGACACTCAAGGCACACTGTTTTTTGACACAGCTCGAATTATTGCCCATCACAAGCCGGCTGCCTTTTTGTTGGAAAACGTAAAGAATCTCGAAACGCATGATAAAGGTAAAACCTTTGCGACGATCATGAATGTTTTGCGGAACGAATTGGGCTATCATGTCCAAGCGCGGGTTATAAGTTCCGCGCCTTGGGTGCCTCAAAAGCGGCAACGTATCTTCATTGTCGGTTTTAAGGACCCTACAGATTTTGATTTGGCTAACCTTAAATTGCCCGACGCTAGCGCTGGCCCTAAGCTGAAGAGCATTCTCAATCGCCATGAAGACGTTGATCCGAAGTATACGTTGACTCCTAAGCTTTGGGCATATTTGCAGGGCTATAAGGAGAAGCATAACGCGGCAGGCAATGGTTTCGGTTTCGGCTTGTGTGGACCAGATGACGTTACGCGAACACTTTCAGCTCGGTATCATAAAGATGGTTCGGAGATTCTCATCGACCAGCCGAACGAACGTCCAAGGCGCCTAACGCCTCAGGAATGCGCGAGGCTCATGGGGTTTGAACGTGAAGATAGACCTTGGCACATTCCTGTTTCTGATACGCAAGCATATCGTCAGTTTGGGAACGCCGTAGTTGTGCCAGTTGTCGAATTTTTGGCGCAAGCTATGAAGCCGCATATCCAGAATGCTGTAGCCAATTCACGTTACCGAGCTGATGTTTCCGAAGTTGATCAACCGCCGCGAGAGTTGGAAACTTGCTGACAATTGAAGCGTTAGTTTTGCAACATCAAATGCGCTTTTTATCAATCACGCTTTTAAGCTGTGCGCGCTTTTGCAGACGAAGCTGTCCGAAGTGAAGCTCTCGGTGGCATGAGGGGCAAAGTGCGGCGGCATTGATCAGAGTGTCGTCACCGCCCTCTGCGAGCGGTAAGATGTGATGAACCTCAAGATATGATCGGCCATCATCTCGCTGAAACAACAATGATTTGCAATTTGACATTTCACATCGATCTTGGGCTCTCGTCAGGGCGGCAGCCACGATGTAAGGATCGCGCACGAAATCATTTATTTGCCTAGTTCGCTTCGGCGGTGGTCCAGTTCTTAACTTGGCTTTGGCGATGATTTTTGCTGCATCAACTGAACGCACCAATTGCCGTCCGATTTCCTGAGGCATTGGCTCAGCGGCGTTGCGCTTTTCCTTGGCGAAAAACGCTTTATTTCCAATACGGCCAATCGTCAGCAAATCGCCAATCTCAACCCAAGCAACGATTCCCTTTCCCATTCGTGTTTCTGGCGTACGACCCGCACCTTCGCGAAGTGAGTTGTAATAGGATACCGAAAGCTGGCCGTTCTCCGTGCCAATTATACCAATTTCCAAAGTGCGTTCCGACGGACCTTCTGTTGGAGAAATCCCCGCAGCCGACAATATAGCTTGTTGTGGCTTGTCTACGACGTAGGCACCCTTACCCTTGTCGGTTTTGCTCACGACTTTCGTCGCAAAATCGTCGAATATTTTTAGCCAATCATCTGACATTTCGGTTTGATAGCAATAGCTTTACCGAAGCGTCTAGCTTTTTTTGTATTTTGGCACCGCAGCCTTTTAATGCCGCGCCCTCAAATTTCCAACTACCCAACCCTCAACCCCCCCCTCACAACTTCGGCAAAGTCACCCCGCGCTGGCCTATATATTTGCCTGCGCGGTCGGCGAAGCTGGTTTCACTATCCGTTAGACTCCATCGTTCTGACTGAAGAGCATCGAACCAATGTCTCTGCCCTCCCAATATCCAAAAGCAAAAGCAGCCAGCCAAATGGCGACGATCAAGGAGGCTACAATAAGCGCGCAGGGGCTTATACGCGCATCCGACGCCGACTTTTTGCTATTGTCCATAGACCTTTCCTCCACTCGATTCCAACCAACCCTTCAAACGCCCCACTCACAACTTCGGCAATGTCACCCCGCGCTGGCCCATATATTTGCCCGCGCGGTCGGCGTAGCTGGTTTCGCAGGGCTGTTCGCCTTTTAGGAACAGGAACTGGCACGCGCCTTCATTGGCGTAGATTTTGGCAGGGAGCGGCGTGGTGTTGCTGAACTCCAGTGTTACATGGCCTTCCCAGCCGGGTTCCAATGGGGTGACGTTGACGATGATGCCGCAGCGGGCATAAGTGCTTTTGCCAAGGCAGATGACCAGCACATCGCGCGGCACGCGGAAATATTCGACCGTGCGGGCCAAAGCAAAGCTGTTGGGCGGAATGATGCAGACATCGGTCTTGCGGTCCACAAAGCTTCGCGGGTCAAAATCCTTGGGGTCAACGATGGAGCTATCAACATTGGTGAAAATCTTGAATTCATCGGCCACGCGGGCGTCATAGCCATAAGAGGAGAGGCCATAGCTGATGCAGCCATCACGGCGCTGCGCCTCCACAAAGGGTTCAATCATGCCGGTCGCTTGCGCTTGTTCGCGGATCCAGATGTCGGACAATATGGACATAATCACTCCCTGTTACCTGAACCGCTTTTGCCATACTGCGATGTGCGTGCAAGAGGTGGTCACGAAAAAATTGTGCGTATCTCGCGCGCCCCAAAAAGCGGATTATTTCAAGCTGGCCGGACCAAAGCCGTGCGGCAGCAATTCGGACAAGCGATATGTCTTATAGCCCGTCGCATGTGCGCAATGCACCGGAATGTCGCTTTGGGTGAGGTCCGCCACTTCCTTGATAATCTGACGGCAACGACCGCAGGGTGTGATTGGGTCTGCGCCGGTTCCGACTTGTCCGGCCAAGCCACCCGCGACCGCAATGTCACGGATCGCGCGCAATTGGCCGTCGCTATTGGCTTTCGCGATGGCGACGGTTTCGGCGCATAATGTCATGCCATAGCTGGCATTTTCAAAGTTGCTGCCAGTCACAATCTGGCCATTGTCGAGCAACAAGGCCGCGCCCACATGAAAGTTGGAATAAGGCGCATAAGCGGTCTTGGCCGCGTCGATTGCGGCTTGGACCAAGCGGGTGGTGGTCGCGCTCATTTGCGCACCACGACCCAGCGCACCGCGCCGTCAATGCCACTGACGCGGCGGTGCGTGTTGGCGGTCCACATGACCCAGGGCCTTGCGGAATAATCGGGCGAAATGCCGTTGCCCTCAAGCCAGATGTTGCGGTCAATCGACTTGCTCACTTGATACGCCTCCTCAAACGCAGGCGTTAGTAACAGGATTGCCGGGGTACCGCTATGCGCCTCAATCAGGTTTAAGAATGTCGCTAATTCCGCCAAGATCAACGCGCGGTTCGGGCGGCTGTTGCAGCCTTCGGAAAAATCCATTTGCACCGCAGGGGGCAATGCGCGGTCGTTGCGCGGAACGCTGGTGATGAACATCGTCGCCTGCTCGGACGCCGAACGGCACAGGTCATAATGATGCAGCGCGCCAAAGCGAATGCCGGCCTCCTGCACCGCCGCCAGATTGGCCTGAAACTGCGGATCGCGGCCGCGTGCGCCTTCGACGGCGGTAATATAGGCAAAATCGACGCCCGTTGCGGCCAATTCCGACCATCTGGGTAGTCCGTTGCTTTCATCCGCGATGATGCCCTGCACGGGATAGCGATCGCGCGATGGGGCCCAGCCAGTGACAAAGTTCCACAGCCCAAAGCCCATAAAAGCTATACCCAGCAGGAGCACGCCCCAGCGGATCATTTTGCGATTTCGCCTTGGCATGCAACCCCGTTTAACGCTTTTTGATTCGGCTTTGTTACTAGGCGCTCTATCCTTGCGAAGTCGAGAGGTGTTGTGGCGCATTGGGCGCTACGCCTTGATGTGTAGAACGCAGATCAGCGTGAACAGTCGGCGGGCGGTGGCAAAATCCACTTCTACTTTACCGTCAAGCCGCTCCATCAACAACTCCGCCGCTTCATTATGTACCCCGCGCCGTGCCATATCGATGGTCTCAATTTCCGCCGCGCTGGCCTTGCGAATGGCTTGGTAATAGCTGTCGCAAATGGCGAAATAATCCTTCAATGTCCGCCGAAACCGGCCAAGGCCAAGCACCAGGGTTTCGTGCGGCGTCCCATCTTCACGGCGGATATCGAGGATGAGGCGGCCTTCGGCGACGCTGATGCTCAAATGAAATGGCCCTGCATAGCCGTCGCCCATATCGCGCAGCGGTTTGAAGAAATTATCTTCAATCAGGTCGAAAATGGCGACGCGGCGTTCCTGTTCAATATCGGCATTACGCCGCAGGATCGTTGCTTCGTCCAATTCAACTTTGATGATGCGCGGGTCCGCCATAGAAGGCTGTGTTAGCTTCAGATAATTTTGGGGCAAGGGGTTAACGAGATACAAGCAAATGCGTTGTGCAAAATATTGTCCACAGCCATATCCCCGCACTTCTTTTTTGCGCCCCTTGCGCAGTGGGACGTGGTACAGGATAGGGAGCCATGGCCGAATTGATCAGACTTGCCGCAGCGAATGAAGCTGAACCCCAACGCTTGCCGCGCAATATTGAGGCGGAGGCGGCGTTTTTGGGCGCTATCCTCATTGATAACCGCGTGCTTGAGGATGTCTCGATCAAGCTGCAACCAGACCATTTTTTTGAGCCATTGCACGGACGGATTTTTGAACACATCCTGCGCCTGATTGATCGCAACATGCTCGTCACACCAGTTACGCTGAAGCCGTTTTTTGAAGCTGACGAGTCGATGCGCGAGCTTGGCGGGCCGGGGTATTTGATCAAACTCACTGCCGATGGTGCAGGCTTGATTGGCGCGCGCGACTTTGCCCAGCAGATTTACGATCTGGCCTTGCTGCGCGAGCTGGTGACGGTGGGCCGGACCCTCGTCGACAATGCGCTCGACACCAGTGAAAGTGTTGATCCCAAAGGGCAGATTGAAGCGGCGGAAAGCGCGCTGTATAAAGTCGCCGAAGGTGAAGGCGAAACCGGCTCCATGAAGAGCTTCCTGACCGCATCGACTGAGGCCATCCGCAATGTCGAAAAGGCGCTTAATTCAGGTGGCAGCCTTTCGGGTATCACCACCGGCCTTAACAGCATCAACACCAAATGTGGTGGCTTGCACAATTCCGACCTTGTGATTTTGGCCGGACGTCCCGGCATGGGTAAGACATCATTGGCCACCAATATCGCGTTCAATGCCGCACGGCGATGGATACGCGAGCGTGAGGACGGCATCGAAGAGTCCAAGGGGTCCGGTGCAAAAGTCGCCTTTTTTAGCCTCGAAATGTCCGCAGACCAGTTGGCGACGCGTATCTTGGCTGAGCAATCGGGGATTAGTTCTGAATTGCTGCGTATGGGCAAAATTTCCCGTGACGACTTCCGCGAGTTGTCGCGCGCATCGCGCGAGTTGCAGGAATTGCCGCTTTACATTGATGATACGCCCGCGCTGACAATTGCCGCGTTGCGCACCCGCGCCCGGCGGTTACAGCGTCGGCACGGCATTGGCCTGATCGTTGTTGACTATTTGCAGCTCCTCCAAGGCTCAAGCCGCGCGAACGACAACCGCGTTAATGAAATTTCCGAGATTAGCCGCGGTCTGAAGACATTGGCGAAAGAATTAAGCATTCCTGTGATTGCACTGTCGCAGCTTAGCCGTGCCGTCGAACAGCGCGAAGACAAAACACCGATGTTGTCCGATCTGCGCGAGTCCGGTTCAATCGAGCAGGATGCTGATATGGTATGGTTCGTCTACCGCGAAGATTATTATGAGCTGATGAAAAAACCCGATGAGGGCACGCCCGCATTTGAAGCCTGGAACGAAAAAATGGAGCGGATTCACGGCGTGGCCGAATTGATCATCTCCAAACAAAGGCATGGTTCGACAGGGCGTGTGCGGATGAAGTTCGAAGCGAAGATTACACGGTTTAGCGACCTTGCCGATGACCAATATGCCGATGCGCGATATGATTGAGGCGCGTTTGGAACGAAGGTTCATTTGAAAAAAACGTCACTTTGCCAAAAACGTCACCCTGAACTTGGTTCAGGGTCCATCGTGCCAAACGACCGGCGGTTGCAGCTGATGAATAGACCCTGAAACAAGTTCAGGGTGACGGGCAGGGTGACGAAGTAATGCGTTCAGGGTGACGAAGTAGCGAGTTATCCACCCCGCAACCGCGCGCTTAGGATATAATTCAACGCCTTATTGTCACTCAAATGCAGACCCGACATGGGCGAAAAGGCGATGCCTTGCATATCGACCAACTCCAACCCCACATCGACAAGTAAAGCGGTCAATTCTTCGGGCTTCAGGAACTTGTCCCAATCATGCGTGCCGCGCGGGACTTGGCCGAGGCGTTCGGCGGCCTCCACCAGAAATAGGCGCGACGCCGCTGTGCGGTTGGGCGTTGAAAGCAGCAATAGCCCGTCGGGCCTCAGGTGACGGACCAATTCGGCAACAAAGGCCGCTGGGTCCATAACATGTTCGATAACCTCCATGCAGGTGACAACATCAAACTGGCCAAGGCCTTGCGCTGCGATTTCGCCAGCGCGGTAGTTTATGGTCAGCCCAGACAAAGCCACATGCGCCATGGCCGCATCAATATTTTCAGGCGCGGCGTCAACGCCCGTCACGGCCCCGCCAAGCCGCGCGAGCGGTTCGCAGAGCAAACCGGCACCGCATCCGACATCAAGCGCGGTTTTGCCCGCCAGCGGATATCGCGACTTGGTATCACTGCCAAAATGCGCATCGATTGCAGACCGGATGAAGCGCAATCGCACAGGGTTCAGTCTGTGCAGCATCGCAGAGCTGCCCTTTGGGTCCCACCATTCGGCGGCAAGAGCGCCAAAATGTGCGGCTTCCGCAGCGTTAATTGTCGAGGGCAAGCTTGCGTTTGTCATGTCCTATCCCTATCAGGGCCAGCGATTGTAATATAGCAATTTTTGAAGGTTTTCATGGCGCGTATAGTAATGAAATTTGGCGGCACGTCGATGGCCGGCACCGAACGCATCCGCCGTGTCGCCCAATTGGTCAAGCGTCAAGCAGAACGCGGCGATGAAGTGGCTGTCGTCGTCTCTGCCATGGCGGGCGACACCGACCGCCTTGTCAATTTCTGCCGCGAGGCCAATGCGCTGTATGATCCGGCCGAATATGATGTGGTTGTGGCGGCAGGCGAGCAGATTACCGCTGGCCTGCTGGCGATCACGTTGCAAGCGCTTGGCTGCGAAGCACGCAGCTGGCTTGGCTGGCAAATGCCGATCCATACCGATGATGCCCATGCCAAGGCCCGGATAGGGTCCGTTGATACCGAAGCATTGCTGGCGTCGATGCAGGCAGGGATTATCGCGGTCATTCCCGGGTTTCAGGGGCTGACGGACGACAACCGCATCACCACATTGGGCCGTGGCGGGTCGGATACATCGGCTGTCGCCATTGCCGCCGCGGTAAAGGCCGACCGCTGCGATATTTATACCGACGTGGACGGCGTCTACACCACGGACCCGCGCATTGTTGCCCGCGCGCGTAAGCTTAAAGCGGTCACCTACGAAGAAATGCTTGAGCTTGCCTCGGTTGGTTCAAAAGTATTGCAAACCCGCTCCGTCGGCCTTGCGATGAAGGAAGGCGTGCGGATTCAAGTGCTGTCCTCCTTTGTTGACGACAGTGCGCCCGACGCCGACAGCATCCCCGGCACGATGATCGTGACCGACGCAGAATTGGAGAATAGCCAAGTGGAACGCCAACTGATCACCGGTATCGCGCATGACAAGAATGAAGCGAAAATAACGCTCACCCGCGTCCCCGACCGTCCCGGCGCAGTGGCCAATATCTTCGCGCCATTGGCCGATGCCAACATCAATGTTGATATGATCATTCAAAATGTTGGTCGTGATAAGGGTGAAACCGACGTGACCTTCACCTGCCCGCAAGCCGACCTTGCGCGCTGCACCGACATATTGGAAAACCGCCGCGATGCCATTGGCTATAACCGGCTTATTCCGGACACCAAGGTTGCGAAAATTTCGGTCGTGGGCGTTGGTATGAAAAGCCATGCAGGCGTTGCCGCAACGATGTTCAGCAGCCTTGCCGACCGCAAAATCAACATTCAGGCGATTTCAACGTCCGAAATCAAGGTGTCGGTGCTGATTGATGAGGATGAAACAGAGCTGGCTGTGCGCGTGTTGCATACGGCTTATGGGTTGGATGCAGCGTGAGCCTAGACACGGCGTCGTCACCCCCGCGCAGGCGGGGGCCCAACCCCGACGCTTCCATAATGTAGGACAGGAGTTGGATTGCCGCCTTCGCGGCAATGACGATCTGTGGATAAAAGGCTCGATATGACTAAACTCCAACATCTCATGCAACGCGGTACGGACTTTTTGGGCTGCGACGTCGCGATTATGTGCGGGGCCATGTCTTGGGTGTCGGAGCGCAATCTTGTGTCGGCAATCTCCAATGCGGGTGGCTTTGGCGTGATTGCGTGTGGCGCCATGACACCCGCGTTGCTCGATACGGAAATTGCCGCGACGAAGGCGCTTACATCCAAGCCATTTGGCGTAAACCTGATCACTATGCATCCGCAGATCATGGACCTGATTGCCATATGCGCGCGGCATCAGGTCAGCCATGTAGTTCTGGCGGGGGGACTGCCGCCCAAGGGCAGTATTGAGGCGATTAAGGACTTTGGCGCGAAGGTCATTTGCTTTGCGCCCGCGCTCACGCTGGCGAAGAAATTTGCGCGCTCTGGCGTCGATGCGCTGGTGATTGAGGGCAGTGAGGCCGGCGGTCACATTGGGCCAGTGTCAACATCCGTATTGGCGCAGGAAATATTGCCAGAGCTTGGCGAGCAACTGCCGATTTTCGTGGCGGGTGGTATTGCCCGTGGCGGCGCAGTGGCAAGCTACCTGGAAATGGGCGCAGCAGGGGTGCAATTGGGCACGCGGTTCGTGTGCGCGCATGAAAGCATCGCGCACCCCAATTTTAAGGCTGCGTTCCTGCGCGCCAATGCCCGCGATGCCGTTGCGAGCGTTCAGATTGACCCGCGCTTGCCCGTCATTCCCGTGCGGGCGTTGAAGAACAAGGGCACTGAAGAGTTCACCAAGAAACAGGTCGAAGTCGCGGCCATGCTGGATCGCGGCGAAATCGACATGGACACCGCGCAGCTTGAGATCGAAAAATATTGGGCAGGGGCGCTGCGCCGTGCGGTGATTGACGGCGATGTCGAATATGGCTCCGTCATGGCCGGGCAGTCGGTTGGCATGGTCCATGTGGAGCGGCCTGTCGTGGATATCATTGCGAAGCTGGTGAATGAGGCCAACGCCGCTTTGGCTAGGTGACAGCAAAATCCTCCCCATCGCAAGTCGATGGGGAGGGGGACCGTTCGCGCAGCGAATGGTGGAGGGGCTTTCAACGTGGAAGGCCCCTCCGTCATTCGAAGCTAGACGCTTCGACTGCCACCTCCCCATCGCAAGTCGATGGGGAGGTCATGTTTTCCGAAACCGTCTTGCCAACACAACACAGTGTGCGCATATCAGCCGCATGACCGATGATGCCCCGCCGGAACTGACGCCACTTGATCCTGCATTCATAACGACAAGCCGGATAGCCACCGCGCTTGGCTTGCTGCCATTTGTTGTTGGGGCAGGGGTGTTGGAGTTTGCACAATTGCTGCCGCCCGGCACCTTTCTTGTGCCCGTGCTTTTGGCCTATGCGTTCGTCGCCTACACGGTGCCAGCGCGCAGATATCGGCATTGGGGCTATGATATGGGCACCGACCGGCTGCGCGTCGTGCGTGGATATATGTTCTACAGCGACACGATTGTGCCCTTTGGGCGCATCCAGCATATTGATGTCGATCAAGGGCCAATTGACCGACGCTATGGCCTTGCGACGCTGACGGTCCATACGGCAGGTAATCACAACAGCACTGTGGGGCTGCCGGGCCTGGCGCATGCCGACGCTCTGGCAATGCGGGAGGCCATTCGCGCCGCCATTCGGCAAGACACATAATGCGCGAAACCGCTGATGTGAAAGAGGATCTGCCCCCTTCAGTCGAGGGCGACCGGCTGCACATTACTGGCTTAATAGTCAGTTTTGTCTCGGGGCTTCCGCAGTTGGTGTTTCCCATGGTTGCCGCAATCTTCGGTGTCCGAAAAGCGGAGAACCCAGTTCTCATTCCAATCGTCATCGCGGCTGTTCTGATATTAAGTTTGTTTTTTCGCTGGTTGGCCTGGCTGCGGTTTCAATATTTCGTCGGCGAACATGATATTCGGGTGGAGAAGGGCATATTAAACCGGACCGCGCGCTCGATACCCTATGAGCGGATTCAGGATGTCAGCATTGAACAAAAACCGCTCGCCCGCATGATGGGTTTAGGTGAGGTGAAGTTTGAAACCGGAGGCGGCGATGGTGATGATGCGAAGCTCAGCTTTGTTACGCTGGACGAGGCAAACCGCCTGCGGGCGCTCATCCGGTCGCGTAAGGCGGGGAGTGTAGTATCGGTTTCGGCAGACGCGCCAGCGCAGATCGAACAAGACGCCCGCCCGATATTCGCGATGGATGGCAGGCGGGTGTTCGTCTTTGGCCTTTATTCCTTTTCGCTTGTGATTTTTGCGGTGCTGGGTGGTCTTGCGCAGCAGTTTGATTTCTTGCTGCCGTTCGATTGGTGGGACTTCAAACATTGGATTGGCCTCGCCGAAGAACGCGGTGTGAGTGTCGACCAGATCAACGGCGTTGGCTTGTTCGCACAACTCATTCTGGTCTTTGGCGCGTTCAGCAGTTTGATTTTCATTGGCTTTGCAACTGGCGTCGTGCGTACGATTTTACGTGAGCATGGCTTCCGGCTTGACCAGACCAACAAAGGGTTCCGACGTCGGCGCGGGCTGCTGACGCTCACCGATGTCGTGATGCCGACGCACCGGGTGCAGGCCGCCGTCGTGCAAACTGGCCCCATCCGCAAACGGCGCGGCTGGCACAGCCTGAAATTTGTGAGCCTTGCGCAGGATAGCAAGGAGGAAAGCAATTATGTCGCAGCGCCCTTTGCGACACTAAGCGAGGTCTGGCGCATCGCACAGGCCGCAACAATTGCCGCGCCCGATGGTGACGAACACTTGCAGAGAGGCGCTGCCAAATATTGGCTTACGCAGCTTTTGGTCATCGTGCCTGTGGTGTTGGCTGGCATGGCTGCGCTTGTGGTCTTCGCGGATGCCCCTGTTGGCCGCACGATGGTCCTGCTGCTGTTGCCGGTGCTTCCCGGCGCGTTATTCTGGCTGTACTGGCGGCAGTACCGTTTCGGGCTTGATGACCATCAGTTATATCTCAAGCGCGGCTGGTGGCAGCAGCAATTGACCATCGCGCCTCAAGTAAAGGTGCAAAGTATTGAAATTGCGCAAGGTCCACTCGCGCGGCGGCAAGGTCTGGCCTCGCTCAAGTTCGGCATCGCCGGCGGCACGATGGAGATGATCGCCCTGCCGCTGGCCACCGCTGTCGCTATCCGCGCTGCGGTTATGGAAAAGGTTGCTGCTGTCGATTATTCAGCGATCAATCAATCGCGTTAGTTTGGGTTTCAATCACGCTGCCATCATCCTTGCGCAGCGTCATCGTCACCTTTTTTGCTGCCCAATCAATGTCGATCTGACCAAAGTTGGGGATGCCCCAGAACCCGCCCGTGCGGCGTGGGTCGGGTTCACGTTCGCCGCCATCGCCCTTGCCAAAGGCGAAATTGAGCGAGCTGGATGTGAAATCCCATAAGGGCTTGGAAAGGCCGGGGGCGTTGGTCGTGTAAAAACCGCCGCTATGCCGGTCGCCGCTCAGGAAAATGGCGTTGTTCACGCCTTTTTGGCCAAGTAAGGCATATAGGCGATCACGTTCCTTGGGAAAATTGGCCCAGCTTTCAAAATTATGCGCGTCGGTAATCACCTGCGTTGATGAAATGATGAAGCGCAGTTCGGCTGGCTTGTCCAGCTCCTGCGCCAACCAGTCCCATTGCGCAGCACCAAGCACCGTCGCGTTCGGGTCCATATTTGGAATATACCAACCAAGCGTCGGGGCTGGATCGCGATAGGGCATGGATGCAAGGTCGGACCTGAAAAAACGGCCATCCAGCATGATGAACTGCACGCGTTTGCCCTCTGGCCCGACGATGCGGCTTTCATACACGCCCGGGCGAGACTTTACGTCGTCAGATGAGCCCCAATAGGTTTCATAGACTTTTTCGGCCCATTCTTTGAACGCAAACGAACCGCCTGCATCATTCGCGCCATAATCATGGTCGTCCCATGTTGTCATCATGGGAATATTTCGGCGGAAGCGGTCGAATTCGACGCGGCTGTTGAGCTTTTTATAGCTTGCGGCCAATGTCGGGATATCCGCGCCATTGGTAGGCCTTGTGTCGCCATAGACATTGTCACCAATCAGCAGGAAAGCCTGCGGGTTCTGCGCGGCGATGACGTCCCAGAATTTCATGTCGCGATTTTGATTCATGCAACTGCCAAAGGCGAAGCGCGTAATGACCGTATCCGGCGATAGAGCGGGGCCAGAGGGTGCCTTGGGCAAATTGGCGTTCTGGGTAGCGTAATAAGGCCGAAGCGCCTCCTGCGCGCTCTGCGGGGCAATGGGGGCCATATTGGACGTTGACGTGACACTCATGGCGCAGCCGGAGAGCAAGAGGGCGATAATCGGGAGGGCATATTTCATGATCTGACCTTGCCTTTGATGAACAACTGGACTGACCCTTCCTCGTCCTTGAAGAGATTCGCGTCAATCCCGTAAACATGCGCCAGATTGGCAGGCGTGATGACGTCATCGACGCTGCCTTGCGCAAACAATCTGCCCGCATGCAGCAACACAATATGGTCGGCAAAGCGCACGGCGTGGTGCAAATCATGCAGCACCGCGACGACGCCTTTTCCGGCCTCAGCCTGCCGCCGTAGCAAGTTCAATATGTCGAGTTGAAAGCCCGGATCGAGGTTCGCGAGTGGTTCATCCGCCAAGATCCATGAAGGTTCACCCGCCAGCACGCGCGCCAGCAGAACGCGGGCGCGTTCGCCGCCCGAAAGCTGCGTGACTGGCCGATGCGCGAAGCCTTCGGTGGCGGTCGCCGACATCGCCGTCGCTATCGCCCTGCGGTCGTCTGAGGATGTCCCTGCGCCGCGCATATGGGGAATGCGGCCAAGCGCAACCAAGGCCAGTGAACTGATTGCCCAATGCGTTTCTGCGCCTTGCGGCAAAAGGCCGATGTGCCGGGCGCGGGCGGTCGGGGCCATGCGGGTGATGTCTGCGTCATGCAGGCTGGCGGTCCCGCTATCCGGCTTCAAAAGGCCAGCGAGACAAGCGAGCAGCGTGGATTTGCCTGCGCCATTGGGGCCGAGAATGACGGTGAGTTTACCGGGTTCAAATGTCGCGTCTACCCCGATTAAACTGGGTCGTTGCGCATGCGAAAAGCCAAGATTGCGGACGGTCAAAGTCATGCGGCACCCTTGCGATAGCGCAGCAACAGCAGCAAGAAAAACGGCGCGCCAAGCACTGCCATAGCAATGCCCAGCCGCACTTCGCTGGGGCCGGGAACCAACCGGACAAGGCTATCGGCGGTCAGCGTCAGGATCGCGCCGCCCAAGGCCGACGGCAGCAATATCTGCGATGGCTGCTCCCCATATATGGCGCGGATAAGATGCGGGACGATTAGCCCGACAAAGCCGACCACACCCGACACCGCGACCGATGCGCCAACGGCAAGTCCTACGCCAAGTACGATAATCCACTGCAGCCGGAACAGATTGATACCAAGGCTTTTTGCGCCATTTTCGCCCAAGGTCAGCGCATCCAGCGCGCGGCTAGTGGAGAGCAATAAAGCAACGCCCAGCGCCATGAAGGGCAAAGCGGTCCAAACATCGGCCATCAACCGATCCGTCAGCGCGCCCATCAGCCAGTTGATGATTTCATTGGCGGCAAAGGGGTTTGGGGCAATGCTGATAACAAAGGCGGTGAGCGCGCCCGCCAGCGTTGACAGCACCATGCCGCCCAAGATAAAGCCAACTGGCCCGCCGCCACGCGAAATTGTTAGCAATAACAATATGCTAAACCCCGCTCCAAGCATGGCGCAGGCAAATAGGCCAAAGGGCAGCAGGTTTAGCCCCAAGTAAATCGCAACAACACCGCCAAGCGCCGCGCTGGCCGAGACCCCAAGCACCGTAGGGTCAGCCAGCGGATTGCGCAGATAGCCCTGCATCACTGCGCCCGAAAGCCCGAGCACCGCGCCAATACAAAGGCCAAGCACAGCGCGGGGCAAGCGCAGTTCCAAGAAAATCCAGCCATCGGCATTGTCCGCCGCCCAAGAGGTTGGCCAAATCCAGACCTTGCCCGCCATCAACGACAGCAGGACCGCAGCGACCGTGAGCAGCAGCAGGAGCGATGTTACCGCGCGCGCATTCATGGCAAATCCTTACCGAATGCAGCGCGAGTTTTCTTCAGTATCGCCGACACTTTGATGATCGTCGGCCCGCCGCAGAATAACAGCCTGTCGGGGAATTCTATGATGCGTGTGCGACCACCCAAATAAGCCAGCAGCGTTTGCCGTGCGCGCATGTCACGGGCATCGGAACCGCGCTGATGCGTGGGCATGAAGATGACCTGGGGCGGGTTGCGCATCAGGGTTTCTAACGGCAATGTCCCCCATGATGACAGGCCATATTGCGCGCTTGCGTTGCGAAAGCCGTGGCGCGCCAGCAATTCGTCCTGCAACGTGCCTTTACCCGCCACAAATCCACCATTTTGCCAGATAATCGCCGACACAGACGGCCCGGAAAACTGTGTGCTGGGTAAAGATTCCTGAATGGCGGAAATCAGGGCTTCTCCAGCATCGCCCCTGCCGAGTAGGGCAGCGATCGTCCGGATCTGTTGCAGGTCGTCTGCGATTGTCGGTGCGACCCCCAATGCCAATGTTTGAATGCCCGCCCGCGCAAGCACCGCGTTGGTGCCAGAGCTGGCCAGATTTCCGGTGAGCACGATCTTGGGCCGCGCCAACAATGTTTCCTCTGCGCTGATACCAATGGCGGGCAATTGCCGCGCCCATTTTAAGGGTGCAGACGCGCTATCGGGGTCATGCGAATATATGCTGACGGCGGTGACTTGTCCGGGCAATGCGATGTGCGCCAGCACGGCATCAATGCACGGATTGTTTGACACAACGCCATGCGGCGCAATGACGGGCTGGCTGGCGCATCCGGCCAAGGCAAAAGCCCAAAGGAGGCACCAGCCAAAGCGCATCAGAATTTGGCCCTTACGCCAATGGTCGCATTGCGCCCAAAGCTGTTATAGCCAGCGACCACATTGTAATCTGCGTTGAGCAGGTTATCGATGCGGCTATACACTTCCAGCGCGTCAGTCAGTGGCATCGACGCCCGAAGCCCGACCAACGCATAGCCATTGAGGCGCAAACTGTTTGCGGCATTGTCGAAGCTGTCGCCGATGAGTAGCAAGCTGCTGCCGACGGACAGACCGAAAGGCGTCTGCCAATCGGCTGTCACACTGGCACTATGCTGCGGGCGCAGGGCTTGGCGATTACCGAAATTGGCCCCTGCGCTGCGATTGATGGCGTCCACCAGCGTATAGCTGGCGCGGATATCAAGGTCGTTCGTGGGGTTCAGACTCAGCCCAGCCTCAAGCCCTTTAGCTGTCACTTTGTCGATATTCTCCGATTGGAAACTTATCGCCGAAAAAGCAATCAGGTCATTGCTACGGCGATTGAAATAGGTCGCGAAAATTTGGGCTTTGCTGCCCAGAAATTGATGTTCAACGCCCAGATCGAAATTGCGCGCGGTTTCCGGTTTGAGGTCCGGATTGCCATATGGCGGCTGCCCTTCGGTTAAGGTTGGGGCGCGAAACCCCTCGGCATATGTTGCGCGGAACATCGTCCGCCCTTCATTGGGTGTAAAGGCCGCGTTGCCGCCAAAGCTCGTCTGCCCGCCATAATCATCATAGACATCATGCCGCACGCCCGCCGTCAGTGTCAGGCCAGCGACAGGGCGCATGATGACTTGACCAAAGCCGCTACCCAGTTCGTTGCGGGCGACATCGGGGGCTGCGCCCTCAAACGCGGTGCTGGCGAAGCTATGTTCATATTCCGCGCCCGCCACTAAAGTCAGCGCATCGTTCAGGTCAAACGCCGCATGATATTCGGCCCTGTCGATTGCGCCGCGCACATTGAAATTGTTGAAGCTAAACACCACCGGGTCAGTGCCAATGCGTTTTATGTCGGTGCGGGTATAAGCAATGCGGTTTTGCAGGCGCCCATCAAGCAGGTCGAAATTCGCGCCGACATAGCCGACAAATTGGCGATTGCGCGACACGGGCAGGCCATTGGCACCCACGCCAAACTCGGAGTCCGCTTCAACCCTTGCGCGGTTATAATAAGACCGAAAATCTACGGTGAAGCCGTCAGCGATATGCACCTTCAACCGCGCATTGCCCGTCAGATTGTCATAGCCATCGCGTTCGGTTCCGCCCGCCAGCGCGGAGATGCCGTCGCTGTTGACGAAAGAACCCCCGACGCTGCCTTCCAACTGGCCGCTGCTGCCCGCAAGATTGGCGTTCAACCGCTTGGTGTCATAGGCCCCATATTCTGCACCCATGCGGCCTTCAAGGCCATCCACTGGCGCAATCGATTGGATGTTGACGACGCCGCCAATGGCTTGGCTGCCCCAAATGACTGAGTTTGGCCCACGCAAGATTTCCACACGGCCAATATTGCCCGTCATCAATGCGCCAAAGTCGAACGCGCCATTGGGGCTGGTGAGATCGTTGATCCGGACACCGTCGATCAGCACTAAGGTCTGCGCGCTGCTGCCGCCGCGGATGAAGGCACTGCTTTGGCCGCCAAGGCCGCCGCGTGTGGCAATGCGCACCCCCGGCACGGTCTGCAGGGCATCGGCAATTGTGGCGCTTTGTAATTGGTCAAGCCGGTCACGATCGACAATCTCAATGGCTTGGCCAGTTTCGGATCGCGGCTGTTCAAAACCGCTGGCGGTGACGACAATTTCATCCTCTGCCGTTTGGGCAAAGGCACTGGTCGGCAGCATCGCAAGCGCGGCTGCCGTAATTTTTAACATTGTCATGGTTTTATCTCCTTCGCATGACGTCCAACAATATGTCGTCACGCGGAGGAAAACCCCGATTGCGCCAGTGTCCCGCAAGCACAAAGGACAAACCGCAATCAGGCAGGTCTCCTGGCTCCCGGGTCACTGCTTTTGCCCCGCCTTCCCAGTTTCACGGTCACCCGTTTTTCCAGTGGCATTTGGAGCAAAAGCTCGCCGGTTACAGTTGCGGGAACAGCGCCGGATTTCCACCGGCTTCCCTATTATCCACGCTCTCGCGCAGACCTGGTGCGTCAGGCGGGGTTAGGCGGCTTTTGGATGGAGGGCAAGGGGGCGCGCGATGATGCCCAGAGTTCGGAACTCCGCGAGCTTAACAAAAAGCGTGGAACTTAAAAATAGTTTGCCGTTCCTAAAATTTTGCAGCATAAAAATTGGGATAGTCTGTTATATTGATTTCTCGGCAATCATGATCTTCAATTTGAAATCGACCTCAGGAGGCTGCTGCAATGACACATGAACAGCGCAACGCGGCGATTATGGAGAAAATCAGAATCTATACGCAAAAGCATGCTGATTCTCGCGCATCTGCCAACACCGCATTGAAGCGGGAAGGCTTTACCGTCGAAACGCGGTCGCGCAAGAAGGATAATGCTGCGGCTTGAGCCGATTAGCGACCTCATTTGTATTAGGCTATCATGGTTGCGAGCTTGAACTGGCCCGCAAAGTGGTTGCTAGGGAAGTGCCTCTTGCACCCAGCGACACATCCTATGACTGGGTTGGGCCAGGCATATATTTCTGGGAATCAGATCCGCTAAGGGCATGGGAATGGGCTACTGGTAGAGCGCGTGATGGCGACTACCAAAAGCCAGCCGTGGTTGGTGCAATAATCGATCTTCGGAACTGCCTAGATTTGCTTAATCGACAAGATCAGCAACTGGTTAAAAGTGCGCATGATTCTCTGGCGGAACTTTATCGGGTAGCTGGTCGGCCCATGCCTAAAAATATAAACGCAAAAAAGGGCGGTGATAAGGATAGGCGCGCGCGCGCATTAGATTGCGATGTTATAAAGCATCTACATGAAATCATGGATTATTCAATCGATGATGATGCGGAAACGAAGCTGCCACATTTTGATACCGTGCGCGGAATGTTTACCGAAGGCGATGAGCTTTATGAAGGCGCTGCCTTCTATCATCAAAGCCATGTGCAGGTGGCGGTTCGCTCCGTCGATTGCATAAGAGGTTATTTCTTCCCGCCAGAGATTGAAGGTTTTTTCCTAGATTAAAACTACCCACCATCCCCGCATGCATTCAATGCCGCGTTTTGCCGGGGCGTTGCATGCCCCAAAATTGGGGGCCTTCGGGGACTTGCCAATGATGTTTGATGGCAAAGCCAAAGCTTTGGTACAGCGGAATATTATGTTCGTCGGCGGTTTCCAGATAAGCGGGTAGGCCATCTTGATCTGCGCGCTCTAGCCCTGCGCGGATCGCCGCGCCGCCAAATCCCTTGCCCTGATAATCGGGGTCGCAACCGGCAAAATGCAAATACCAGACAGGTTCCTGCGGCAAATGCTTTTCGATCAAATTGGATATTTCTAACCCGCGCAAAATCGAGAAGCGCAATTGCTGCACAAAGGGAATGAACAGCCGCGCGGTGTCGAATAGGCTATCGTGCGCTTGGCCGGGTCCGCGCCATAATGTGACTGCCTCTATGCCGTCGGTGCCAAACACTGCGCCTTTGCGATGTTCGTCGCGCAAGAACACATGGAATGCACCCACCAACCGCCGTGCGCGCAGTTTCGGGTCGGGGATGACATAGCTCCAGCCGGACTCATTCTGAAACGCGCGCGCCAGCGTTTCGGCAATCTCCAGATTGTCTGTGGGCTTGAGTAATTTCGCGTGCGGCAAAATTATCCCTTTGCCTGCGTCATGATCGGCAGATTGCGGACACGCTTGCCGGTTGCTGCAAACAAGGCATTGGCCAATGCAGGCGCGGCTGGCGGAACACCGGGTTCGCCAATGCCGCCCATCGGTGCGCCGCTGTTCAGGAAGTGGATATCCTGCACTAAGGGTGATTGCGCCATGGTCAGCAACAGATAATCGTTCAAATTGCTTTGCTGCACTTTGCCTTTATCCAGCGTAATGGCCTCACCAATCGCCGAGGACAGGCCCATGATCGTGCCGCCCTCAATCTGCGCCATGGCCGCGTCCGGGTTGACGATGCTGCCTGCGTCCACGACCGTGGTGACCTTGTGGACCTTTGGCATGCCGTCTTCGCCAACCGAGGCTTCAACGACCTGAGCGACGATGGTTCTGAAGCTTTCGACCAAAGCAACGCCGCGTCCGCGTCCGGCAGGCACAGGCGTGTTCCATCCGCTGCGCGCCGCGACCTCATCCAATACGCGCAAATGCCGTGAGTCCGCCGTCAAATGGTTGCGGCGGAAAATGACGGGATCTTCGCCCGCAGCATGTGCCAGCTCGTCCATAAAGCTTTCATTGTAAAAGCCCTGCTGTGTCGAGTTCACTGACCTCCACGCACCCGAATTCTGGTTCGACACATGCGCAAAATGCCGACGCGACACAGCGGGCAGGGTGTAAGGGAATACAGTCTCTTCCTCTGCGTTTTCGGGTTGCGCATAATCATTGCGATAAGCGGCAATGCGTTTCTTGTCGGTCAACGACGCCGACAGCAAAGCTGAACTTTGCGGACGATATGCGCCTTGCGAGACTTCTTCTTCCCGGCTCCAGATCAGCTTGACTGGATAAGGCAATTGCATGGCAAGCTGAGTCACTTGGCTGACAATTTCCATATACATGGGCAAGCGGCGGCCAAAGCTGCCGCCAATGATCATGGGGTGGAAAGTAACATTATCGGCATCAAGGCCCGAAACCTCAACCGCCAACATTTTGGTTGCCAACGGGTCTTGCATCCCGCCCCAAATATCAAGCTTACCATCCTTATAGTGCGCGGTCAGCGCAAAGGGCTCCATCATCGCGTGGTGCAGAAACGGCACCTGATATTTGGCTTGAATGGGCTTGGTGCCAAGGCCGGCTTGCACGTCGCCTTCGCCTGCTTCGCCATCGGCCTCGCCCTTTGCGATTGCGGCGTCCTGCGCCTTGAAAATCGATGCGGTGGAAATGCCTGATTGGCCGCCGTCGCTAAAGCTGGGTGCCAAAGCGCGCAGGCCGGAGATTGCGGGCCAATAGCCCTTG
>JBILLO010000088.1:0-8057 GCA_044376035.1 Sphingorhabdus sp.
GGGAATCATCCTGTTCGGCTGGCCTTATGTCGCCAGCTATTTCTTCCCCACACCCGCGCCCGTCGCCAGCACAGCCGCATCCGCCGCCAACCCCGCGGGCGCTGCGACGTCTGATGTGTCTGTCGAGGCTGCGCCTGCCCAGGCGCAGGCCGTTCCGCTCGGCAATGCGCTGAAATCTTCGGCACGCATTACGGTCGAAACGCCAAAGCTCAAGGGCTCAATCAATCTTGAGGGCGCGAAAATCGACGACCTCGTGTTGCTGACTCACCGCGAGGCGCTGGCTAAGAAGTCGCCTCCTGTGCGCCTGTTTGCGCCATCTGGCACCAAAAACGCCTATTTCGCGCGCTTTGGTTGGGCCGGGACAGGCATCATCGCGCCAGACGACAAGACCGTCTGGACGCCAAGCGGCAACAAGCTGACGCCGTCCACGCCCGTGACCTTAAGCTGGACCAATGCGCAAAGTCAGAAGTTTGAAATCGCTTTGTCGATTGATGAAAATTACATGATTACCGCAAAGCAGCGTTTTACCAATGGAAACACGGCCCCTGCCGAAATCGCCAACTTCGCGTTGCTCAGCCGCACGGGTAAGCCCGCCGACGCAACGTCCGGTGGATCGATATTCACGCACATCCACATCGGCCCAATGGGCGTGTTCGATGACCAACCCAATTATGACTGGGGCTATGTCGATGTCGCAGAAAATAAGGGTGAGGCATCCTTCACCAGCACGGGCGGCTGGCTAGGCTTTACCGACAAATATTGGTTGGGCGCGGTGATTCCGGATCAGAAAACACCGGTATCGGCCAAGTTCCGCGCAAGCGGCGATGTCTATCAAGCGCAGGTCATCCCAACGCGTAACACGAGCGTCGCCGCCGGGGCCGCATTTGACAGCAGCTCGCGGCTGTTTGCGGGTGCGAAGGAAATGGCGGTCCTCGCCGCTTATTCGCAAGATTTGGGTATTCCTTATTTGGACTATGCCATTGATTGGGGCTGGTTCTGGTTCATCGCCATTCCGTTCTTCTGGATCCTCAATTGGCTGTTTGGCCTGCTCGGTAACTTTGGCTTTGCGATCATTGGGCTGACCATCATTGTCCGCGGGGTCATGTATCCGGTCGCGCAAAAGCAATTTGCCTCAATGGCGCAAATGCGTGCGGTGCAGCCCAAGCTCAAGGCGCTGCAAGAACGCTGGAAAGATGACAAGCCGCGTCTGCAGCAGGAAATGATGGCTTTGTACAAGGAAGAGAAAGTGAACCCGCTCGCGGGCTGCCTTCCGGTTGTGCTGCAAATTCCGATCTTCTTTGCGCTGTATAAGATCCTCTTGCTGTCGATTGAAATGCGGCATCAGCCATTTATATTGTGGCTTCAGGATTTGTCCGCGCCCGATCCTTCGGCGCAGTTGCTGTTCAATCTGCTCGGCACTGGCATCATCTTGCCAGCCTTCATCGCCATCGGTGTTCTGCCGATCCTACTCGGCGTGACGATGTGGCTGATGCAGAAGCTCAATCCGCAACCCATGGACGAAGTGCAAAAGCAGGTCTTTGCGGTGATGCCATGGTTCTTGATGTTCATTATGGCCCCATTTGCCGCTGGTCTTCAGCTCTATTGGGTGATGTCAAACCTCGTTTCGATTGCCCAGCAAAAATGGCTATATTCGCGCCATCCGGTTTTGCGCGAACAAATGGCCCGTGATGCCGAAGAAAAGGCGCAGGCGAAAGCGAATGCCAAGGCGTGACCGAAACGACGACTAAGATCTTTTCAGGACCAATCAGCTTCCTGAAATCCGCGCCGAAACTTGAATTTCTGCCCGAACCAACGGTGCCGGAAATTGCGTTTGCGGGTCGGTCGAATGTCGGCAAGTCGAGCCTGATCAACGCGCTTGTTAACCGCAACAATTTAGCGCGCGCATCCAACACGCCGGGCCGCACACAGGAATTGAACTTCTTCGACGTGGGCGACCCTGCGACATTTCGCATCGTCGATATGCCGGGCTATGGTTACGCCAAAGCACCGATCAAGACCGTGCAGCAATGGCGTTACCTGATAAACGATTATCTGCGTGGCCGCGTGGTGTTGAAACGGGTGTTCGTCCTGATTGATAGTCGCCACGGCATTAAAGATGTCGATCATGACATCATGTCGATGCTCGATAGCGCCGCAATCAGTTACCGCATCGTGCTGACCAAGACCGACAAGATCAAAGCCAGCGACTTGGCCGCGATTGAAACCGATACGATGGCAAAGCTGCGCAAGCATGTTGCGGCGTATCCTGACCTATCGGTGACCTCTGCCGAAAAGCGCGGCGGGATTGAAGATCTGCGGACTGCAGTGTTGGAAGCTGTGGCCTCTTAGGCGACGTTTGCGCAGGCTTTGCTTTTCTGCCCCCTCGACACAAGCGCAAACAGCCGCCATTAATGGTCGCATGACGTTGAAACTGATCATTGGCAACAAAGCCTATTCAAGCTGGTCGCTGCGCGGTTGGCTCGCGGCCAAGCAATCCGGCCTGCATTTTGAAGAGGTCATTGTCCCCTTGTTTGGGCCGGACTGGGAACAACGCAAGCGCGAAGCAGACCTTGCGCCATCGCCGGGCAAGGTGCCGATTTTGTGGGATGGAGAGGCGGTGGTCTGGGACAGCCTCGCGATCATCGATTATCTCGCCGACAAGGTCGGGCGTGACCGTTATTGGCCCAAGGACGCGGTCGCGCGCGGCATGGCGCGTTCGATGGCTGCCGAAATGCATTCGGGTTACATGTCCTTGCGCCGCGAATGCCCGATGAACACGCGCAAGACCTTCACCGACGTAACATTGTCCGAAGAAACCCGCGCCGACGCGGTCCGCATATTGCAAAACTGGGCAGAGGCGCGGTCACGCTTTGGCAAGGATGGGCCATATCTGTTCGGCACATTTAGCGCGGCCGATATCATGCTTGCACCCGTGGTCACGCGCTTTGTGACGTACGGCTTTACGCTTCCCGGCTTTGCCCAAGCCTATGCCGAGGCCATCATGGCGCATCCATGGATGGAACATTGGTATGCCGCCGCTGCGCAAGAGCCATGGACGATAGAACGCATCGAGCGCGCTGTTACCTAACCCGCTTTTATCCGCATTGCGCGCGGTGCAGCAGCTTTTGATCCGCCAGCACCAGCGCCATCATCGCCGCTACAACGGGGGTGCCTCGGATGCCCACGCAAGGGTCGTGGCGGCCCTTGGTGACGATGTCAGTGGCGTCGCCATCGCGTGTGACGGTTTCAACGGGCGTAAGGATGGACGAGGTCGGCTTAAACGCGACGCGCACCAAAATAGGTTGCCCTGTTGAAATGCCGCCCGCAATGCCGCCTGCATTATTCGCCAGAAATTCTGGGTGGTTTGACCCTTCGGTGGCTGGCCGCATCCGGTCGGCATTTTCCTCACCGCGCAACCGCGCTGCGCCAAAGCCTGCGCCAATCTCCACGCCTTTTACCGCGTTGATGCTCATCATCGCCGACGCAAGCTCGCTGTCGAGCTTGGCATAAAGCGGCGCCCCCCAGCCGGGGGGAACGCCCGTGGCGACACATTCGATGACCGCGCCGAGCGAGGAACCAGCCTTGCGCGCTGCATCAACCAATTTTTCCCAACGCCCCGCTGCCACTTCATCCGGGCAAAAGAACGGGTTTCTATCAATCTGTGACGCTTCAAAATTATCGCGATTAATTGCATCGCCGCCGATTTCGGCAACATAAGCCATGATGCCCACATCCGGTATGACGGCGCGCGCGACTGCGCCTGCCGCAACCCGCGCGGCAGTTTCACGCGCGCTGGACCGGCCACCGCCGCGATAGTCACGAAAGCCATATTTGGCGTCATAGCTATAATCGGCATGGCCGGGACGATAGGCCTTGGCCACGTCGGAATAATCCTTTGACCGTTGATCGACATTTTCGATCATCAGCGAAATCGGCGTGCCTGTCGTCCGGCCTTCAAATATGCCGGACAATATCCGCACGGCATCTGGTTCCTGCCGCTGCGTAGTGAAGCGCGAGGTGCCGGGACGCCTTTGGTCCAAAAATGGCTGAATATCCGCCTCAGACAAAGCAAGGCCCGGAGGACAGCCATCGACCAACGCGCCGAGCGCCGGACCATGCGATTCGCCCCAAGTCGAAAAACGGAAGACGCGGCCGAAAGTATTAAAGCTCATTTGCTGTTTCCGTTTTCTTCAATTGTCCCGCACGATAGCGCACTTGTTCCTTGCCCAACCAAGTCCGGATTGCACGGAAAATGATGAGTGCGATTGCGACACCAAGCACGCGGGCGGCGTGGGGATGGCCGTAGGTCGTGCCAATACGGCCTGCCCATACAAACGCGCCAATGATGCCTAAAAAACCTGCCATCGAGACAAAGGCGTCCAACAAAGGCGGCAAGCCCTCCCAATAGCGACGCGCGTGCAAATAGCCGTGGACACCAACCAGCATCGCACAGCCCGCCAGCAGCAAAACCAGCGCGTCGCTATGCCCCTCGAACATCAGAGTGTGCCGATATCAGGAGCATCCTCCTGTTTCATGCCGACGGTGTGATAGCCTGCGTCAACATGGTGGATTTCGCCCGTCACCCCTGCGGCAAGGTCGGACAGGAAATACAGCGCCGAGGAACCAACATCATCAATCGTGACATTGCGGCGCAGCGGCGTGTTCAACTCATTCCATTTCAATATATAGCGGAAATCGCCAATGCCCGACGCCGCCAGCGTTTTGATGGGGCCAGCCGAAATGGCGTTGACGCGAATGCCCTGCGGCCCCACGTCATTGGCCAGATATTTGACTGACGTTTCCA
Organism: Sphingorhabdus sp.; assembly: GCA_044376035.1. Classification (GTDB taxonomy): domain Bacteria; phylum Pseudomonadota; class Alphaproteobacteria; order Sphingomonadales; family Sphingomonadaceae; genus Sphingorhabdus_B. The sequence continues at coordinate 4,805 of JBILLO010000088.1, forward strand.
GCGCAGCCTTTGCCACGCCCATGACGTTATAATGCGGCATAACCTTTTCCGCGCCATAATAGCTCAATGTCAGCAACGATCCGCCACCTTCGCCCGTTTCGGGATCAAGCGGCTTCATCATCGCCGCAGCGCGCTTTGCAACAGCGGTGAAGCTATAGACGCTGATGTTCATGGTCATCAGAAAGTCTTCCAATCCGATCTCATAATATTTGCCGCGCAACGCCTCTTTGTTGGTGAAGCCAATCGCGTGCACCACGAAATCGATGGTTGGCCATTTGTCGGCCAGCGTTTCAAACGCGCGGTCGAGATTGGCCATGTCCGCAACATCGCAGTCGATCAGGAAATCACAATCCAGTTGCGCCGCCAATGGCCGGACGCGTTTCTCCATAACTGCACCCTGATAGCTGAAGGCCAGTTCGGCGCCTTCGGCATGCAAGCGCTGTGCGATACCCCATGCAAGCGACTTGTCATTGGCAAGCCCCATAATCAGCCCGCGTTTGCCCGCCATCAATCCGGTCATAATATCCTCATTCGTCAGCTATATTTGCATTGACTTGCCTTAGTCCATTTTCATGTGCGTTGGCCAGCGCCGCGTTCAACTGCGCCCCTGTTACCAAGCCAAGGCCAATCAGGTAAAAGAAAATCAGGGCAAGCATCACCCCTGCCAGACTGCCATAAGCCAGATCATAATTGCTCACACTGGATAAGATCATGGGCAGCAACGCGGTTAACCCAAGCCACCAAATGCTCACAAAGCCCGCCCCGGGCCATTTTGGAAAATCCGAAGAGCGATATTTGGACGGCGCTAGCCCTGCGAAAATGACGTAAATTGCGGCAAACAATGTGACGAAGGGAATGATGCGGCCCCATGCGAAGTAGCTTGCCACGGTCTGCGCCGTGGGGATGAAGCGATAGACAAAATCCTCCGCCGCGGTGACCATCACCTGCGCGGAAAAGGCGACCATCGCCAGCACGACCGACGCAATAATCGCACCCAGCGAGCCCAACCGGTAATGCCAGAACGCACGATTTGGTGTTGCGCCATAAGCGCGGTGCAAAACGTCGCGAAAGGTTTCGATAAGACTTGCCGCCGTCCAAAGGCTGACACCCGCACTCAACCACAATAACGGGCCCGAGCGTGCGGTCATGGCGGACTGGATGGGTTCTTGCAGGGCGCTAGCGACGCTTGGCGGTACAGTTTTAAAAAATGCGCCAATTAACGCCAGGCCAGATTCGGTTTGGCCAAATGCCCCGGCGATCGCCGCCGCCACGACGCAAAAGGCGAATAAGGACAGCAAGGACAGATAGGCAAAATTGCCCGCGTGAATGAAACCGTCGCTATAAACGCCTAAGCCGACGCGCTTTATCACTTCAATGACCTGACCCGGAAGGCCGAGCCGCGCAAACCATTTGGCTTCGCTTTCATCGGGATGTGTTGTCGCCGGAAGATGTGCACGCGCCTCCGGTGACAGAGGCGAAATTTCAGACACGCATATTCTCCCGGACAGGGCTGTCCGAGAGAACGTCACTTATCCGAGCAAGTTCCGCCGGGTCTGTCGGCAGATGGATCATCAACGTCACAAGCTGATCACCCCGCGCGCCGGTCTTGGCGGTAAAGCCGCGTCCCTTGATCCGCAGAACAGCGCCCGAATTGGTGCGCGGCGGGACGGTCAACATGACTGCGCCATCCACCGTTGGCACTTTGACTTTGCCGCCTGCCAGCGCCTCTTTCAACGAAATCGGCAGGTCGATGCGGATGTTATCGCCGTCACGCACCAAATGCGGATGCTTCCCGATCTGGAGCGTCACCATCGCATCGCCATGGCCGCCGGGGCCAAGCTGTCCTTTGCCCGGAATACGGATTTGCTGGCCCGCAACCATGCCAGCGGGCAGTTTGAATTCCACCGTCTTGCCATCACTTAGCATGATGCGTTGTGGCGCAAGCGTGGCGGCGTCTGTGAACGACACCAAATGCGCATATGCAATATTCGCGCCCTTGGGCGGCGGCGCTTGCTGCGGACGTGGGCCGGGTCCAGCGCCGGGGCGTGCACCACCTGCGCCACCAAACAGACCGTCAAATATATCGCCCAAGTCAATGCCGCCGCTGCCAAAGTCGAAATTGCCACCCGCTGGACCAGCTTGGCCAGAGCCACCGCCGCCGCCAAAAGGATTGCCCGTAAAGCGCGGCTGCCCGTTTTCATCAATCTCACCACGATCATATTGACCGCGTTTTTTGGGGTCGGACAATAGGTCATAGGCCTGCGTCACTTCGCTGAACCGATCCGACGCCTTTGGATTGTCCTTGTTCTTGTCGGGGTGCAATTCCTTCGCCAGCTTGCGATAGGCGACCTTGATCGCCTTGTCGTCCGCTGCTTTGGACACACCTAATATGGAATAAGGATCTGCCATTCTTGTCCCTGTTACTCTGCCAAGCGTCTTACATTGGTATTACAGCGCCGGGAGTCAACTTGGAAGCACGGCATTATTGGGTTTCTCGCCCTTTATCTGGCGTAGCAGAAGATAGAGCAGCAAGCCAATCGGTCCCGCCATCAGGGTAAAAAACAATATCGGGGCCTGTAGCCAGCGGGATATTTTAAGCGCGTCTGCGTTACGCGCGATCCAGATGCCGACGAACAGATCAAAGGCCAAATAATGGATCCAGCCAATCGTTGCGCCGCCGGGCGAGTCAAACAGCGCCATCACGCCGGCCAAAGTCGTAAAATCTGCTGGCGGGCGTCCCACCGGTCCACCGTCCGAGATCAGACCTGCCATCAACGGGATGATTAGGCCCGCATAAAGGCATGCGAGCAAGACCGCGCCTGCAAAAAACACTAAAGGGGCAATCACCGCGCGTTTCGGCGCAAGTGCCAGTATCACCCAGCCAAGCAACGCCCATGCATTGGCGAGCCCAAATATCATGTCCCAGTTCATTTTATCGTCTAGCCCCTTTTAACCCGCATCAGTCTAGCCTATCGGTGGATTATGGAAAGACCTGATCCCTTTAGCCTGTTCGACGCATGGTTTGCCGAAGCGCGGACCACCGAAATCAATGACTCCAACGCGATGGCATTGGCAACCACGGGCGCAGATGGGCAGCCTTCAGTGCGGATGGTCCTGTTAAAAGGCCATGGCCGCGATCTTGGTACACATGGCGGTTTTGTGTTCTACACCAATTTTGAAAGCCGCAAGGCCACGCAATTGTCGGACAATGCGCAGGTCGCTTTGCTGTTTCACTGGAAATCTTTGCGGCGGC
>JBILLO010000009.1:0-24723 GCA_044376035.1 Sphingorhabdus sp.
CGTTTTGGTTTTGATGCCAAGGGCACATCTGGCTGGACCTTGCCCGGACCTTGGGAGCCAAGGCGTTTGCTGCTGCGCAATGTCGAAATGGTTGCCTTGCCAACACATGGTATGCTTGGCCCTGCCGACTAAGCTTTGACGATTGCTAGCTTTGTCCGTATCGCGTTCTTATGCCTTATGAAGCACCTGATCTCGCCAAGCTTACTCTGTCCGATATTGCGGAACTTGTTGCGACGCGAAAATTGCCACCTGTCGAAAGCTGGGAACCCGCCAATATCGGCGACAGCGAAATACGGATCGCGTCTGACGGTAAATGGTTTCATCAGGGCGGAGAAATTATGCGGCCGGCGATGATCCGTGCCTTTTCCAGCCTATTGCGCCGCGATGCCGATGGACAATATTGGCTTGTGACGCCGCAGCAAAAGCTGTCGATTATCGTCGACGACGCCCCGTTCATTGCCGCTGAACTGCAAAGCGAAGGCGAAGGACCCGAACGCAGCTTGGCATTCCGGCTCAACAGCGACGACCTTGTTTTTGCCGATGCCGATCACGCAATTGAGATACGCGGCGGCCTGATATATTTGCATGTGCGCGGCGGGATGTGGGCAAAGCTTGCGCGTCCAGTCTATTATGAACTTGCCAATTTGGCGCTCGCCGAAAATCCGGAAAACCCAAGCATTTGGAGCAAAGGCGCGCAATTCCAACTGGCTTCGCCTGCATGAATTGGCGGCGCAGGCTGGAAGTTGCGCTTGATCCAGCACGCAGCATAGAGATTGAGGATGAACGGCACTTTGCCGTCGACGCCCACCGTGCAGCAGCGGTTCTGATCCCCATAACAGACCGGGCGGAACCTGGTGTCATCTTGACTCAGCGCCCCACATGGTTGCGCAGCCATGCGGGCCAAGTTGCCTTTCCCGGTGGCAAAGTCGATGACAGCGATGAAAACGTAATCGCGGCGGCCTTGCGTGAGGCGCATGAAGAATTGAACATCCCGCCCACAATAGTTGACGTCATCGGCGTTGCGGACACATATTTCTCCGGCAGCGGATATAGCATCGCGCCCGTTATCGGCTTCATCCCGCCGAACCTTGCGCTTCGGCCCAATCCGGAAGAAGTCGATGACTATTTCGAAGTGCCGCTTGCCTTCCTGCTTGACCCTGCCAATTCGGTGCAAAAAGAAGCCGCTTGGAATGGACAGCAACGTAGTTATTATGACATGCAATGGGGCGAACGACGGATATGGGGCGTGACGGCGGGGATCATCGCCAATCTCGTGCGGCGGCTGGTATGACGCTTGCGCGCCTTCCCGATGCCGAGTGGCAGCATCATGATGGCCTGAAAAGGATTTTGGCTGCGCTGGAGGATGTTTATGGTGGCCCGCGTTATGTGGGCGGCGCGGTGCGCGACACGCTGCTTGGTTTGCCCGTATCCGATGTTGATATCGCAACGGCGTTATTACCAAACGAAGTCATCAACCGTTTGGAAGCTGCGCGCATTAAGGCCATTCCAACTGGCATCGAACACGGAACGGTCACCGCCGCTGTGGATGGCAAAAATTACGAGATCACAACGTTGCGGCGCGATGTTGCAACCGATGGACGCCGTGCGACGGTCGCTTTTGCAACGGACTGGCAAGAGGACGCCGCACGCCGCGACTTCACGATCAACGCTTTATATGCGGACCCCAAAAGCGGGCAAGTCTTCGACTATTTTGATGGACTGAGTGATCTGGAGGCACGCAGATTGCGGTTCATTGGCGATGCCCATCAACGAATCGCCGAAGATTTCTTGCGCATATTGCGCTATTTCCGGTTCCTTGCGCGCTATGGCGGCGGGCAGCTTGATGCGGACGCCATTACGGCGTGCGCAACGGGCGCGCATGGACTGACGGCCTTGTCGCGCGAACGCATCGCGCAGGAACTCACCCGCATATTAGGCTTGAAAAATCCGGTCGCATCGGTCCGGCTGATGATCGCAAATGGCATCTTTACGCCGTTTCTGCCCGAACTGTCGGGCAGCGCCACCGATGACCTGCTGCACCTTGTGGAGCGCGAAGCCCAATTTGCGCAGCCCGTCTCGCTGCCTGCGCGCTTTCTGGCGCTGTTAACCCGCGATAATGTTGCGGCCGATAAGGTTGCGGCGCGGTTGAAACTGTCCAACAAAATGCGCGAGGGCTTTGCCCAAAGGTTGCGCGCAGGCGTGCCCACACCCTTTAATGTCCGCGCGATCGCTTATCGTGCGGATATCGACACAGCACGCGATGCCGTGATGCTATATGCGGTCGATCCGGACGTGCCGGAATGTCTCGCGCGGCTGGAACAATGGGATATTCCAACGCTTTTGATCAGGGGCGGCGAACTCATTGTCATGGGCTTACCCGCTGGCCCCTTGGTCGCAAAAACGCTGCAAGCCATAGAAGCTGCCTGGATAGAGGAGAATTTTCCAGATGCCGCACGCCAAGGCGCGCTGGCTGTACAAGCGGTCAACGCGGTTTTAGCCGACCTTAATCAATCAAATTGATTGTTCCGCGGGAATCCCTGCGGCGGCAATCGGCCAGCGGCACCGCGCGCAACACGCCATAACGACATGTCATTCTCCGTCCGCATCCGCCCGCTGTCGCCGCCCATGGCCCAGCTAAGACCTTCGCTCATGCGGAAACAAATGGCGTCGGCAAGCCCGCCGTCCTTATACCGCTGCAAGGTCACGCCCTGCCCTTTGGACATTTCAGGGATTTCGGTCATCGGGAAGACAACCAGTTTCCGGTTATCGCCCACCACGGCGACATATTGATCGCGCAAGGCGGCCTCGTCGGCAGTTTCCGGTGGCGCGAGGCGGACGACTTTCAACCGCGTGCCGGGCTTCAAGGTCACAACGCCACGTCCTTTGCGTGTCTCGGCAATAACGTCGCTTATGCGCGCAATAAAACCCTTTCCAGTGGTTGCAGCCAGCAACATCCGGCCATCGGCAATGGCCGGGAAAACGGCAACAATATCATTACCCGCTTCAATATCGATCATCGTGCTGACGGGCTCACCAAAACCGCGCGCGCCGGGAAGCTTATCCGCACCCAAGGTGTAAAAACGACCATTTGCAGTCGCAATAAGGATCTTGTCTGTCGTTTGGGCATGGAAGGCAAAAGCGGGGCCGTCCCCTTCCTTGAACTTGAAATCTGCGCGTGCGGAGAGGTCAGCATGCCCCTTCATCGCCTTGATCCAGCCGCGCTTTGACATGATCACGGTCACAGGTTCGCGTTCCACAAAGGCCTCAAGCGAAATCTCGCGCGCTTGCCCTGCTTCTTTCAAGCTTGTCCGGCGGCGTCCAAGCACCGTTTCTTCGGCGTAATTCTTACGCAGTGCCGACAGGTCTTTCTTCAAACGCTTCTTTTGGAGCGCCGGGCTTTCGATCAATTTTACAAGATCTTCCCGCTCGGCCTCTAACGCATCAAGCTCCCGCCGCAGTTCCATTTCCTCAAGCCTGCGCAATGACCGCAAACGCATATTCAGGATGGCCTCGGCCTGACGATCATTCAATTGGAATTCCGTCATCATGACGGGCTTGGGTTCGTCCTCCGTTCGGATAATCTCGATAATGCGATCAAGATTAAGGAACGCAATGATATAGCCTTGAAGCAGCTCCAGCCGCGCGTCGATCTTCTCCAGCCGGTGCTGGGATTTGCGGACGATCACGTCTATCTGGTGCCGCAACCAGTGCCGCAGGACTTCGCCTAAGCCCATAACCTTGGGCGTGCGGTCGGAATCCAACACGTTCATATTTAACGAGAAACGCGTTTCCAAATCAGTCAGGCGGAATAATGCGTCTTTCAGGTCTTCGGGATCAACATTGCGGCTTTTCGGCACAAGCACAATGCGGACTTGCTCGTCGCTTTCGTCGCGAATATCATCAAGAATGGGTAGCTTTTTGTCAGCAATAAGCTGGGCGATTTGCTCAATCAGCTTGCCCTTTTGCACTTGATAGGGAATTTCAGACACAATCAATTGCCATGTGCCGCCGGGCAGTTTTTCAACGCCAGTTGGTTCCCATTTTTTGTCATTCTGCCAGCCGTTCGAGAAACGCGCGCGCACACGCATGGCACCTCGGCCAGAGGCATAGGCCGCGCTGATCACCGATGGGCTATCCACTAACACGCCACCCGTCGCAAAATCCGGGCCACGCACAATTTCCATCAATTGTTCGTGACTGGTCTGCGGATTGTCAATCAACAGCATAGCAGCGTCAATAATCTCAGCGGCATTATGCGACGGAATGCTTGTCGCCATGCCCACAGCAATCCCGCTTGCCCCATTGGCCAGCAAGTTCGGGAACAGGCCGGGCATGACCTCTGGCTCTTCATCTTCGCCATTATAGGTTGGCCGAAAATCGGTCGCGTTTTCGTCAAGCCCGTTCATCAGCTCAATGGCCGTCTTTGTCAGCCGCGCTTCGGTATACCGGTAAGCAGCGGCATTATCGCCATCAATATTGCCGAAATTGCCTTGCCCATCGACCAACGGATACCGCAGGGAGAATGTCTGCGCGAGGCGGACCATCGCATCATAGACCGACTGGTCGCCATGCGGGTGATATTTACCAATCACATCACCGACGACCCGCGCGCATTTCTTATAACCGCTGGCGGGATCAAGCCTCAACAGGCGCATAGCCCATAACAGACGCCGATGAACCGGTTTAAGCCCGTCGCGCAAATCTGGCAAAGAACGCGCCGTAATCGTTGACATTGCATAGATCAGGTAACGTTCCGACAAGGCCGCATCAAACGGCGTATCAACTATCGCGTCGAACGGATCTTCTGCTGGGGCATCAACAATATCAGACATGCATGAGCCGATAGCGGGCCAGCCCGCAGTCGCAAAGCAAGGATTTCAGCAATCCACAGCTAAATGTATTTTCATGCCGGAATGTGCTTCGGCAATAATAAGTGCCATTTGCATTTTTGACGCCTAACGGTCCGCCTGCTAACGGAACCACGACTCCCGAAATCAGCCGAAAGCGTTTCTTATGATCCCACGTTATTCCCGCCCAGACATGGTCAAGATATGGGAGCCGGAAAACCGTTTCCGCATTTGGTTCGAAATTGAGGCGCATGCCACGGACGCGCTAGCCCAAATTGGCGTCGTGCCCGCATCCGCCGCCGCAGCCCTATGGAAATATTGGGAAACAAACCCAGTTATCGACGTCGCGGCTATCGACGCAATCGAAGCAGTCACAAAGCATGACGTTATCGCGTTTCTGACATGGGTTGCTGAACAAGTCGGCGACGAGGCCCGCTTTATGCATCAAGGCATGACATCCTCCGATGTGCTCGACACCTGCCTTGCCGTCCAATTGACACAAGCGACAGACCTGTTGCTCGCTGACATGGATGCGCTGCTGGCTGCGATCAAAACCCGCGCGATGGAACATAAGTTCACGCCGACCATCGGCCGCAGCCATGGCATACACGCCGAACCCATCACCTTTGGTATGAAGCTGGCGCAAGCTTATGCCGAATTTGCACGCGGTCGCGAACGTCTGGTCGCTGCACGCGCCGAAATCGCGACCTGTGCGATTTCGGGTGCCGTTGGTACCTTCGCCAATATCGACCCCAAAGTAGAGGCGCATGTTGCTGCCAAGCTTGGCCTTGCGGTTGAGCCCGTCTCCACGCAAGTCATCCCCCGCGACCGCCACGCGATGTATTTTGCGACGCTGGGTGTCATCGCCTCATCCATTGAGCGTCTGGCGACCGAAGTGCGTCATTTGCAGCGCACCGAGGTGCTGGAGGCAGAGGAATATTTTGCGCCGGGTCAAAAGGGTAGCTCGGCCATGCCGCATAAGCGTAACCCGATTTTGACCGAAAACCTGACGGGTCTTGCCCGTATGGTGCGTGGTTATGTCACACCCGCGCTCGAAAATGTCGCCTTATGGCATGAACGCGACATCAGCCATTCGAGCGTTGAACGCTATATAGGCCCTGACGCAACCATAACGCTCGATTTCGCTCTTGGCCGCCTGACGGGTGTCATCGACAAGTTGCTGATCTACCCAGAGCGGATGCAAAAGAATCTTGATCGCATGGGCGGGCTTGTTCACTCGCAGCGCGTCCTGTTGGCCCTTACTCAGGCCGGGATTAGCCGCGAAGACAGCTACCGCATTGTGCAACGCAATGCGATGAAGGTGTGGGAGTCGGATGGCGCAGAGTCGTTAATGGAGCTGCTGAAAGCCGACCCGGATGTCACAGCAAAAATGACTGCGTCGGAAATCGAAGATCGTTTCAATCTTGATTATCATTTCAAGCACATCGACACCATTTTTGACCGGGTATTTGGCTAAGCATGGCTCCCTTAATTGCAGCGCATGTGACGAAAACACACTAATCCCTACCCAAAGGGGGAAAGTTTGCTTAAACTATGCGGGTAAAGGAGAGACCGCGCGATGCGATTTCTAAAAACGCTGATTTGGGTAACGATCATTGTCGGGTTGATTGTGTTTGCAACCAACAATTGGGCCCCTGTATCGGTCAGCCTTTGGGGCGGTCTTCGCCTCGATACGAAATTGCCAGCTTTGGTCATTGTCGCATTCCTGATTGGGTTTTTGCCGTTATACCTTGTGCACCGAACACATATATGGCGCATGAAGCGGCGCATATTGACGCTTGAGGGCAACCAGCGGACACCAGCCCTCCCGCCGCCAGCCTCTCCTCCCCCTGCTTACACTGCTGTGGATCCGATATGACCAACCCTATCTTCGTCGCCATCGACACCCCCTATCTGGAAGACGCGCTGGAATTGACCCGCCGTATCAAGGGACAAGTTGGCGGGGTGAAACTTGGCCTCGAATTTTTCTGCGCCAATGGCCATCATGGCGTGCATGAGGTGCAGAAACTGGGCCTACCGATTTTCCTCGACCTAAAATTGCATGACATTCCCAATACCGTTGCCAAGGCGATGCAGGCGATCAACGCGCTTGAACCCGCCATCGTCACCATCCACGCCGCGGGTGGCCGCGCGATGATGGAGGATGCCAAAGCGGCGGCTGGCTTGCATACCAAAGTGGTTGCGGTGACAGTCCTGACCAGTTTGGACGATCATGACCTGAACCGTGTGGGTGTATCGGACAGCCCCGAGTTGCAAGTCGCCCGCTTGGCCGCGCTCGCGCAAGAGGCTGGCCTCGATGGCATTGTCTGTTCAGGACATGAAGTGAAAGCCGCGAAAAAGGCGTGGAAGGATGGTTTCTTCGTCGTCCCCGGCCTTCGCCCCGCCGGCGGTACCGCCGCCGACCAAAAACGCACTGTAACGCCCAGACAGGCGCGTGACGATGGCGCGAGTATATTAGTCATCGGACGGCCGATCACTAAGGCAGAGAGCCCTGACGACGCTGCACGGGCCATTATGGGCACGTTGTAAGTCATTCGAATTCCCGTCATGCTGAACTCGGTTCAGCATAACGCACTGCCGCCGTCCCTCTCGTCACCCTGAACTTGTTTCAGGGTCCATGTTTCCTAACGAAATGTGGGTCGCGGCGGCGCGATGGATGCTGGAGCCGAAGGCTGGCAGAGCCAAAACAAGTTCAGCATGACGGGAAGGAATGTGTCCGCTATTGGACCCAATATGAAAACATACATCAAAATTTGCGGGCTTAAAGACGAAACGACAGTCGATGCGGCTGCGAAGTCGGGCGCTACCCATATTGGTCTCAATCTTTATGCAAAAAGTCCGCGTTATGTCCCCATGGAAAAAGCCGCCGCCCTGCGAATGCGCGCGCCAGCTTCGCTAAAGGTTGTCCTATTACTGGTGAACGCAGAACCCGGCCTGACTGCCAAGGCGCTCGAAGTCATCAAGCCCGATATCGTGCAATTTCATGGCTCCGAAACCGCGCAATGGCTCCGCGTCCTAAAAAGCGCAGTTGATATCGAGATTTGGAAGGCGTTCGGCGTTCGGGATTCCACATCGCTCAAAAATGCAGATGAATATGTCGATGCCGCCGACCTCATCTTGTTTGATGCGCCAGCACAGGCATTGCCCGGCGGGACTGGCATGCGTTTTGACTGGTCCTTGCTAACCGAGCACAAACACAGACTTCCATGGGGCCTTGCGGGCGGCCTGACCCCCGACAACGTAAGGGAAGCTTTGCGCCAAACACGCGCGCAACTGGTGGACACATCATCGGGCGTCGAATCCGCGCCCGGCATCAAGGATGTGGACAAAATTGCGGCCTTCTGCCAAGCGGTGCGGGACTATGACAATCACTGAACGCACCCCGAACTCCTTCCGCAACCAACCCGACGAGCGTGGCCATTTTGGCCAGTTCGGCGGGCGCTATGTGGCCGAAACACTCATGCCGCTCGTGCTGGATTTGGAGCGCGAATATCGCGCCGCGCAACAGGACCCGGCCTTTGCTGCGCAGTTCGATGATCTGCTTGAACATTATGTCGGCCGCCCATCGCCGCTATATTATGCCGAACGCCTGACCGAAGAAGTCCGCAAGGATGCGCCTGCGGGCAAAGGCGCGCAAATCTGGTTCAAGCGTGATGAATTGAACCACACCGGCGCGCATAAGATCAACAACTGCGTTGGCCAAATTTTACTGGCTATGCGTATGGGCAAGACGCGGATCATCGCGGAAACCGGCGCTGGCCAACATGGCGTTGCCACCGCAACCGTTTGCGCACGTTTTGGCCTGCCCTGCTTCATCTATATGGGCGCAAAAGACATTGAGCGGCAGCAGCCAAATGTGTTCCGCATGCGCTTGTTGGGAGCCGAGATCATTCCCGTCACCAGCGGCGCTGGCACGTTGAAGGACGCGATGAACGAAGGGCTGCGCGACTGGGTCGCCAATGTTCATGACACATTCTACATCATTGGCACGGCGGCTGGCCCGCATCCGTATCCCGAATTGGTCCGCGATTTCCAAAGCGTCATCGGCAAGGAAGCGCGCGCGCAAATGCTGAGCCGCATCAACCGCTTGCCCGATTTGCTTGTCGCCTGCATCGGCGGCGGTTCAAACGCTCTAGGGCTGTTCAACCCGTTTCTCGACGACAAAGACGTGGCGATGCTCGGCATTGAAGCGGCAGGTCACGGTCTCGGCAAGGAACATGCCGCAAGTCTTGCGGGCGGTCGCCCCGGTATCCTCCACGGCAACAAAACCTATTTGCTGCAGGATGCAGACGGCCAGATCGCCGAGGCGCACTCAATTTCGGCTGGGCTCGATTATCCTGGCATTGGTCCAGAGCATAGCTGGCTTAAGGAAATTGGCCGCGTGCGGTATGACAGCGTGACCGATGTCGAGGCCCTTGCCGCATTCCAATTGCTCTGCCGCACCGAAGGCATCATTCCAGCGCTTGAGCCAGCCCACGCGATTGCCGCCGTTGAGCGCGAAGCCAAAAAGATGGACCGGGATCAGATCATATTGGCAAACTTATGCGGGCGTGGTGACAAGGATATCTTCACTGTGGCCGAGGCTTTGGGGGCGACGATATGAAACTGACCGACTGTCATGCTAAACTTGTTTCAGGATAACGCGAAGCAGTTGATTGTTATCCCGAAACAAGTTCGGGATGACGAGAGGTTGGAGAGAATGACGGAAGGTTGGAGAGGATGATATGAAACAGTTTATTAACAGACGTTCATTGAGCTTTTTTTTGGTCGCCACTGCTACGTTGATCGCTTTGACCTCATTTATACATGGCTATACGAACGATCGGGTCTACCTTCTGCCGCCATGGTTAATCATATTATTGGCTGGCCTTGTGGCATTTGGGTTTGAAAAGATTATGCAGAAGCGCACGAAATGAACAGCGTTGCCGTTTTGCGTCGCAATATTTGCCTCGTCATCCTGAACTTGTTTCAGGATAATGCGATCCCTTTGCCTGTTACCCCGAAACAAGTTCGGGATGACGAAAAGGTAGCGCTATGACCCGCCTCTCCTCCGCCTTTGCCAAACCCCACCCGGCCCTCGTCACCTTCATAACGGCAGGCGATGGCGACACCGCCTTTAATCTCGACGCGCTCGTCGCGGGCGGGGCGGATGTCATTGAACTTGGCATGCCGTTCACTGACCCAATGGCCGATGGCCCTGTTATTCAGGAAGCGAATATCCGCAGCCTGAACGCTGGCACCACCACCGCGGACATCTTCGCCCTCGCCGCGGCCTTTCGCACACGTCATCCCGATACGCCTTTGGTGTTGATGGGCTATGCCAACCCGATGACGATCCGTGGTGGCGACTGGTTTGCATCCGAATGCAACACAGCTGGCGTCGACGGCGTCATCTGCGTCGACATTCCGCCCGAGGAAGACCCGGAGCTTGGCCCTGCTTTGCGCAATGCTGGCATTGACCTCATCCGCTTGGCGACACCGACAACGGACGCTGCACGCTTACCCACGGTCCTCAACGGCGCGTCGGGTTTCCTATATTATGTCAGCGTCGCTGGCATCACGGGCCTACAAGTCGCCGCACAGACGAGCATTGATGAAGCTGTCGCGCGCCTCAAAGCGCACACCGACCTGCCCATCGCCGTGGGCTTTGGCGTCCGCACGCCTGAACAAGCCGCTAACATCGCACGTGTCGCCGATGGCGTGGTGGTTGGCTCGGCGATTGTTGAACTTGTCGCTGAGCATGGCGCCAACGCCGCTGGCCCTGTCCGCGATTATGTGGCATCTTTGAAAGAAGCTATTATTTCAGCAAGAGCATGATAACAAAACCGTAGCCTTGGGCCTGTCGAAGCACGCCTCTCGGGTCAGCGCCTTCATCGAGAAGCGCCCTTCGACAGGCTCAGGGCTGCGGTAAAATTACAGGGGAAAATTCATGAACTGGGTCACCCGCGTCCGTAACGCCATTCCCTTCATCACAAAGCGTGAGACCGCCGAAACGCTCTGGCACAAATGCAAGGGCTGTCAGGCGATGATCTTCCTGCGCGAATTTGAGGAAAATCAATCGGTCTGCCCCAAATGTGATCATCATGGCCGCATTGGTCCGGCGACACGCTTTGCGGCTCTGTTCGATGACGACAGTTACAACGTGCTGCCCCCACCCGTCGTTGGCGAAGACCCGTTGAAATTTAAAGATACCAAAAAATATACGGACCGCATAAAGGCCGCGCGCCTTGCCACTGGCGAGACCGATGCGATGATTTCGGCCAAAGGCAAAGTCGACGGCCAGACGGTTGTTGTCAGTGTGCAGGACTTCGCCTTCATGGGTGGCTCCATGGGCATGGCGGTGGGCGAGGCATTTGTCGACGCAGTAAAGGCCGCGATCCGCGCCAAATGCCCTTATGTCATCTTTACCGCAGCCGGCGGGGCGCGCATGCAGGAAGGGATATTAAGCCTCATGCAAATGCCGCGTTCGACCGTGGCGATACAAATGCTGCATGATGCAGGACTGCCCTATATTGTTGTGTTGACTGACCCGACTACAGGCGGCGTAACTGCGTCTTATGCGATGCTTGGCGATGTGCAAATTGCTGAACCTGGCGCGCTTATCGGCTTTGCTGGACAGCGCGTGATTGAACAAACAATCCGCGAAAAACTACCCGAAGGCTTCCAGCGCGCCGAATATCTGCTCGAGCATGGCATGGTCGACATGGTCACCCACCGCCACGACCTGCGCGACGTCTTGTCGCAACTCATCGGCTATCTCGCGCCGGAAAAGAAGGCGGCTTGATAGAAAGGGTTGTAATGCTACCCCGCCGTCACCCTGAACTTGTTTCAGGGTCTATTTCTGCGCATAGGCCGCCGGTTTTTGCCGCGCAATGGACCCTGAAACAAGTTCAGGGTGACGTAGTTTTGTCGTCGGGGAAAAGATGAATGCCTGACCACGCCACCTCCACTGACCCTGCCGTTCAGGCGCAGCTTGACCGGCTGACGATGCTGTCGCCGGGCAAGGACATATTGGGCCTTGAACGTATCGCAACCTTGCTGGATCGGCTCGGCAACCCGCATCATCATCTCCCGCCCGTCTTCCATGTTTCCGGCACCAATGGCAAAGGTTCGACCTGCGCCTTTCTGCGTGGCGCGATTGAGGCGGCGGGGCTGACTGCGCATGTCTACTCCAGCCCGCATCTGGTGCGCTTTAACGAGCGCATCCGCATTGCAGGGCGGTTGATTGATGATTTTACTTTGTCCGCATTGCTGTCCGAAGTTCTTGACCATGCAGAGGGGTTGGAGGCGAGCTTTTTTGAAGTCACCACCGCTGTTGCCTTTTGCGCCTTTGCACGGACGAAGGCCGATGCATGCATCATTGAGGTTGGCCTTGGTGGCAGGCTGGATGCAACCAATGTGCTGACGAAGCCTGTCGCTTGCGGCATATCCTCACTCGGCTTGGATCATGAGGGGTTTTTGTTGGCGGCGGAGGATGGCATTCCCAATATGCCGCCACTTGACCGCATCGCGTTTGAAAAGGCGGGCATTGCCAAGTTTGGCGCGCCTTTAGTGACGCAGAAATATTGCGCGTCGATGGCAAACACCGTTGCCAAGCAAGCGTCCTTGCACAACGCAGTGTTAAACGCACGCGGCGAAGGCTGGGACGCGGCGGTATATGATGGCCGCCTGCATTATCGTGACTCGGCTGGAAAGTTGAACCTGCCCCTGCCCCGCATGCCGGGCGCGCATCAGGCCGATAATGCAGCCTTGGCGGTGGCGATGCTGCGGCATCAAACGGCAATCCACATTACAGAAGCGGCCTTGTCCGCCGCGATGGAGTGGACGCGCTGGCCCGCAAGGATGCAATTGCTGGCGGCAGGGCCACTGACCGAATTATTGCCCGATAGTTCCCATATTTGGCTGGACGGTGGGCATAATCCCGATGCAGGCGCGGCGATTGCCAAAATATTGGAAAATGCGGCGCCAGTGCGCGTCATCATCGGCATGTTGCAGAATAAGGACGCGCTTGGCTTCCTCACGCCATTTGCGCACAAAATTGAAACGCTGATTGCCGTGCCAATAGCGGGTCATGCGCATCATGCGCCAAGCGAATTGTGCGACGTGGCGCGTTCCAAACTGCACATCACCGACGCACGGACAGCAAGCGACATTATCGCCGCGCTGGGACAGTTGGCCTGGCAGCAAGCGCCAGCCAATGTCCTGATCTGCGGCTCGCTATATCTGGCGGGCGAAGTTTTACGGCTTAATGACCAGGTGCCTGATTAACCGTGCCATCCTAGCGAAGGCGAAATGCCGGTTCGGTATGCTATCCAACACCATTCGATGGTTTGCCATCAAAAGTTGCTGCTGTGCCAATAGAACTGTCAGCAAGCCCACTTCGCATCATCATCCAGAACAATATGATACCCGGCAACGCAGCCAACGTCGTTAGTATGTAGAAGTTAAAAAAGCCCATACTCTCAACCATCGCTCCGGCAGTTGTTCCGGTTAAAAATCGTCCAACAATGCTGGCAGCAGACGAAATCAACGCATAATGCGCCGCCGTGAACCTGAGGTCACAAAGGGCGGCGAAGTACGCGACCAGAACCGTACCTGCAACGCCGCTCGCAAAGTTTTCAAAACCTATAGTGGCTGCCAAGCCCCAGTTGCTATGCCCAGCGTTAGCCAACAACGCAAAGCTCAGGTTAGAAATCATCATTAGAAACAGGCTGAGTAATACAGACCGCTTTAACCCCATCTTTGCATACAAAATACCGCCGACAAAGATGCCAATAAGATATGCCCAGAAACCAAACCCGACATCGTAAATCGCGATTTCGTCATTGGAAAAGCCTAAATCTTCTAGCAGCAACCGAAGAGTAAGGTTCGCTAGAGTGTCGCCGATTTTATGTAGCAGAATAAAAAGAAGGACGAGCCATGCACCATGGCGGCTGAAAAATTCCCGAAACGGTCCAATTATAGACTCGCCAATGTTGATTGCCTTACGCGCTACTGCCTCACGGTGCCGCGCAGGCTCCCCGCCCCATAGAACCGCGATAACGGCTGGAATGGCAAACGCGGCGCACATGATATAAGCTGCCTCCCAGCCCAGTCTTGCGGCAACGACCAGGGCCAGTGCACCTGCTCCAGCCGACCCGATACGCCAGCCATATTGACTCATCCCTGCGCCCACACCTTGTTGGTCCGGACGCAGAATTTCAATGCGGTAAGCGTCGATAACAATATCGAATGTTGCACCAGCGAAACCGACGAAAACTGCTGAATAGGCCACAAACAAAAGGCTTGAATTCGGGTCGGCAAAGGCCAGATTGAAAACAGCTATCGCAACAAACGCTGCGGACAAGAGTAACCAAGATAAGCGTTGTCCCATTCGCCAAAGCACGGGAATGCGAACGCCATCAACGATCCAGGCCCACATCCATTTGAAATTGTAAACGAGAAAAGCGAGAGCAAAAGCCGTTACAGCTTTCTTGTCGATACCATCCTGCGCCAAACGCGTTGTGAGCGTTGCACCGATCATTGCATATGGAAAACCTGATGAAATCCCAAGCAGAAGCGCAATAACTGCCTCTTTCTCGAGATATGGCTTTACTGCATCCAACCAGCTTTTACTCTTGCGCATAGACGTCACAGGCATCCCCTTACCGACATTGCGACGATGACTAACGGCATTTTCCTGAATGGCCAGTGACTTTTGAAGCAATATGCGTCAAAGGCGCGGATATGGTTAAACCTCCGTCAAAAGCACCTGCCCGCCCCGCCAAGCCACCGCGTCTGCGTTGGGACAGCAAACCGTCGCGTAAACCCAACCCAAATGCAGGCCCTAGCAAGGGCGCTTTGGAACGTAAGGATGGTGAAGAGCGCATTGCAAAGCTGCTTGCGCGCGCTGGCGTTGCGTCGCGTCGCGAAATCGAACGCATGATTGCCGATGGCCGGGTAACGCTGAATAATGAAAAGGTGGAAACGCCCGCAACTTTGCTGAAATCGCTGCATGGCGTGGCGGTGGATGGCAAGGCCGTGGGCCAGCCTACGCCAACGCAGCTTTACATGTTCCACAAACCCGAAGGCTGCCTGACCGCTGAACGCGACTTTAGCGGGCGCAAAACGATCTACGACGTTCTGCCAAAGGATCTGCCACGCCTGATGCCGATTGGTCGGCTTGATCTCAACACCGAAGGCTTGTTGTTGCTCACAAATGATGGTGAATTCAAACGCCAGATGGAACTGCCATCAACTGGTGTTGAACGCACCTATCGCGCGCGTTGCTTTGGTGATGTCAGTCAGGAGCAGCTTGAGGAACTGATTCACGGTATCGAGATCGAGGGCGTCACCTATGGCAAAATCGACGCCAATCTGGAACGCCGCACTGGCCGAAATGGCTGGGTCGAAATGACGCTGACGGAAGGCAAGAATCGCGAAGTCCGCCGGGTACTTGAACATTTGGGACTTGAAGTCAGCCGCCTGATCCGGACGCGTTACGGCCCGTTTGTGCTAGGCGAGCTTGCCCCCGGCACCGTCGGCGAAGTGCGGCGCGTAGACCTGATTGAATTTCGAAAGACGTTGAAGTGATTTTCCTTGAAATGCGCAGGAAGAGCGCCCTTGCGTCATCCGGAGCTTCCGCTCCGGCTGCCACCTCCCCATCGCAAGTCGATAGGGAGGCATAAACATGCGGATCATTTCCGGCCAGTGGCGCTCGCGGCCGCTTATTGCGCCAAAGGGCGACATAACTCGCCCGACGGCTGATCGCACGCGTGAGACATTATTCTCCATGCTGACAAGTCGGCTGGGGTCGTTTGAAGATTTGCGTGCGCTTGACCTGTTTGCCGGGTCTGGCGCGCTTGGGCTTGAAGCTTTGTCGCGCGGCGCGGCACACTGCACCTTTGTTGAGCATGACGCGCTAGCGCTCGACGCACTTGCCGTAAATATCAACAAACTTGGCGCAAAAGACCACAGCGACGTGCGAAAATCCTCAGTGCTGTCGTTAGGGACCGCGATAAAGCCAGCTGATATTGTGCTGATGGATCCGCCTTATTTGAGCGGTGCCGGGTCAGTCGCGCTGGATAAATTGGTCCGCTTTGGCTGGTTCGCACCATCTGCCTGGATCAGCGTTGAAACCAGCATAAAAGAAGAGATTGATGTGAAGGGTTTCACGATCGACACCGTCCGCAATGTCGGCAAAGCAAAACTTACATTATTGCGGCCTGCCACCAATTAACGGCGCGCGCGCCTTGTGGCGCATTATAGTTCCGCCATGTGACCGAACGGCGCTTGCAGTTCGTCGCGTCGTTCCCTAACCGTTCGCATATGTCAGAAATCATGGTCCAGCCCGATCCGTCGCAAACGGAACCGCCTTGGTTGCGCGGGTTAAACCCGCCGCAGCGGGAGGCTGTGCTGACGACCGAAGGACCACTGCTCCTGCTGGCGGGCGCTGGCACAGGCAAAACGGCAGCGCTGACGGCGCGTATGGCGCAGATATTATACACGCGCCAAGCATGGCCATCGG
Organism: Sphingorhabdus sp.; assembly: GCA_044376035.1. GTDB lineage: Bacteria > Pseudomonadota > Alphaproteobacteria > Sphingomonadales > Sphingomonadaceae > Sphingorhabdus_B. The sequence goes on from JBILLO010000009.1 coordinate 16,375, forward strand.
AAATCCTTGCCGTCACCTTCACCAACAAGGCGGCGCGCGAAATGCGCGAGCGCATTGGGGCGATGGTCGGGTCAGCGGTGGAGGGGATGCCGTGGCTTGGCACATTCCATAGTATTGGCGCAAAACTGCTGCGCCGCCACGCTGAAGTCATTGGACTGCAGAGCAACTTCACGATCATCGACACAGATGATCAGCTTCGGCTGTTAAAGCAGCTTATCCAGTCCGAGGATTTGGACGAGAAGCGCTTTCCCGCGCGCGGACTTGCGAGCTTGCTCGACAAATGGAAAAATGCGGGCAAATCCCCTGCCGATTTGGATGCCGCCGACAATGAAGCTTTTGCCAACGGCAAAGGGCAACATATATATGCACTGTATCAGGCGCGGTTGTTGGCATTGAACGCCTGCGACTTTGGCGATTTGTTGTTGCATGGCCTGAACCTGTTGAAGAACAACCGGGACATTCTCGAAAAATATCAGGCGCAGTTCAAATATATCCTTGTCGACGAATATCAGGACACCAACGCCGTCCAATATCTGTGGCTTCGATTGCTGGCGCAGAAACGCAAGAATATCTGCTGCGTCGGTGATGATGACCAAAGCATCTATTCTTGGCGCGGGGCCGAGGTTGCGAACATACTGCGCTTTGAAAAAGATTTTCCGGGCGCAAAGACAATCAAGCTGGAGCAAAATTATCGCAGCACGCCGCATATTCTTGCAGCGGCATCGGGCCTTATTAATGCCAACAGCACACGACTTGGCAAGACTTTGTGGACCGAGCTGGACGATGGCGAAAAGGTTCGGATTATCGGCGTATGGGACGGTCCCGAAGAGGCCCGCCGCGTCGGTGAGGAAATTGAAGCAATCCAGTATCAGGGCGAAAGCCTCGATAGCATCGCCATCCTCGTCCGCGCGCAGCACCAGACACGTGAATTTGAAGACCGCTTCATACAAATCGGCGTCAACTATCGGATAGTTGGTGGTTTTCGTTTTTACGAACGTGCCGAAATTCGCGATGCCATTGCTTATTTACGCATCGTCAATCAGCCTGCCGACGACCTAGCGTTCGAACGGATCGTCAACGTGCCAAAGCGCGGCATTGGCGACAAGGCGGTTGAGAAAATCCATATCGTTGCGCGCGCAGAACGCGCCCCTTTGTGCGTTGCCGCCGCGCGTCTGGTCGGAACCGACGAACTGACTGGCAAGGCTCGAAAATCACTCGCGGACCTTGTGGTCGACATTGCCCGCTGGCGGGACGAGGCCGCAACGATGTCGCCTGCCAATCTGACACGCCTGATATTGGATGAAAGCGGCTACACCGCCGTCTTGCAAGCCGAACGCAGCGTTGAGGCATCCGGCCGCCTCGAAAACCTGAGCGAATTGGCCCGCGCGATGGAAGAATATGAAACTTTGGGCGACTTTTTGGAGCATGTCAGCCTCGTCATGGACAATGATCGCGGCGACACAGGCGCCAGTGTCACCATCATGACTATTCATGCCGCCAAGGGCCTTGAATATGACAATGTCTTTCTGGTCGGATGGGAAGAAGGCATTTTCCCATCGCAACGCGCGCTTGATGAAGGTGGCCTTGCTTCGTTGGAAGAAGAACGCCGCCTGGCATATGTCGCAATCACCCGCGCCAAACGCAAATGCACCATCATCCATGCCGCAAATCGTCGGATTTATGGCCAGTGGACCAGCAGCATCCCAAGCCGTTTCATTGAAGAATTGCCGCTCGACCATATAGAGGCCGAGCAAACGATGACGGGCGGTGCATCCTTGTGGCGCGCGAACTGGAGCGAACAATCAGACCCGTTCGCGCATCTGGCTGCCGCCAACCAGGGGCGAAGCAATGCGCGTGGCCCAGGCTGGCAACGCGCCGCAATCTCGGGCGGGTTCAACCCCCGCCCGCAGCACATAGCCGAAAACACGCGCAGCGCCGTCAGCCTGGATAATAGGGGCCGAAGCGACCTCAGCATTGGCCTTCGCGTATTCCACGAAAAATTCGGCTATGGCGCGATTGCGTTGATTGAGGGCAACAAGCTTGAGATCGATTTTGAACAAGCTGGCCGCAAACGCGTGATGGACAGCTTTGTAAGTCTAGGCTGAAGCTTTAGCGTTAGGACTGCCATAACGGGCTGGTAAAGACCCGTTCATTGCGGTTAAGGTGACACATGGACGCGGGGAATTCCAATATCATCAACGATGCCAGAGCGGCAGTTCAACGGCGCGATGGTGCGCTGGCGCAGCGCTTGCTTGCGGAGCTTCCGGACAGTGAAATGCCTTGGTTGCTTTTGGCGCAGGCGTGCAACCTACTCGGCAACGTCTTAGACGAAGAGGCAGCATTACAGCGCCTGCTTGCATTGGAACCACGCAACTTGCCCGCATTAATCTTGTCGGGCGAGTTAAAGGCGCGGACGGGCGATGACCGCGCGGCAAATTCCTTCTTTCAAGCCGCGCTCAATCAAGCGGCGACCACTGCGACCGTGCCTGCCGCTTTTCATCCAATGCTCAACCGTGCGCGCGATTTTATTGGGCAAGTGCAGGTCAAGTTTGAACAGCACTTGATTGACGGGCTGAAACAGGCCGGCCTCACCCGCGATGGAAGGGTCGGTACTGCAGTGGATATGCTGCTTGGCCGAAAGCAGCTTTATCTGCAGCAGCCTTCAAGCTTTTATTTTCCGGGCTTGCCGCAACGGCAATTTTACGAGCGCGATGAATTCCCATGGCTGACCGAAATAGAGGCCGCCGTGCCAGAAATGCAGGCTGAACTGCGCGCTGTGTTGGCGGACGGCAGAGACTTCGCACCTTATGTGGAGGCGCATGCTGATCGGCCGCTTGCGGCCAATCCGCTGATGAACGATCCCAAATGGGGGGCGTATTATTTTTGGCGCAATGGCGCAATCGTGCCCGAAAACGCTGCGCGCTGTCCCGTTACTATGCAGGCTTTGACACATGCGCCGATGCCGCTGATCGACCAGAGGTCACCGATTGCATTATGGTCGTTGCTGAAACCGGACACGCATATTCAGCCGCATCATGGCCTATTGAACACCCGCCTAATCTGCCACATTCCATTGATCGTCCCGCAGGGTTGCGCCATTCGCGTTGGCAATGAAACACGAAGCTGGCGTGCGGGTGAAGCGCTTATTTTCGACGACAGCTTTGAACATGAGGCATGGAATAAAAGCGCAGAAACGCGCGTGATCTTGCTGTTCGAGATATGGCGCCCGGAAATAACACTGGAAGAACGCGCTGCGCTGACGGCAATATTCGAAACGATCAACGATTATAACGGCGTGCCGGAAGAGGCGGGTTAGTCTGCGCCGCATATACATGCAGCTTTGTCGCCTGATAGACGCCCCTGCCTTGCACTTGCTTGCCCAAGCCGATAGGCGCTCGGAACATGGCTGACATTACCGCTGAAATTCATCCGCTTAAAATTGCTGACTTCCGCTTTTACTGGATGGCGCGATTTATGGCGGTGCTTGCGACGATGGGGATGGTCGTTGTTATCGGTTATCAGGCCTATGACATCGCCCGCAGCGATTATGGCATGTCCATTCGCGAGGCATCTTTGCAACTTGGCCTTTTGGGGCTGGTGCAGTTCGTTCCGTTGGCGCTGCTAACGCCAGTGGCTGGATGGGCCGCCGATCGGTGGGAACGGCGGACTGTAGCGCGGCTCGCCAATAGCATCGATATGCTGGTCGCGCTGGCTTTGGGTTGGTTCACCTTCATTGATGGATTGACCCTACCACTCCTTTTCCTGTTTGCAGCATTGCACGGCGTCGCACGCGTGTTTGTTGGGCCGTCCATGTCGGCGATTGCACCCAATATCGTGCCGCCCGCATCATTGCCGCGCGCGATTGCCCTAAGCTCCATTGCTTGGCAAATGGGTTCCGTGTTCGGCCCTGCGGCAGGCGGCTTGATGTTCGCCGCAATTCCGTCACTGCCCTATTTTGCCTCGGCTGGCCTCATGTTGATGGCGACCATCAGCCTCAGCTTCGTTCGGCCAGTATACCCGCCGCCGATGGAAAAGAAAATTCACCCCATCCGCCAAATGATCGATGGCGTCCGCTATACTTGGTCGGAACGTTTCTTATTGGGTGCCATAACGCTTGACCTGTTTGCGGTGTTGCTGGCCGGCGCAACGGCCATGCTTCCGGTATATGCACGCGACATATTGATGGTGGGACCAGATGGGCTTGGGCAATTGCGTGCGGCACCTGCTGTGGGGGCTTCGGTGGTGGCACTGATGCTCACCTTCCGGCCGCTGCGCCATAATGTTGGCGCAAAAATGCTTTGGGCTGTGGTCATATTTGGGATTGCGACCATTGGTTTCGGCCTGAGCCATGAAATAGGGGCGCGAGTCTTCTCAGATGCGCGCATTGGTTTCCTTGATATGGGCGCTGGCATGGCCGTGGCGTTGGTCATGCTGGTTGTGCTTGGCGCGTCGGACATGCTGTCCGTATATGTGCGCTCATCTCTCGTGCAGCTCAACACACCGGACGACATGCGCGGACGCGTGAGTTCAGTGTCCGGCCTTGCCATTTCCGCGTCCAACGAATTGGGCGAATTACAATCCGGTGTGGCCGCAGCGGTGCTTGGTCCCGTCGGCGCAGTTGTATTTGGTGGCGTTGGTGCCATATTCGTTACAGCAATTTGGGCAGGTTTATTCCCCGAGCTTAAAAACGCCCGCACATTCGAACCACAATATAGAGGAAAAAGTCCATGAAAGCACAATCGATCCTCGAAACCATTGGCAATAGCCCGCATATTCGCATGGGACGGATGTTCCCGAATGCAGAGGTCTGGATTAAATCGGAACGGTCGAACCCCGGTGGATCGATTAAGGACCGCATTGGCTTGGCCATGATACAAGCCGCCGAAAAAGACGGTAGCCTTAAACCCGGCGGCACAATCATTGAGCCAACCTCCGGCAACACCGGCGTTGGTCTTGCCATGGTAGCCGCGGTCAAGGGCTATAAGCTCATCCTCGTCATGCCCGAATCCATGTCGCTGGAGCGTCGCCGCTTGATGCTGGCCTATGGCGCATCATTTGACCTCACCCCGCGTGAAAAGGGCATGAAGGGCGCAATTGAACGCGCGCTTGAACTGGTATCACAAACCACAAATTCGTGGATGCCACAGCAGTTTGAAAATCCCGCCAACATCGACGTCCATGTGCGCACAACAGCGCTGGAGATATTGGAAGATTTTGCCGACACTCCGATTGATGTCATGATCACCGGCGTCGGCACAGGCGGGCATATAACAGGTTGCGCGGAGGTTCTGAAAAAGGCTTGGCCAAATATGAAAGTGTTTGCGGTTGAACCAACGCTGTCGCCTGTCATCAGCGGCGGCCAACCGGGTCCACACGCGATCCAAGGAATTGGCGCTGGCTTCATTCCTGCCAATTTACACACGGCGTTGCTCGACGGCGTTATTCAGGTTGATCCCGTAGACGCCAAAGAAACCGCGCGCCGCGCCGCACGCGAAGAGGGCATGTTGGTGGGTATATCATCCGGTGCAACCCTTGCCGCGATTGCGCAGAAACTGCCCGAACTACCCGCCGGAAGCCGCGTGCTTGGTTTCAACTATGATACCGGTGAACGCTATCTATCGGTCCCGGATTTCTTACCGGTCGAATAAACCAAAAATGCCGGGAATCATGTTCCCGGCATTTCGGGTCAGGACCCTAATATTCTGACGGTGCAGCGCGTGTTTACGCCGCTGCGAACATTTCCGGTGTAAGCGCCATGATCGCTTCGCTGCCCGCTTCAATCTTACGGCGCAGCGCGCCACAATCTGGCATGTGACGCTCCGCAAAATAACGTGCAGTCACCAGCTTGGTTTCGTAAAATGACGCGTTTCCAGTGCCTGCATCCAATGCTTTATGTGCGCTTTGCGCCATACGTAGCCATTGCAGACCAAGCGCAACTATGCCCATGATGTGCATATAATGATGCGCGCCCGCGCCGATATTGTTCGGGTTTGCCATGCCATTTTGCATGAACCACATCGTTGACGCCTTCAAATCGCCATTGGCCTTTTCAAGACGACCGGCCAAATCCGCCAGCGGCCCATCCTTCGCAGCAGCGCATTCCTCATCCACAATAATGAAAAGCGCCTGAATAGCGCGGCCACCATTTTGCGCGAGTTTTCGGCCGACAAGATCCATGGCCTGAACACCGTTGGTGCCTTCGTAAATCATCGCGATACGGACATCACGCACATATTGCTCCATGCCCCATTCGGCGATGTAGCCATGGCCGCCATATACCTGCTGCGCATCGGTTGCGACTTCATACCCCTTGTCGGTGCCATACCCCTTGATCACGGGAGTCAGCAAAGACAAAAGATCGTCGGCCATCTGCCGCTCTTCTTCAGTTTGCGCATGGTGCAGCAAATCGGCCTGCAACGCGCCCCAAAGGCACAAGGCACGCATGCCCTCAGTAAACGACTTTGCATCCATCAGCATACGGCGAACGTCCGGATGCACGAACAGGGTATCCGCCTTTTGGTCCATATCTTGCGGCCCGGTCAACGCGCGGCCCTGACGGCGGTCTTGCGCATAATGAACTGCATTTTGGTAGGCGACTTCTGCAACGCCCAGACCCTGCTGCCCAGCGCCAAGCCGCGCAATGTTCATCATAATAAACATCGCCGCAAGGCCCTTATGCTCTTCGCCTACCAAATAGCCGGTGGCACCATCATAATTCATGACGCAAGTGGGGTTGCCGTGAATGCCCATTTTATGTTCAATCGAACCACATGATACCGCATTGCGTGCGCCAAGCGATCCGTCGTCATGCACATGGAATTTCGGCACGATGAACAGCGATATGCCTTTGACGCTGTCCGGTGCACCGACTGTTTTTGCGAGCACCAAATGAATGATGTTCTCGGTCATATCATGCTCACCCGAAGAGATGAATATCTTGGTCCCGGAAATAGCAAAGCTGCCATCTCCATTGGGTTCTGCCTTGGTCCGAATAAGGCCAAGGTCCGTTCCACAATGCGGCTCGGTCAGGTTCATTGTCCCGGCCCATTTGCCCGAAATCATGTTCGGGACATATTTGGCCTTTTGCTCTTCACTGCCCTTGACCAAAATCGAGGATACCGCGCCCTGCGTCAGACCGGGGTACATACCAAACGCCATGTTGGAACTCGATATCAGCTCCTCAAACGCCATGGAGACGAAGTGCGGCATGCCCTGCCCACCAAACTCCAATGGGCCAGACAATGTGCCCCAACCGCCTTCGCAATATAGCTTATAGGCCTCCTTGAAGCCATCGGGGGTGGTCACGCTGCCATCCTCATGGCGAGTGCAGCCCTGCAAGTCGCCGACTTGGTTCAAAGGGAAAAGCACGTTTTCGACAAACTTTGCGCCTTCGGTCAGGATCGCATCGATCATGTCAGCGCTGGCGTTTTCAAACCCGGGCAGATTGGCGTAGCGCTCAACGCCCAAAACTTCGTTAAGGATGAACTGGGTATCGCGAATAGGGGCGGTATAGCTTGGCATTTTTGGTCCTTCAGATAGCGTAAAATGAGGCGTTAAGCCGCAGCAGATTTTTCTGCGGCCTCGACCTTTTCCACTGTTAAAACAAATTCGGTCAACTCGTTAATCGCGCTTTCGATATCGTGGCGCTGAGCCTTCAACAAATTGACACGGTCGCGGCATTTTTCAATAGTCACGCGGCGCTGAATGTTGCGGCCGTCGTTAAGATCATACAGATCGATCATTTCGCGGATTTCGGCAAGGCTAAAACCAACGCGCTTTGCCCGCAATATCCAAGCCAACCGCGCCCGGTCGCGCTTTGAATAAATCCGCGCCAAGCCCATACGTTCCGGCGAAATCAGGCCTTGGTCTTCGTAAAAACGCAATGCCCGCGCGGTTACCTCAAATTCGACCGATAGGTCGGATATTGTAAACGAATCCCGATTATGTGCGTCGGGCGTTTCGATGGTCGCATCGGTCCGCCTTTCGTCGCGCGTTACAGATTCCATAGCGCCTTCCCTCTTGGTTACCCTAACGTCACTAGTTTACGTTAGCGTAAACGTCAATCGGGGAAGTTAAGACTGCGGTATGAAATATAGCAGGCTAAACGGATGGCTCGGGCGGGAATGCTTCTGCTGGCTTTGGCGCCACAACCGGCGGCGGCAGCGCAGGGTCCGCGATAGCATCCGCTGGCCCAACCGCAGGATCTATGGCCGGCTTTGGCTCTGGCCGCTTGACGGGCGTTGACGTGTCTTGAAGGACGACAACCTCTTGCCCCATTTGCGTTACGCCGAACAACGCCTTGGCAAAGACCATTGGCAGACGGATGCACCCATGCGACGCTGGATATCC
>JBILLO010000010.1:0-24602 GCA_044376035.1 Sphingorhabdus sp.
TCCCCCATTCTGGGAAGGATTTTCACCCCTCCTCTTTAGGGGAGGGGAGGAGCCGCGCAGCGGCGGAGGGGTGGGGTTTGTCCGTCAAACGCAGCACCAGCCCGACAAACCCCACCCCAACCCCGTGGAGCCTCTCGGACCAGTCCGGGGGACTGGTCCCTCCACGCCTGAAGGGGCGGGGCGCGTTCAGGGTATCACCACACCAGACGGTCAGTATAACCATAGCGCCCCCTCCCCCCATGCTTCGCATGGTCCCCCTCCCCGTGCCGGGGAGGAATTACCCCCCTCCCCCATGCTTCGCATGGTCCCGCTGTTGCTCCGCAACGCCTGCGGCTCCCCCATTCTGGGGAGGATTTGCAACCACCACCCGTCGCCCCAGCGCAGGCTGAGGCCTATCGCGCCTGTCGATCTCGCCAGACACACGTGATAGGCACAAGCCTACGCTGGTCCGACTGCGTTTTTTGCTGAATGGGTTATTTCGGGGTTATTGCACGTGTCACCGTAATTCCTGCCGTGCATCAGGACTACTGCTGAGCCCGTTCACGTTTCAGGCTTTCAAGTCCATCAGAAAGGCCGCTATGTCGGTATCTACGTGTATCAAAGGGGTTTTGGGTGAAACAGGTAAGCTCCCTGAAAGAGCAGCCTCAAGTCTTGTAACATAGTTGATCGCAGCTTTGTAGTCGAAGTCGTTTTCGCCGAGAGGTGCAAGAATATCTCGGGCCGCGCTTGCAGCCTCAAACGCCTCTTCATCGAAAGACGCCAAACCGTTGAACACACCGATTAGAAGCATGGCACGGCCAATATCGAAATGAAGCTCTCCGTGTTTTGTTCTGACATCGGTAAAGAACTTATTTACAATCAGCAGACTGTTCCTTCGGTCTCCTTTAAAGAACAGACTCGCGGCGTGTTGGCCATTCCTGCGAAACTCATCACGCGTTAAACCCGAGGGGTCTAGGTAAGCCTTGCCAAAGAGGCCACGCAATAATCCCATAGTGAATATCTCCTTCTCAAGAACCGCTAGTCGGTGCTGTCTTGTTTTATAGTGCGCTTAATCCTCTCACATATTGTCACAGATGAAGCGCAAACAAAACTCGGAAAACAGATATTTTCTTCGGAATTACGGTGACAGTGCACTAAATTATTATGCGAAGCATATTGGAGGGGCGCGCTCTGGTTATCCTGACCATCTGGCGTGGTGATACCCTGAATGTGCCCCTCCACCGTCTGCGACGGTCCCCCTCCCCGTGCCGGGGAGGAATTATTTCGTTTTCAAATTACGGCGACATCTGCATCATCCCCGAAATAGCTTTGTAGTATGGCGGGTCGGGCCAAAACCTTCTTCTTGTCTTCGCGTCTTTGTGCGAGATTATATTGGTGCTGAAATTACGGTGATGTTGTGGACGGCGCACTGTCGAGTTGGTTCGGGCTTTCCGAACCTTCAGGGTGTGATTGTCAAAAATCCACTACAGGAGCCATCCACATGAGCAATTTACCATATGATCTATCGACTGTCACCACGGTTGCGGTTGATTTAGCAAAGCATGTTTTTCAGGTTCACTGCTGTGACGCTGCGGGTAAGGTTGTTGTTGCCAAAGCACTGCGCAGGAAAGAACTGCTGCCCTTCTTTGCCGCCCTTGACCCTATTCTTGTTGGTTTGGAGGCGTGCGGTTCTGCGCATCATTGGGGGCGTGCGTTGTTGGCTTTGGGCCATGATGTGAAGCTACGGTCAGGACCACTAAATGCACCTTAGCGGTTCATGGCCGAATATGCCGCATGATGATGACGCGCCGGCAATATAATCACACCGTTCCGATCACCTTCGCTAAAACCGGGCTATTTGCCCTAACAAGAATGTCTTGTTTGCGGGATGCACATTGTTCTGACAGGGTGGAGTCATAGGAAGAGACATAAACTATGACCAAATCCCTGACGCATCTTGAGCGCCTTGAGGCTGAAGCGATCCATATTATGCGGGAGGTTGTCGCCGAAGCGGAAAAGCCGGTGATGCTGTATAGCGTGGGTAAAGACAGCGCCGTGATGCTGCATTTGGCGCGCAAGGCGTTTTACCCTTCGCCGCCGCCCTTTCCGTTGTTGCATATCGATACCACTTGGAAGTTCAAGGCGATGTATGCGTTGCGCGAGAAGGCTGCGCGCGATGCCGGCATGGAGTTATTGGTCCACCAAAACCCCGAGGCGATTGCCCGCGGTATCAACCCTTTTGATCACGGGTCACTGCACACCGATATGTGGAAAACCGAAGGGCTGAAGCAAGCGCTCGACCAATATGGTTTCGATGTCGCCTTTGGCGGGGCGCGGCGGGACGAGGAAAAAAGCCGGGCCAAGGAACGCATATTCTCCTTCCGCACCGCGACGCATATTTGGGACCCAAAGAACCAGCGGCCCGAACTATGGAACCTGTATAATGCACGCAAGGCGAAAGCAGAGAGCATAAGGGTCTTCCCGATCTCCAATTGGACCGAGTTGGACATCTGGCAGTATATCCATCTTGAGAATATCGAAATTGTCCCTTTATATTTCAGCGCGCCGCGCCCCACAGTGACCCGCGACGGCATGTTGCTGATGATAGATGATGACCGCTTCCCGTTAAACGACGGCGAGGTTCCGGTTGAACGCTCCATCCGTTTCAGGACGCTTGGATGCTATCCGCTGACGGGCGCGGTCGAAAGCCATGCCGCAACCTTGCCCGAGATTATTCAGGAAATGCTGCTAACCACCACCTCCGAACGCCAAGGGCGCGCCATTGACCATGATCAGGCCGCCAGCATGGAAAAGAAAAAGCAGGAGGGCTATTTCTGATGTCAGATGCAACGCCCCAAAATGGCATCTACAAAACCGATGACCTTATTGCGTCGGACATTGAATCCTATTTGAATGTCCACCAGCACAAGTCGCTGTTGCGGTTCATCACCTGCGGTTCGGTAGATGACGGTAAATCGACGCTTATTGGTCGGTTACTATATGATTCCAAAATGATCTTTGAAGATCAGCTTGCGGCATTGGAATCCGATTCCAAACGAATAGGTACACAAGGCCAAGACATCGACTTTGCGTTGCTTGTCGACGGCCTTGCAGCCGAGCGCGAGCAAGGCATCACCATCGACGTCGCCTACCGGTTTTTCGCGACCGAGAAGCGGAAATTCATCGTCGCCGATTGCCCAGGCCATGAACAATATACACGCAATATGGTAACGGGCGCATCAACGGCGGATCTTGCGGTAATCTTGGTCGATGCGCGTAAAGGCGTTCTCGTCCAGACGCGGCGCCATAGCTATCTTGTCCACTTATTGGGCATAAGAAACATCGTCCTTGCCGTGAACAAGATGGACCTAATCGACTATGATCAGGCGACATATGATGCAATCGTCGCCGAATATACCGCCTTTGCGCGCAGCATCGGCATAAGCGATTTTACCGCCATGCCGATTTCCGGCTTCAAAGGCGACAATATCACCGCGCGTTCCGTCCATATGCCGTGGTATACAGGTCAGCCGCTTATCGCGCATTTGGAGACCGTCGCGCTTGATAACGACGTGGACCAGACCAAGCCATTGCGTATGCCGGTACAATGGGTCAACCGGCCCAATCTCGATTTCCGGGGATTTTCGGGCCAGATCGCAACGGGCATATTGCGCCTGGGCGATAATATTCGCGTGCTGCCGTCAGGTAAGACGTCAACGATCAGCAAGATCGTCACGTTTGACGGCGAGCTCAACGAAGCTGTTGCAGGCCAATCGGTTACGCTGTGCCTTGCGGACGAAATTGACTGTTCGCGCGGGGACGTGATTGCCGCTGCGGACAATCCGCCCGAGGTATCCGACCAGTTTGAAAGCACCATTGTCTGGATGGCGGACGAGCCTTTGATTCCTGGGCGTGCCTATTATTTGAAGCTTGGGACGCAGACGGTGTCGGCCACGGTGCAATCGCCCAAATTCTCCATCAATGTAAACAATATGGAGAATATGGCCGCCAAGACGTTGGAACTCAACGCCATTGGGGTTGCAGAGATTTTAACCGACAAACCTATTGTGTTCGAACCTTATGCTAACAACCATGTTTTGGGCGGATATATTCTGATCGACAAGATCACCAATGCCACCGTCGCTGCCGGCATGCTGCATTTTTCTTTGCGTCGCGCACAGAATGTCCATTGGCAAGCGACCGACATTGGCCGCGAAGCGCATGCTGCGCTCAAAAACCAAAAGCCGAAGATTTTATGGTTCACGGGCCTTTCCGGTTCGGGCAAATCGACGATTGCCAATGAAGTGGAAAAGATGCTCAACCTGCTAAACAGGCATACATTTTTGCTTGATGGCGACAATGTCCGCCACGGCCTCAATAAGGATTTGGGCTTTACCGAAACAGACCGGATTGAAAACATTCGCCGGGTGGGCGAAGTTGCAAAGCTGATGGCAGATGCAGGTCTCATTGTCTTGACTGCGTTTATTTCGCCATTCCGCGCAGAACGCGATATGGTGCGCGCATTGATGCCGGAGGGTGAGTTTGTCGAGATATTCGTCGACACGCCATTGGAGGTCGCCGAGGCGCGCGATGTGAAGGGGTTGTATAAAAAGGCCCGTGCCGGACAATTAAAGAATTTTACAGGAATCGACAGTCCCTATGAACCACCCGAAAACCCCGACATCTGTGTGAACACGGTCGAGATGAGCCCTGCCGAAGCCGCTGAACATATTGTTCGCCAGTTGATGCCGTTAAAATGAGCATTATCGCAGACGATAGCGCCTTAGCCGCGCATTTGGCCGAAACCGCTGGCAAATTGCTGTTGCAAGTGCGCGACAGCGGGCTGCTATCATTGCATGCGCTTGGCAAGGCTGGCGATCAAACCGCCAATCAGTTTTTGATCCATGCCCTTGCCGAACAACGTCCTGATGACGGATTGTTGTCAGAAGAAAGCAAGGATACCGACGCGCGCCTTTCAAAATCGCGCGTGTGGATTATCGATCCGGTTGATGGCACCCGCGAATATGGGGAAGGCCGCACCGATTGGGCCGTCCACGTCGCGCTTGCGATACATGGCGCGCCGGTGATTGGCGCGGTCGCACTTCCCGGGTTGGGCATTGTTCTAAGGAGCGATCAGCCGACAGCCATCCCTGCCGCCCCCGAAAAACTGCGCATGGTGGTCAGCCGAACCCGGCCCGCAGCAGAAGCATTGACCGTAGCAAACGCGTTAGGCGCGGAATGCATCCCGATGGGTTCCGCAGGCGCAAAGGCCATGGCGGTCGTGCGCGGTGAGGCCGATATCTACCTGCATAATGGCGGGCAGTATGAATGGGACAATTGCGCGCCTGCGGCGGTCGCGATTGCCTTTGGCCTGCACGTCAGCCGAATGGATGGTAGCCCTTTAGTCTATAATCAGGCGGATACATATATCCCGGATCTACTCATTTGTCGCAAACAGCATGCCCAAAGCGTGTTGGACGCGCTAAAGGCGGCGACGGCGGCGACCTGAGCGCATCCAACACAATGTTTTTAGAACAATCCCGGCACCTCACGCTGGGCTGTGCTGGCGTTTCTTGGCGCAGGCAAAACACGACGTTCGTTTCCTGAAGCTACGCTCTGGGCGCTTTGGGCGAGCGCGATTGGTGTGCAACTGCGCCCCGCCACGAAATCCAGCGCCGTGCGCAGCGAAGCCTCTTGCGGGTCGCCTAAAGGCCGGGTGATATCGTCAGCCGCAGCACATGTGGTGCGCATGGTGCGTGCAAGGCCGGAGAAATAATCACCCTGCCCATCCTGATTTTCTTTCGCAAAAGCAACAACGCGAATGCGATCATCACAAGCTGTCAGATCAAGCCCGATCTGCCCGACGGGCTTACCGAAACTGTTGCTACCGACCAAAGCCGCGTTAGCGCCGAGAAACGGCACGAAGGCCGCCGCTACCAATTCACTCGCAGAGGCCGTAGCGCCGGTAGAGATGAAGGCAATTTTCACTGGAGAAACCGACTGCGGTTGCGGGGCAAAGCGACGCGTTGTATTTTCGGCTGACTTAGACGCGCGGTAACGCGTCAATGAGAAAATGTCGCTGCTAGAGCGGTTGCCGCCAAGCAAGTCGCCCATCACCTCCGCCGTTGAGACCAGCCCGCCACCATTATAGCGAAAGTCGATGACAAAATTTGTAATGCCCTGCGCACGGAAATCGGAAAACGCGGTGCGCAATTGGTTGTCGGCGGTCGAAATGAATGTGCGCATATTGATATAACCGACACGCTGGCCGCCACCATTGTTGATGACTTTGACGCCATAACGCGATGAGAGCGGAGTTAAATCATATTCCGCTTTGGTCACTGTGACATCGCGCGTTCCCGCTGCGTCCGCAATGCGCAATACCCGGGATGTCCCAACGGTGCTAGGACCCAAAGCGTTCGATACCCCCGCAGATCCTTCCGAGGCCAAAATATCAGCTACCGACCGGATATTCGAAGAACTGGTACCGATTCCCACAATTTCCGTGCCACGGTCAATGCCAGCGGCAAGCGCTGGCGCGCCCTCAAAGGCTTCTATTACGAATAAGCGTGTGGGTTGATACGAAAGACGCACGCCGAACCCCGCCGTCGCACCTGAGGAAAAATACGCGTTTTCCTCTTGGATAGAGGTAACGTAGGTGAAATACCGGTCCCGCCCCTGACCACGTGCAGTCGCTGTTAAGGCGTCAATATAGTCACCCACGGTGGTATAAGCCGAGGGGCTGAGTGCGGTCGGCAGCGTTTCTGGAAACAGGTACCATTCGTTCAGGACGGACCCCGCAAAATTTTGCCGATTGAGCAAACTACAGGTCGTAGTGGGCGGCGGCGGAGGTGGCGGAGGCGTCACACTGGTAGGGGCAACGGTGATTGTACCGCCGCCTGAATCGCTTCCACCACCGCCACATGCCGAAACGCCTGCAGCCAGTATCAGTATGATGCTGTTTAACGCACGTTTTTTCATAACTTGTTCCTGCAATCATTGCACTATCCCAATGCCACATAGGTGCACGGGTTGCGACCTATTCACAAGTGGCATTTGTACCTCAAACTTCAGATTAACGGCTAGGGTCAGGACCTATTAAACCCACCTTCGCGGTTTGAGGCCATTTTGTTCAGTGCAAGGCGGCAAAGCGCAGGCTTAGTGGTTCTAAGTCTAGCTTTGCCAACGCGGCAATGGACAGTATGGGTCAAATCCGAAGGACGTCAAAATGGCGTCGATCTCACAGCAAAATGCCCTTGCAGGCAGAATGACTGCCTGCGGCGGACATTTTACTTCGATATCTTTGCCATTTTGACGCCGCGAAGGTGGATTTAAGTGGTCCTGACCCTAGCTATTGTAAATTCTTTTAGCGCTTTACCTTGCCGAATGGCGTGGGGCATCTCATCTACAGCCTGCCCCATTCCTAGAGCAGCCATTTCATGCCCCCTGATCAATTTGCGTCCAAGGGACTGCGCGTCCCGAGCGGACGACTCTCCCGCATTGCCCGCTTCGGCAACATAGCGACGGGTATCGCTGGCAGCATGTTGCTGGATGGCGCGCGACAACTGGCCAATGGCCGCCGCCCAACCGTTGGCGAACTGCTGATGACGCCAGCAAATGCGATGCGAGTTACGCTGCAATTGGGCAAAATGCGCGGCGCAGCGATGAAACTAGGGCAGCTTATATCGATGGACACTGGCGATTTCCTGCCGCCTGAATTGACGGACATTTTTGCAAGACTTCGTGCCGATGCCCAACATATGCCGCCTGCGCAGCTGAACATGGTTATGACACGCCATTGGGGAAAGGATTGGCGCGCGCAGTTCATACGTTTTGATGACCAGCCCATTGCGGCCGCCTCTATCGGGCAAGTGCATCGCGCGCTGACTGTCGATCAACAGGACGTGGCCGTTAAAATCCAATATCCCGGGGTACGCCGCAGCATCGATAGCGATGTCGATAACGTGGCAGCGTTGTTGCGCTTATCGAATGTGCTGCCAAAGACGCTAGATATCACCCCATTATTGGCGGAAGCAAAACGTCAGTTACATGAAGAGGCGGATTATGCGCGTGAGGGCGCATATCTTAAGCAATTTGGCGCGCTGCTGATGGATACGCCCGAATATGCGGTACCGGCTTATTATGCGCCGCTGAGCAGTAAAAATGTGTTGGCAATGTCATTTATCGACAGCGTCCCGATCGAATCGATGATCAGCGCGCCGCAAGCGGACCGTGACCGGATCATGACGCTGCTGATTGAGCTGGTGGTGCAGGAATTGTTTGAATTCCGCTTGATGCAGACAGACCCCAATTTCGCGAATTACCGATATGCCCCTGAAACGCGGCAAGTCGTCTTGCTCGACTTTGGTGCGACTCGGGCTTTGCCGAAAGCTATGGTCGCGCAATACCAAAGCTTGCTGAACATGGGTATTGCGGGCGATAAAGATGGTGTTCTGGCTGCTGTGCTCGACATCGGCTTTATGAACGCACAAACCGTGCA
This sequence comes from Sphingorhabdus sp., assembly GCA_044376035.1. GTDB lineage: Bacteria > Pseudomonadota > Alphaproteobacteria > Sphingomonadales > Sphingomonadaceae > Sphingorhabdus_B. The sequence continues at coordinate 8,480 of JBILLO010000010.1, forward strand.
GCAGAATAAGCGCGAAATCGATAAGCTGGTCGCGACAGCGATTGATATGATCCAGCAGCCAGGCCCGTTTGATTTTAGCCGGACCGATTTTATCACCGACATGCGCGATGAAGGCATGACAATCGCGGCGGATCGCCGCAACTGGCACATTCCGCCCTCTGACACGTTATTTGTGCAGCGTAAACTGGGCGGCGTATTCTTATTGGCCAGCCGGTTAAAGGCGCGTGTCGATGTGAACCGCATCCTTGCGCGCTATTTGTGATTTATTTGCGCCTTGAACAGCGGCCATTTAAAACATTTGTAATCGACAAAAACGATTAGTCATTACAAAAAGCGCTGCTAGACGAGGTCCGGGGCCACTTAAATCCACCTTCGTGGTTTGAGGCCATTTCGTTCAGTGCAGGGCGGCAAAGCGCAGGGCTTAGTGATTCTAAGTCCAAGCTTGCCAACGTAGCAATGGACAGTATGGGTCAAATCCGAAGGACGCCAAAATGGCTTCGATCTCACAGCAAAATGCACCGGCAGGCAGAATAACTGCCTAAGGCCGACATTTGCCTTCGATTTCTGTGCAATTTCGACGCCGCGAAGTTCGATTTAATAGGTCCTGACCCTAAATACCCATCGGGTACCGCGTAAACGGCGCGGCACCCGACCTACCGTTTTTCGAAATATTTCGACCGCGTTTGTGCGCGGTTCGCCTCTGCTTGCTTAAAAAAGGCCTCCCCGATGCTTGATGCTGCTACAACTACCCAGCTAAAAACCTATCTGGCAAATCTGCACACGCCCGTTGAACTGGTCGCAACGTTGGACGACAGCCCAAAGTCTGCAGAAATGCGCACGCTGGTAGACAGCGTGGTCGAACAATCGCCATTGCTTTCGGCACGTTATGATGGTCACGCCGACCGCGTGCCTTCCTTTGCCATTCGCCGAGCCGATGGCACAGCGGAAACGCAATTTGCTGGCTTGCCGCTTGGCCACGAGTTCACGTCATTGGCGACGGCGAGAAGGTTCGGGCTTTGACCATATCATTCGGCATTGATGGCAAGATAAGATAACGCGGCCAATCGCGACCAGCTTGGTGGCAAAAAGGGTTTCTGCACAAAAAAGCTTCATGTGTCATAAAATCACTGGTCGATTGGAGCAAGTTCCGCCAACAGCAAGTTTGAGGTTTCCCGTTCCTGAATCCACAACTGGTGAGAAAATGCGTAAGCCAATCATTCTGTCATTGATGTTCTGTGTGGCCGCATGTGGTGGCAGCGAAGAAAAGCGCGAGCGCCCCGCCCCGCTGGTTACCATTGACGCGGTATCCTCACACGCATTTTCGGATGTCTATGTCGCTGTGGGAACGGCTAATGCAAATGAGCAAGTTTCGGTCCGCGCGCCGGTCACCGAACGGATAACGCAACTTGGCTTTTCCGACGGCGACTATGTGCAAAAGGGACAAATGCTTGCGGTTCTTGCGCAGGGTCAGGAAAATGCATCCCTTGCCAGTGCGCAAGCCCGCGCACGCGAAGCCGATCAACAGCTAAAGCGTATCAGCGAACTTCACCGCCGTGGCTTTGCAACCAACGCAAGTTTGGACGCCCAAACTGCATCTGCAACTGCGGCAAAGGCGCTGGCAAATGAGGCGCGTGCGTCGGTTGGTGACCGTATCGTGCGTGCGCCTTTTTCCGGCTATGTATCGTTGCGGCGAATCTCCGTTGGCGCAGTTGTAAGCGCTGGAGACGAAATCGCCGCAGTGAGCGATCTTAGTTCAATCAAGCTCGACTTCACCGTGCCGGAGACAATGCTTGCCAATGTCCGGGTGGGACAGATCATAACGGCAAAGGCCGCCGCCTTTCCAGACTATGTCGCGTCGGGCAGCATTACCGCCATTGACCCAGTTGTTAATCCACAAACCCGGACACTAACATTGCGTGCAGTTTTGCCCAACCGCAATGCCAACTTGAAACCCGGCATGCTGTTATCCGTAACCATAAAGTCAAAAAATCGCACTGCTCCTGCCGTACCCGAACTGTCATTGGTCCGCGAAGGCGATACCAGCTTTGTCTATACGGTTGGGTCCGACCTTAAGGCAAAGCGCACACCTGTTATAACCGGGACACGGGACGGCAATTTGGTCGAAGTTATTCAGGGCATGAAAGTGGGTGACAAAATCGTCACCGAAGGCGTGGTGAAACTTTCTGATGGCACCAATGTGCGGACTGGCCCCGCCAAGGCCAGCGGCGCTCCAGCCAAATCGCGCTGATGTTCGCCTGATATGACACTTTCCGATACCTCCGTCCGTAGACCCGTATTCGCAGCCGTTATTGCGATTTTAATGGTGCTCGTCGGTGTTGTTGGATTTTTAAGTCTGCCCGTGCGCGAATATCCAGATACGGAACCGCCAATCGTATCTGTCGGGACAACCTACACCGGCGCAGCTGCGACAGTCGTTGAATCCCGCGTCACCCAAGTCCTTGAAAATTCGCTTGCCGGTATTGAAGGGATTCAGACCATCACATCGCGTTCACGCGACGGGCAGTCTGACATTACCATCGAATTTGCGCCGGGCCGTTCGGTAGACAGCGCCGCCAATGATGTCCGTGATCGTGTCGGTGGGGCGGCGGACGATTTGCCCGAAGAAGTGCTGCCACCCGAAGTACGCAAGGTCGATGCGGACGCGTCGCCAATCCTGTTTCTCGTCGTTTCGAAGCCCGGTTGGTCGCGGCTTGAGCTTAGCGATTATGTCGACCGCAATCTTGTTGACCGCTTTTCGTCCATCGACGGCGTAGCCCGTATATTTGTAGGCGGCGAAGCAAGGCCGTCGATGCGGATTTGGCTTCAGCCGGATCGCTTGGCGGCTTTGGGCCTGACGCCGATAGACATTGAAAACGCCTTACGCAGCCAGAATGTTGAGCTTCCCGCTGGGCGGCTTGAATCGGCCGATCAAAATGTCACGCTGCGGGTGACCCGCCCTTTTGGCACGGAAGCCGAATTTCGTCAGTTGATCGTCGCGCGGGGCGCAGATGGATCATTGACGCGGCTGGGTGACGTTGCGCGGATCGAAACGGGTCCCGAAAATCCTTACGCCGCGTTCCGCCTCAATGGGGAATCTGCGTTAGGCATGGGTATTGTCCGCCAATCCGGCGCGAACACACTGGCTGTGGCAGAGCGCGCGAAACAACTTGCCGAGCAGATCAAACCCACGTTGCCGCAAGGCATGACAATTACCGTTGGTTCCGATGATTCACTGTTCATTAGCAAGGCGATCAGCAGCGTGTGGGTCACCTTGGCAGAAGCAGCAGCGCTGGTTGTCTTAGTCATTTTCCTGTTTTTGGGCAGCTGGCGCGCGACGATCATTCCCGCTGTTACCGTGCCTATTTGCTTGCTCGCAACTTTTGCCGTCCTCTGGTTCCTTGGCTTTTCGATTAACTTGCTCACACTATTGGCAATGGTGTTGGCCATTGGCCTTGTTGTCGATGACGCAATTGTTGTGCTTGAAAACGTCTATCACCGTATTGAACAGGGCGAGCCGCCCTTAGTCGCGGCGGTAACCGGAACGCGGCAAGTGGCATTTGCCGTTGTCTCTACCACAGTCGTCGTTTGCGCTGTATTTGTGCCAGTGATGTTTCTGGCTGGCCAGACGGGCTTGCTTTTCCGCGAACTGGCAGGCGCAATGATTGCGGCCATTGCCTTTTCGGGTTTCGTCGCACTCAGCCTTGCCCCGATGCTGTGTTCCAAGCTGCTGAAGCAAGAAGAACGCGGGCGTGTGGCCAAATGGGTGGATGACAAGTTCCAGCGGCTTGAGCGTCGTTATGCCCGCCTGCTGTCAGTTGTGATCGCAAAGCCATTGGTCACATCACTTGGCGTGCTCGGTTTCCTTTTATGTGCCGGGTTCCTGTTCACCACATTGCAATCCGAACTCGCGCCGGCAGAAGATGTCGGCATATTGAACGCCAGCATTTCCGCGCCTGAGGGCACTAGCTTTGAAGCCATGGACAAATATATGCTTCAGGCGTCGGAGCCGATCGTAAAGCTGATCGAAAAGGGCACGGTAAGGTCAATCATTCAGCGCACGCCCGGCGGATTTGGACCCAGCGACGATTTCAACAGCGGGACGTTTATCGTCTTTCTGAAGCCATGGGACGAACGGACCGAGAAAACCGAAGATGTGGTTGCGCAGGTCAACAAAATCCTCGCCGAGCTGCCTGCTGTTCGCGGCAATGCGTCGGTGCGGTCGTCCATCGGACGCGGGCGGGGTCAGCCTATAAATTTCGTGATTGCCGGTTCAACATATGAATCGCTGAGCATTGCGCGTGACCGCATATTGGCCGCGGTAAGTGAAAATCCCGGCATCGTGAACATGGATTCCGATTATAAGGAAACCAAGCCCCAAATGGAGATTCAGGTTGATACCGCCCGCGCGGGCGACCTCGGCATCTCAGTGGCAGAGGTCAGCCAGGCGCTACAAACGCTCTTGGGTTCGCGCCGGGTATCAACCTATTTGGATCGCGGCGAAGAATATCGGGTCATCGTGCAAGCGGATGCGGCGGATCGCGCCACTGCCGAAAATCTTGCTGCGATCCAGCTTCGGACGCGGGACGGATCATTGGTCTCGCTCGCCAACCTCATAAAATACACCGAGACCGCAGGCGCGCGCGATTTGGGTCGCTTTGACAAGCTGCGCGCAATCACGCTTCAGGGTGGCCTTGCACCGGGCTATACGATGGGGGAGGCTTTGGCCTTTTTGGAAGAACAAGCCGCTGCATCGCCAGAAGTTCTGGCGGTTGGGTATCGCGGTGAAAGTCAGGCTTTCAAGGAAACCGGCGGCTCAATCATGCTTGTATTCTTACTGACGATCCTTCTGGTATATCTCGTGCTCGCTGCACAGTTTGAAAGCTTCGTTCACCCGGTGACTATCATCATGACGGTACCATTGGCGGTCGGGGGTGGCATCATTGGCCTTGCGCTCACGGGCATGACGTTGAACCTTTATAGTCAGATTGGCATTGTGATGCTCGTCGGCCTCGCTGCGAAGAACGGTATTCTGATCGTCGAATTTGCGAACCAGTTACGTGACGACGGCATGGAAATATTGGAGGCGGTTCAACAAGCCGCTACGCGTCGTTTGCGACCCATTTTGATGACATCTATTGCGACGGTATTCGGCGCAATTCCCTTGGCTATTGCAAGCGGTGCCGGTGGCGGTGCGCGGTCAGCCATTGGTGTGGTGATTGTTTTCGGTGTGACACTGGCGACGTTCATCACACTCATACTCATCCCGCTCATTTATACGCGGCTTGCCAAATTTACAGGCTCCCCCGAGGCAGTATCGCGCCGCTTGGAACAGGAAATGAAAGCGCACGAAACACCGTTGTCTTAGGACACGTTGCAATAAAAATTATTTACAAATTATATCATTACTTTTTAACATGTTATTGTTATCTACGATCTTGGTGCAGACCGCGAATGTAGGGACCGTAGATGTACAAGAATTTGGTGATTTTCGGCACGCGGCCCGAGGCCGTTAAGCTGTTCCCGGTTATAAACGCGCTGTCGCAATATCGGGATATGCGCACCGAAGTCCTGGTCAGCGGGCAACATCGGCACATGCTGGACCAAATGCTGTCGATCAGCGGCATCGTGCCAGATTATGACCTCAACCTCATGCGTCCGGGACAATCACTTGATATGCTCACGGCGCGCCTGCTGCAGACAATTGGGGTGGTAATGGACAGCGCGAAGCCGGATCGCGTCATCGTGCAGGGTGATACCGTAACAGCTATGGTCGGCGCGCTAGCCGCTTATTATCGCAAGATCCCAGTTAGCCACATCGAAGCGGGATTGCGCAGCCATGATATTTATCAGCCATGGCCCGAAGAGGTAAATCGCAAGATTATAAGCAATATCGCCAATCAGCATTTCGCCGCAACGGAGGGGTCCGCCGCAGCTCTCCGCGCAGAGTCTATTCCCGCCGATCAAGTCTTTGTAACTGGCAACACCGTGATTGATGCGCTGCATTGGGTCTTAAAACGAATTGACCATGACCCGTCGCTTATCCTTGGCCTCGCGCCGTTGGAGGCCAGGTTTCGCGGTCGTAAAATAATCGGGATTACCGCCCACCGCCGGGAGAATTTTGGTGCGGGCATGGTGAACATCGCGGCTGCGATAAAGGCCATTGCCGCGCGTGACGATGTGGCCTGTATCTTTCCTGTCCATATGAACCCGAAAGTCCGTGCGGTCATGAATGCCGCTTTGGGGGACTTACCCAATGTCGCCATGATTGAACCGCTGGATTATCCATGCTTTGCGCGGCTTTTGTCCATCAGCCATATCATGCTGACCGACAGCGGCGGTGTTCAGGAGGAGGCGCCTGCGCTCGGCAAGCCCGTATTGGTCCTGCGCGAGACCACCGAACGGCCGGAAAGCGTCACAACGGGAATAGCAAAGCTGATCGGGACAGATACACAGCGGATAATTTGTGAAATTTCGACTCTTTTAGACGATGACGCCGCTTATGCCGCAATGGCCCGTGGGCGATATTCCTTTGGCGATGGACATGCGAGCCAGCGAATAGCAGAAATTATCTCGAACGCGCGTTGACATTATGCCCGAATTTTCCAGCCAACACGTGGATTTGATCGATTTTTCTGGCTGGGCCCAAGAACCGATTGTTCCAAGACTTGTTGCAGCACGGATAACGTCATAAGGCGCATACATTCTGATGCGGCCTTTAAGAGGGACAATTAATGAAAATTGCTATGATTGGTTCAGGCTATGTAGGCCTTGTGTCTGGTGCGTGCTTTGCCGATTTCGGGCATGAAGTGGTCTGCGTGGATAAGGACGAGTCAAAAATCACTCGTCTGCACGCCAATATCATGCCGATTTACGAGCCTGGCCTTGACGCGCTTGTCAAAACCAATGTCGATGCAGGCCGGTTAAGCTTTTCAACGGATGTTACCGAAGCGGTCAAAGGGTGCGATGCGGTATTCATCGCCGTGGGCACGCCGTCGCGTCGTGGTGATGGCCATGCGGACTTAAGCTATGTCTACGCCGCTGCCGAGGAATTGGCGCGCGCGATTGATCCGCACACCGTTGTTGTTACGAAATCGACCGTCCCAGTCGGCACCGGCGACGAAGTCGAGCGGATCATCCGCAAAACCAGTCCCGAGCTGGACTTTGCGGTGGTATCCAACCCCGAATTCTTGCGTGAAGGCGCTGCCATTGGCGATTTTAAGCGCCCAGACCGCATTGTCGTCGGCAGCGATGTCGAATGGGCCCGCGATGTCATGCGCGCTGTGTACCGCCCGCTCTTCCTCAACGAATCGCCCTTATTGTTCACCAGCCGCCGTTCGTCGGAACTCATCAAATATGCCGCCAACGCATTTTTGGCGACGAAGATCACCTTCATCAATGAAATGGCAGATCTCTGTGAAAAACTAGGCGCGAACGTGCAAGATGTGTCGCGCGGTATTGGCCTCGATAACCGTATCGGGTCGAAGTTTCTGCATGCAGGCCCCGGCTATGGCGGCAGTTGCTTTCCAAAGGACACTCTGGCGCTCCTCAAGACCGCGCAGGACCATGAAACACCCGTTCGGGTTGTTGAGGCCGTGGTGCAGGCAAATGACCTTAGAAAGCGTGCTATGGGCCGCAAGATCATCACGGCGCTGGGTGGCGATGTGCGCGGCCTGAAGATTGGCCTGCTTGGCCTGACGTTTAAGCCCAATACAGATGATATGCGCGATGCGCCGTCGATTGCGATTGTCCAGACCTTGTTAGACGCCGGTGCAATCGTTCATGCCCACGATCCGGAGGGCATGGAGGAAGCCGCGAAGATCCTGCCCGACGTCATCATGGCCGACAGCGCTTATGATGCCGCACAAGGCGCGCACGCCGTGGCGTTGGTTACCGAGTGGGATGCCTATCGCGCGCTTGACCTCAAAAAACTACACGCGGCGATGGCGGGCGATGTCCTTGTGGATTTGCGCAACATCTACCGCCCTGAAGATACCGCCGCTGCAGGGTTTAATTATGTCAGCGTGGGACGCTGATTTCAACTCTCAGCGGCTTCAGTTTACCTGCCGCTCAAAACCAGCCCAATATGGCGCGCGAAGGTCCTTGCGCAGGATTTTGCCCGTCGCATTGCGCGGCAACGCCGCAATGATGTCAACCGAACGTGGCACCTTAAAGCCTGCAATGCGTTCGCGTGCCCATCCAATGACGCTTTCGGGGTCAATTTGTGCGCCTGGTTTGGGCACACATACCGCCTTCACCGCCTCACCCCATTTGGCGTCCGGCACGCCAATCACCGCGACCTCCAATATATCGGGATGTCCGTAAATCGCGCTTTCGACTTCAGCGGGATAGACATTTTCACCGCCAGTGATGATCATGTCTTTCACGCGGTCGTGGATATACATATATCCGTCCGCATCCAGATATCCAGCATCACCGGTTTTAATCCAGCCACCGTCGGCAACGGTGCCTTTCGTGGCTTCGGGTAAGTTCCAATAGCCAATCATATTGTTGGACGACCGCGTCCAAATCTCACCCACTTCGCCCACCGGAACATCGTTCCCTGCAGCATCCACCACGCGCAATTCGACGCCGGGAAGCGGCTTACCAGCCGAACGCATGCGTGTGTTGCCATTGGGATCATGGTCCTCGGGCGGCAACATGCAGATCGTGCCTGTCGTTTCTGTCATACCATAGACCTGGATAAATTCGGCGCTGAACACATCCATGCACTGGCGCAACAGCTCAAGCGGAATGGGCGCTGCGCCATAGAGGATATATTTAAGACGGCTATAATCTACGCTGCGGCAACGCGGGTGGTTGACCATCATCTGCAAAGCGGCAGGGACGATGAAAAGCCGCGTTGCCCCGCCCTTTTCGATAGCATCAAAGACGGAATCTGGCGAGAACTCCGCTTCTACGAGCGCTGGTAGACCTGACGCTATGGCCATGATGCCAAGCCCGGTTCCGCCAATATGCGCGCAGGGCATGGCGATCAGGACGACCTCATCATCCTCCCATTTACTATAGGCACTCCCCTCTTCGGCAGCATTTTTGCGCAGTGCGAACAGGTTCCGGTTGGAAAGCACCGCGCCTTTGGGATTACCCGTCGTGCCGGAGGTGTAGAGTTGCAGCACGGCGTCATCAGGGCCAGCCGGTGCAAATGCAGTGCGCGCCGTCGCGTCAATCATATCGCGCGCTTCTTCTTCGGGTATGACCCGATCAACACCAGCTATCCCGCTGGCCAGAGCGTGCACACCCGCCTCAAACCCCTGCCCTGCAAAGAGTATGCGTGCGCCAGTATCGTTGGCGATATAAGCCCATTCCGCAGGCGCAAGACGCCAGCCGACGGGCACCATCACGACACCAATCCGCGCCGCGCCGTAGAACAACGCAAAATATAGATCGCTGTTTTTGCCGATCCAGGCAATCCGGTCGCCCTTTTTCAGGCCTAACCCAAGCAGCATCGCGACGATCTTCGCGGTGCGCTCCTCCAACTCGCCATAATTGAAATGGCGGTCATCTTGCAAAAGCGCGGGCCATTCCGGCCTTTCCGCCGCCCAGTGCGTTAAAAAACCATCAAAGTTCATTATGTCGTAGCTGGCAACGGCCATATCATTCTCCCCTAGCGCTGGCCATTTTTTCGCAAAGGCCTGATGCAATGTGTTGAGAGATTATTACGACATGTCAATATTGTGATTTGCAGCCGCCTAAGCGCGGAAAATCAACGATAGATTGTTCGCGGGCATATCGATGACTGAGTCCAAGTGGAGCCCTGATTTATAGGCTTCTTCTGCAATATCGTCGACATAGCGCAGGCCCCATTCGGCATTTTGTTGCCGCAGCGACGCATCAAAGGCGGCATTGCTTTGGGCCAGCGGGACGTCGCGTTGGTTGTAGGGTCCGTAGATGAAAAGCACGGCAGACGGCGGCAAAAGACGCGCGGCGTTGCGTAGTAGACCAACGGTGGCAGCCCAAGGGCTGATATGCGTCATGTTGATGCAGACGACCGCGTCCGCCTGCATTATCGGCCAATCTGCAGAAGCATCGAGCAACATCGCGGGCCGCATGTTCGGCACGTTGGAATCCGCACGCCACGCGTTGATGGACGCAAGCGCGATTGGGTCCGGGTCGCTTGGCTGCCATGTCAGCGCGGGGAACAGCCTTGCAAAGTGCACAGCATGTTCTCCGGTCCCGCTTGCTACTTCCAGCACGAGGCCTTCTGCCGGAAGCAAGCGCGCCAATGTTTCCGCAATCACATCACGGTTGCGCTCCGTCGCGGGCGCGTGGCGTTTTACGTCCGGGCCGCTTTCAAAGATGAATGGCTGCGGTCCACTCATTCTGCCGCAACGGCCTGTTCGGGTTCGCGCCAGGCCAACACGGGCTTACGCGCAGCTTGGGTTTCATCCAGGCGGCGACGTGGCGCGTGATGCGGCGCGGACTTTAGCGACGGGTCACCCACCTTGGCCCGCTCCGCCACGCGACCCAGCGCGCCAATGAACTGGTCCAGCGTTGCCTTGCTCTCGGTCTCGGTCGGTTCGATCAGCATTGCGCCATGCACCACGAGCGGGAAGTAAACCGTCATCGGGTGATAGCCCTCATCAATCAGGCCCTTGGCGATGTCGAGCGTGGAGAAGCCTTCGGCCAGCCCATTATCGCTGAACAATGCCTCATGCATGCAAGGGCCGCTATGGGCAAAGGGGGCTTCAAGAACGTCTTCCAAGCTGCGCAGGATATAGTTGGCGTTCAGCACGGCATCCTCGGCCACTTGGCGCAGGCCATCTGCGCCATGCGACATGATGTAAGCCAACGCACGGGTGAACATGCCCATTTGTCCGTGGAAGGCAGTCATGCGGCCAAAGCTGGACCCGCAGGACTCGCCAGCCGTTTCCTCTTCGACCAACCGATAATGATCCCCATCCTTGTCGACTAAAGGCAGCGGCGCATAAGGGGCCAATGCTTCAGACAGGACAACCGGCCCAGAACCCGGCCCACCGCCGCCATGCGGGGTCGAAAATGTCTTGTGCAGGTTAATGTGCATCGCATCGATTCCCAAATCGCCGGGACGGACGCGGCCGACAATGGCGTTGAAGTTCGCGCCGTCGCAATAGACATAGCCACCCGCCGCATGCACCGCGTCCGAAATTGCGCGCATATCCCGTTCGAATAGGCCGCAGGTGTTGGGATTAGTGATCATGACGCCCGCAACATCGGGACCAAGCCGCGCCTTCAACGCAGTCAGATCAACACGGCCTTCCGATGTCGCGGGAATATTCTCCACCGCATAACCTGCAAAGGCCGCCGTCGCCGGATTGGTGCCATGCGCGCTTTCGGGACATAGGATCACCGAACGGGCGTCGCCGCGCGCGGTCAGCGCCGCACGAATGGCAAGGATGCCACACAATTCACCATGCGCGCCTGCCTTGGGTGACATGGCCACGGACTTCATGCCGGTCAACGTCACCAACCAATGCGCCAGTTCTTGAATAACGCCAAGCGCGCCTTGAACGGTCTCGACAGGTTGCAACGGATGGACATCTGCAAAGCCCGCCATGCGCGCGACTTTTTCATTCAAGCGCGGATTGTGCTTCATCGTGCAGCTACCGAGCGGAAAGAAACCGAGGTCAATCGCGTAATTCTGACGGCTGAGGCGCGTATAATGGCGCACCGTCTCCGGTTCCGACAGGCCGGGAAGGCCAAACTCGCGGTGCCGTTCCAGATTGCCCAAGCGCGTGGCGACCTGCGGCGTATCGGCGAGGTCAACGCCTGTTGTTCCGGCCGTGCCAATCTCGAAAATCAATGCCTCTTCCAGCATCAATGCCTTGTTGCCGGTATAGGTTGCAGGGACGCTTTCGCCCACACCGCCCATTTCGGGCTTCCATCCGCTCTGGTTGATGCTGTTCATGCCAAAATCTCCTGCAAAGCATTGGCGAATGTTTCGACATCCGCGCTGGTGGCGGTCTCCGTAACGGCCACAAGCAGGCCGTTCGAAAGCGCGTCTACATTGGGGTAAAGACGCCCAAGCGACACCCCGCCAAGTATCTTGCGGTCGGCAAGCGCGCGCACAACGGGTCGCGCTTCTTTTGGTAGCTTCAACGTGAATTCGTTGAAGAAACTGTCATTGACCAATGCGACACCCGGAATTTTTGACAGCCGATCCGCCGCTTGCACCGCAAGTGCGTGGTTCAACTGTGCTAATCCGCGCAATCCTTTTTCACCCAACAAGGTTAGATGCACACTGAAGGCCAGCGCACAAAGACCTGAATTGGTGCAGATATTTGACGTCGCCTTTTCACGGCGGATATGCTGCTCACGCGTGGACAGCGTAAGGACAAAGCCGCGCTTGCCTTGCGCATCCACAGTCTCACCGCATAAGCGTCCAGGCATTTGGCGGACGAATTTTTCCTTGCAAGCGAATAGGCCAACATAAGGCCCGCCAAATTGCAAGCCGACGCCAAGCGACTGCCCCTCACCCACAACGATGTCCGCGCCCATGTCTCCGGGGGCTTTAATCGCGCCCAAGGCAACGGGCTCAGTCACGACCGCAATCAACAACGCCCCATGCGCATGCGCCTTAGCGGCGATGGCAGACATATCTTCAATGCGTCCCAATATATCAGGATATTGCACAACGACGCAGCTTGTCTCGCCGTCGATAGCGGCGAGCAAACGCGCGCTGTCGGTCTGGGCAGAAAGCTCCGGCAATGCGGTGTCCAAGGTATCGCCCGTATATTGCGCCATCGTCTTGGCCACGCTGACATAATGCGGGTGCAACCCGGACGACAGCAGTGCCTTTGTCCGCTTGGTAATGCGGCCAGCCATGCCGATCGCTTCCCAACAGGCGGTCGAGCCGTCATACATTGACGCATTGGCGACATCGCAGCCGAACAATCGCGCAACCTGAGTCTGGAATTCAAACAGCATTTGTAACGTGCCCTGTGCGATTTCGGGCTGATAGGGCGTGTAAGCCGTCAGGAACTCACCGCGCTGGATGATGTGATCCACGCTGGCGGGCACATGATGCTTATATGCGCCTGCGCCCAAGAAGAACGGATGATGCGACGCGGTCATATTTTGGCGCGCAAGTTCGGAAAAATGCCGCTCCACTGCCATTTCGCTGGCGTGATTAGGCAGGCCACGGATAGGCCCGTCCAGCCGCGCTTCGGCGGGAACATCACAAAACAGATCGTCAATCGACTTTTCCCCGATGACACCAAGCATCGCTTGCCGGTCAGATGGGGTTAACGGTAAATAACGCATGGCAATCTCCATAGCCCGCATCGCGAGCGGATTATCTTAAAGCCCGTCAACAAATGCCTGATACGCGGCGGCGTTCATGAGGCTATCGAGTTCGCTGCTGTCGCTTAAGGTGAGCTTGAAGAACCAGCCTTCGCCTTCGGGGTCGCTGTTGACGAGCGCAGGGTCGCTCTCAAGCGCTGCATTGCTGTCGATGACTGTGCCGCTCACTGGGGCATAAACGTCGGATGCGGCCTTCACCGATTCCACAACCGCTGCATCGCCGCCTTTTTTTAACGTCGCGCCTGCCGCAGGAACTTCAGCGAAGACGATGTCGCCCAATTGGCCTTGCGCATATTGCGTGATGCCGACAGTTGCGCTGTCGCCGTCAACGTCGATCCACTCATGATCTTCGGTGAAATAACGGGTCATGTGTTCGCTCCTTTGCGATGATAATGATGTGGGATGAAAGGGAGATTTGCGACCGTGATGGACACGCGCTTGCCGCGCACTTCGGCTGCAAGCGTGGTGCCGACCGCGTTATGGCCAGCATCAACATAGCCCATGGCAATGGGCGCGCCGACGCTTGGGCCAAAGCCACCAGAGGTAATGACACCCACTTGCGTGTCGCCTGCAAAAATCGGTGCGCCTTCACGGACGGGCATTTTGCCGTCGACCGAAAGGCCGACCAGTCTGCGTGCAGGGCCGTTGGTAAGCGCTTCTAGGATACGCTGTGACCCGGCAAAGCCACCTTGCGCCCGGCGGCGTTTGGAGATAGCAAAGGCGGCGTTGGCTTCGACAGGCTCCAATTCGGGGTTCATGTCATGACCGTAGAGCGGCAAGCCAGCCTCCAGCCGCAACGAATCGCGTGCGCCAAGGCCAATCGGCTTTACCTCTGGCTGCGCACATAATTGGTCTGCCAGTTTTTGTGCATGCGTGGCCGGAACAGAGATTTCAAAGCCATCCTCGCCCGTATAGCCCGAACGGCTGATCCAAAGCGGCTCAGGGTCGGTCTTGGGACCCCAGAAGAATGAACCCGCCTCCATGAAATACAGCGCGTCTACGCCCGGCACGACACGTTTCAACGCATCGACCGCCTTAGGTCCTTGCAGCGCCAACAATGCGCGGTCTTCCATATTGTTTATGGTGATTTCGTCGGGCAGATATTCGCGCAAATAGCCCATATCATCCCACTTCACCGCGCCATTGACGACGACATACAGGCCCATTGGCGCCGCCGTAATCATCATGTCGTCCAGCACGCCGCCGTCTTCGGCCAGCAAAAGCGAATAGCGCATCCTGCCCTCGTTCAGTGCAGAAATGTCGCCGGGGACGAGCGCTTCAAGCGCTTCGGCGACACCGTCACCGGTCAGCATCAACTGACCCATATGGCTTACATCGAACAGCCCGGCATGTTCGCGCGTCCAGATATGTTCGGCCATGATGCCTTCATATTGGATCGGCATGTGGTAGCCCGCAAATTCAACCATGCGCGCGCCCTTGCCACGATGCCAGGCATCGAGCGGCAGCTCCAATATTTCGATGGGTTCAAGTTCGAATTCGTCTTCTTCGCGCATATCAGTCCGTTCAAGAGTCGCAGCGACCGACGCCGGTTGGCGCAAAGTCTGCTGCCCCCTCTGTCACGGGTACCTGAGAGCTTTATCCACAATATGCGCCATGAATGGCGCATATGGCAGGTTACACCTTCGGTGGCGTATCTCAGCAAACGGCCAAGATAAGCGCTTTCCAGAGTGTCGCAAAAGCCGAAGCGGTCCTTTTGCCTGAGAGATTCCGGGGCGGTTGCTCCTTCGGCGATCCCTTAAAGGGATGCTCTCCCGCTTCGTCAGCGACGCCGCCGTATTGGCGTTAGCCTATTGCAGAGTCAACCGGCGAGCGCGCGGATGGAATCATTTTCGTGGATAAAAACACCATGTTCGAACTTATCTGCCAACGCCGCGATGGCCTGCGCCAACAAATGAGATGGCGTGGAGGCATATTTCCGCATCGGTCCAACCATCAACCTGTCGACGAACGGTGACAATAAAATCCCCAATGCCTCGCCCGGACGATTCGCCTCGCGCTTGCCACCTGTCAGCAGGCTCGGGCGCATGATATCAAGGCGTTGAAAGCCAATGTTGCACAGC
Source organism: Sphingorhabdus sp. (assembly GCA_044376035.1). Classification (GTDB taxonomy): domain Bacteria; phylum Pseudomonadota; class Alphaproteobacteria; order Sphingomonadales; family Sphingomonadaceae; genus Sphingorhabdus_B. The sequence goes on from JBILLO010000010.1 coordinate 23,857, forward strand.
CCCTGTTCCATCTCAGCTTTGGTTCTCAGGTAGAAATTGCTGCTCGCTGGCATCGCGCCGACCGATGAGACAGTGATGAAATGCTGCGTCCCGGCTGTATGGCTGGCCTGTGCAAAGGCAAGCACCAGCGCGTGGTCGATAGCCTTGAAACCGGCCTGCGACCCAGCGGCGCGTATCGTGGTTCCCAAGCATGAAATGGCGACGTCGGGCTTGATTCGCGCCACAATCGCTGGCCAGTCATCGCTTGGGGCGACATGCTCATGCACATTGGGCATTGATTGCACAGTGGGTCGACGCGACACCAAGTGAACCTCAAATCCGTTGCGGGCCAGTAAATCCGCCACTTGTTTTCCGACCAAGCCCGAGCCACCGGCAATGACGATTTTCGGGTTCACGCCCCGACCCCGCAAAGTTCGCGGTGCCGGTCAGTGGCGTAACGATCCGTCATCCCAGCAAGAAAGTCGCCGATATGGCGGCTGCGCGCCGGGTCTTGCTCTGGCAGATTCTCGCGCCATTCGGCTGGCAGTAGGCCAACATCGTTTCGATAGATCATAAATAGTTCGCGCACGACCTTCGCTGCCTCCACCGCCGCCGCAGTCTGCATCGGGTGATGATAGAGCTTTTGATACATGAATTTCTTGAGCCGCCGCTCACGCGCTGCCATTTCAGAGGAAAACCCACCAATCATCACGCCAGCTTTGCGCACATCATCGGCAGTTCTGATCCCAAGTTCGTCTATGCGCGTG
>JBILLO010000089.1:0-7944 GCA_044376035.1 Sphingorhabdus sp.
CGTCGTTCAAATACATCGACAACGGGTCGCTGCTTTTCTCTCCCAAGCCGAACGCCGCGCTTGGTGCGGTTGGCGCGAGGATGAGGTCGCAGCTTGCCCATGCATTGTCAAAATCACGCGCGATCAAGGCGCGGACCTTTTGCGCTTGTGTGTAATAAGCGTCGTAGAAACCGGCGCTCAGCACATAGGTGCCGATCATGATGCGGCGGCGGACTTCTTCGCCGAAACCGGCGGCGCGGGTTGCGGCATACATGTCTTGCAGGCCAGAGCCTTCGGGCAGATCGCGCAGGCCGTAGCGCACGCCGTCATAGCGCGCCAGGTTCGACGACGCTTCGGCGGGCGCAATAATGTAATAGGCCGGCAGCGCATATTTGGTGTGCGGCAGGCTGATGTCGACGATTTCCGCGCCTGCGTCCTTCAGCCACGCGATGCCATTGTCCCACATTTTGGCGATATCTTCGTCAATACCGTCGAGGCGATATTCGCGTGGAATACCGATACGCTTGCCCTTCAGGTCGCTGTTCAGGCCAGCTTCCCATGCGGGCACGGGCAAGTCGAGCGAGGTCGAATCCTTAGGGTCAAAACCCGTCATCGCCTCCAACATGATCGCGCAATCGCGCACGTCGCGCGCCATGGGGCCAGCTTGGTCCAAGGAGCTGGCAAAGGCGACAACGCCCCAGCGCGAACAGCGGCCATAAGTCGGCTTAATGCCGCTAATGCCCACGAACGCAGCAGGCTGACGAATCGAGCCGCCCGTGTCGGTTCCGGTCGCTGCGGGGCAAAGCCGTGCGGCGATTGCCGAGGACGATCCGCCGGACGAGCCACCGGGTGCAAGTGCGTTGGTCCAGTCCAGCCTTGCCTTACCTTCGGGTAGCACGGTCCGAATTACATTCTTGGGTGACTTGATTATTTCGTAGTTGGCTTCATCCGTCGACACTATTTTAGAACGCCGCCACGGCGAAATCACATTGCCGAAGTAACTGGTCTCGTTCGATGATCCCATGGCGAACTGGTCCATGTTGAGCTTACCGAGCATCCCTGCCCCAGCCTTCCAAAGATTCGCAGAGACGGTGGATTCATAGGTCGGCACAAAGCCTTCCAAGATATGGCTTGCGGCGGTTGTCTGCACGCCTTGGGTGCAGAACAAATCCTTCATGCCAATCGGCACGCCTGCCATTTTGCCAAGCGGCTTGCCAGCAGCACGGTCGGCATCAACGGCCTGCGCGGCCTCGATAGCTTTTTCCGGCGTTTCGACGATGAAGGCGTTGAGCGCTTTTGCGTTAGCGACATTGGCGTTGAAAGCGGTTGCGACTTCAACAGCCGTAAATGCGCCGGAGGTCACGCCATCACGGATCGCGGCGACGCCCAATTTGGTTAGTTCGGTCATTCCGCGACTCCGTCACCCTGAACTCGTTTCAGGGTCCATTTATTCATTCTGGCTCCGGGCGTGCTGCACGATGGACCCTGAAACGAGTTCAGGGTGACGGCAGTATAAAGAATTAGCGTGCCCATCACTCAATCACCTTCGGCACGCCAAAGAAGCTGCCTTCCTTGGCGGGCGCATTGGCGAGCACTTTGTCGCGCACGTCGCCATCGGTCACCGCGTCGTCGCGCAGGCGCAGCTTATTGGCGATAACCGCCGTCATCGGCTCAACGCCGGTGACGTCGACCTCACCCAATTGCTCCACCCAGGCCAAAATGCCATTGAGCTCGCCGACCATCTTATCAGCCTCAGCATCGCTAATCGCGATACGCGAAAGCCGTGCGATTTTATTCACGGTATCTTTATCTACAGACATGCTATTCCTTGTGGCCGAGATCGACCCGCGATCCCTTCCTGCCGCTAGCATTGCGCCTGCATTGCTTCAACGGAAAAGCTTACCTAGTGGACTCATAAATATCACCTTCGCGGTTTGAGGCCATTTTGTTCAGTGCAAGGCGGCAAAGGACAAAATGGGTCAAATCCGCAAGACGCCGATAAGGTTTGATATCAGCTCCGGTTGCCGGATTTAAACACGCCGCAGATAATGCGCTTCCCACTATTGCCGCTTGGGTCGGTTTTGTAATCATCGGCTTTCTCGTGAATGACAAGCGCGCCGCCATCGGCATCCAACAGGCCGGTCGGCCCTGACAGCGTGATATCCGTCAACTTATACTCAAGCGTGATTTTAAGATCCGCGCCCGCATCCACATTCGGCAAATCGCCATCATGCGCGCCCATCGGGTTATCGCGGCCATGCTGCTTCATATCAGGGTTCCAGTGCGGCCCCGCGCTGGTGAAGTCGGGTGCTTGGCATTTACCAACAGCATGCAGATGCATGCCATATGTCCCGGCGGCAGGTGCTTGCGCCGACAGGCTCAAAAATACGCCATCGCGCCGCTGCGATATGGTCGCAACGCCAGCCCAGCTGCCATCGGCACGGGCAAGATCAGCCGTCACTACTTCCGACACCTCAGCCGTCTTTGCCGATTGCAGGGTCGCGCAACTGGCGAGGACCGGAATGATGAAAATCGGCAGTAACTTGCGCATATTCTTCTCCTGAATCTGGGTGAGCGGGCGCAGCATAACAGCAACCGAGCGACGCTCAATTTATTTCATGCATTCAGTCTGCCCAGTCATGGGGCTTAATCCCTTGTGCAAACAGCAACGCGGTCAGATTATTGTGCCGCAAAGAAAAGTTCGCCGCTTGCGCCAATTGCGGGCGCGGATGATAGCCAACACCCAAGCCACCGCCGGACACCGCCGCAGCGATCATCGGCAAGTCATTTGCGCCATCACCAACCGCGAGCGCCGATTCCAAGGCAACACCGCGCGCTTGCGCAGCGGCGTGCAGCAACCCACGCTTTGTCGATGCATCGACTATATCGCCCGCCAATGCGCCGGTCAGTCGCCCGTCTTTAATCTCCAAAATATTAGCATGCACGTCATGAAAGCCCAGCATATCGGCCACAGGACCCGTAAAGCTTGTAAACCCGCCCGACACGAGCACCGCATGTGCCCCCCATCCGGTCATCGTACGCACGAGGATTTCGGCCCCCGGCATTGGCTGCACGCGTTCGCGCAAGCACTGTGCAATGACATTCTCGTCCAGCCCCGCCAGCAGAGCGACCCGCGCCTTTAACGCCTCGGCAAAATCGAGCTCACCTGCCATTGCCCGTTCGGTAATCGCAGCGATCTGCGGCTTAATGCCCGCATAATCGGCTAGCTCGTCAATGCATTCGACCGTAATCATGGTGCTGTCCATATCGGACACCAACAACATTTTGCGGCGGTTGTCCTTATTCTGTACTGCAATATCGAAACGATCCTCAAGCCCCGCCAGGGCCGCGCGCGCATCCGCTAAGTCGCCTGCAAACGATATGTCTACGGCTTTGCCCTCTGCCAGCCAGTCAAAAGCATTGGGGATACAGCCAGCTTCGGCCAATCGATCCTTCGCCTCGGAAAAGTTGCCGCTTTCCAGACTGTCTGCTGCTATCAGAGTGCAAATGGGCATATCGAATCCTCACAATATGGTCGCGCTTATTGCGGGTCCGACGGCAAGCGGCAAGACGGCATTAGCGCTGAATCTGGCCCGATCCGGCAATTTCGAGATAATCAACGCCGACAGCGCGCAAGTATATTCTGATCTGCCTATATTGAGCGCTCAGCCCACAGCCGATGAACAACGCAGCGTTCCGCACCATCTATTTGGTTATATCGACGGCGTGACACCCTGCTCTGCTGCGCGCTGGGCAACGGATGCAAAGCACAGTATTGCACAGGCCCATGCGGCAGGCGCGACCCCGATATTGGTTGGCGGTAGTGGCTTATATATCCGCACCTTGCTTGACGGCATTGCGCCCATCCCGGAGGTCGACCCGCAATTGCGCGCCGAGATACGTGCGATGCCGGTGGATCAGGCTTATGCCGCGCTTCAAATATATGATGCGTCCGTTGCCGCAACCTTAGCGCCCACTGATGTCAGCCGCATCACCCGCGCCCTTGAGGTCGTGCAAAGCACCGGACGCAGCATATTGGCATGGCGCGCAACCAAGACCGGGGGAATATCCGCAGACATATGTTTGCGGCCTTTACTGCTCTTACCCCCGCGCGATTGGCTATATGATCGCTGCGACAAACGCTTTGAACTGATGATGGAGCGTGGGGCAATTGGTGAAGTGGAGGCGTTGCTGGCCCGCAATTTGCCGCAGGATGCGCCTGTTATGCGCGCCATCGGCGTACCCGAGATTTCGGCCTATCTTACAGGCACGATGTCGCTAGTGGAAGCAATCAAGCTTGGCCAAATCGCCACGCGGCAATATGCAAAACGGCAGTTTACATGGTTCCGAAACCAAGCTCCGGCAGAATGGCAGCGTGCAAACGCAATTATAAATGATTCAAATATGGATAAATTTGAAATAATGTTTCAATGATTGTATTTGACAAGTCATTTTATAATTATTAGCTAGCGCGCTCTTGCTTACCCTATTGCAGTGCAACATAGGACAGCGGCTTAACACATAAGGATTATCCAGTGCCCGAAAAATCCGGCGCAGAAATTTTGATTGATACCCTGATTGAACAGGGTGTGGACACCATTTTCGGTTACCCAGGTGGAGCAGTTCTGCCCATTTACGATGCTTTATTTCAGCAGAAGAAAATTAAACATGTCCTCGTGCGGCATGAGGCGGGCGCAGCGCATGCGGCAGAGGGTTATGCCCGCGCAACGGGTAAGCCCGGCGTTGTGCTTGTCACATCCGGCCCCGGTGCCACCAATGCCGTTACCGGTATTGCCGATGCATTTATGGATTCCATCCCTTTGGTCGTCCTGACAGGACAGGTAGCGACCAATTTAATCGGTTCCGATGCCTTTCAGGAGGCCGATACCGTTGGCATTACGCGCCATTGTTCAAAACATAATTATTTGGTGAAAGACCCCGCCGAACTCGCAACGGTCGTGCGGGAGGCTTTTACCATCGCCACTAAAGGACGCCCCGGTCCAGTTGTCATCGACATTCCAAAAAATGTGCAGGTCGCAAAGGCCGCAACCGATGTGAAGCGCCCGACCCGATCACGCTTTACCTATGCTGGCGAAGCTGACTATGCCGAAATTAACCGCGCGGTCGAATTGATTGCCAACGCCAAGGCGCCGATTTTGTACACAGGCGGCGGCATCATCAATTCGGGCCCTGCCGCCAGCGAAGCCCTGCGTGAGCTGGCCGAATTGACCGGAGCGCCGGTCACATCCACCCTTATGGGCCTTGGCGCATATCCCGCCTCCGGTGACGCGTGGTTGGGTATGTTGGGCATGCACGGCACATATGAAGCCAATTTGGCCATGAACCAATGCGATGTCATGGTCTGCCTCGGCGCGCGCTTTGACGACCGCGTAACGGGCCGTTTGGACGCCTTTTCACCCGACAGCGTCAAAATCCATGTCGATATCGACCGCAGTTCGATGAACAAGACCGTGCGCGTTGACCTGCCGATCGTTGCTGACGTTGGCACGGCCATGCGTCAGATGATCGATGTCTGGAAAGGCCGGAAAACCAAAAAACAGCCGCTGACCGAATGGTGGTCACGCATCAAGGGTTGGCGCGCCGTTAATTGCCTCAGCTACCCCGGCAGCACGCAGGAAATCATGCCGCAATATGCGGTTGAGCGCCTGTTTGAAGCCACCAAGGACAAGGCCCCGATTATCACGACCGAAGTTGGCCAGCATCAAATGTGGGCGGCACAGCATTTCCACTTTGATGCGCCGAACAAGTGGCTGACCAGCGGTGGGCTTGGCACCATGGGCTATGGCCTGCCTGCGGCAATTGGCGCGCAAATGGGTCATCCAGACGCGCTTGTGATCGATATCGCTGGTGAGGCTTCGATCCAGATGAACATTCAGGAATTGGCAACTGCCACGCAGTATCGCTTGCCGGTGAAGGTCTTCATCCTCAACAATGAATGGATGGGCATGGTGCGCCAATGGCAAGAGCTGACCTATGAAAGCCGCTATTCCGAGAGCTATTCGGACAGTCTGCCTGATTTCGTCGCGCTGGCCGAAGCTTATGGCTGGAAAGGCATTCGCTGTGCTGACCCCGCCAAGCTTGATGATGCCATTGCCGAGATGCTTGCGCATGACGGGCCAGTGATGTTCGATTGCCGTGTGCACAAAACGGCAAACTGTTTCCCGATGATTCCATCGGGCGCAGCCCATACGGACATGATCCTGCACGCAGATCAGGTATCGGGCACCATGGATGACGAAGCAAAGGCGCTCGTATAATGCATATCAAACAAGAACTGACCGAACGGCATGTGCTGACGCTCACCGTCGATAATGAGGCGGGCACGTTGGCCCGCATCGCTGGCATGTTCACGTCGCGCGGCTACAATATCGATAGCCTTACCGTGGCCGATATCAGCGAAGACCATACGACAAGCCGGATAACAATCGTCACCAAAGGCCCGCCGCCCGTGATTGACCAGATCATCGCGCAATGTGAACGCTTAATCCCCGTCCACAAAGTTACTGACCTCACCGAGGCGGGGCCGCATGTGGAGCGGGAACTAGCATTGGTCAAAGTCAGCGGCGCGGGCGATCAACGTGTTGAGGCCATGCGCCTCGCCGATATTTACCGCGCGCGCGTGATTGACGCGACCGTCAGCAGCTTCATATTCGAAATCACGGGTGGCCCTGAAAAGATCGACACTTTTGTAACGTTGATGCGTGAAGTCGGACTGGTCGAGGTTGGCCGGACCGGTATTGTTGGCCTTATGCGGGGGGCCGGGGTCAGTTAACTGCCATATCGTCATCCTGAATGTGTTTGAACAGCAAAAGCTGTGTTTCAGGATTTTGAAAATACGCCGTTGAAAGTAAGACCGTGAAGCACGTTCAGGGTGACGGCAACGAAGAAGGACGGAAGAATGAAAGTATATTATGACGCAGATTGCGACTTGGGCCTTATCAAAGACAAAAAGGTCGCGATTATAGGCTATGGTAGCCAGGGCCATGCCCACGCACAAAACTTACGCGACAGCGGCGTTGCGGATGTCGCTATCGCCCTGCGCGCCGGATCGGCAACGGCCAAAAAGGCGGAAGCTGCTGGGTTCAAGGTTTTGGCGAATGCGGACGCTGCGTCTTGGGCGGATATCCTCATGGTGTTGGCGCCAGATGAACATCAGGCCGCAATTTACGCCGATGATCTGCATGCCCATATGAAGCCAGGCGCGGCTTTGGCCTTTGCCCATGGTCTTAATATCCATTTCGGCCTCATTGAACCGCGCGCGGACATTGACGTTATCATGATCGCACCCAAGGGCCCCGGCCACACCGTGCGCAGCGAATATCAAAAGGGTGGCGGCGTGCCGTGCCTGATCGCGGTTGCGCAAGACTCAAGCGGCAATGCCCATGACATCGCGCTTGCGTATGCCAGCGGCGTCGGCGGCGGACGCAGCGGTATTATCGAAACCAACTTCCGCGAAGAATGCGAAACCGATTTGTTCGGCGAACAGGCCGTGTTGTGCGGCGGTATCACGCACCTTATCCAGGCCGGGTTCGAAACATTGACCGAGGCGGGCTATGCACCAGAAATGGCGTATTTCGAATGCTTGCATGAAACCAAGCTGATCGTCGACCTTCTATATGAAGGCGGCATTGCCAACATGCGCTATTCGATTTCGAACACCGCAGAATATGGCGACATCACCACAGGTCCCCGGATCATCACCGACGAAACCAAGGCGGAAATGAAGCGCGTTCTCGCGGATATTCAATCGGGTCGTTTCGTCAAGAATTTCGTACTCGATAACCGCGCTGGCCAGCCAGAGCTGAAGGCCGCTCGCAAGGCCGCTGCGGCGCACCCCATTGAGGAAACGGGCGCAAAGCTGCGCGCGATGATGCCATGGATTGCAAAGAATAAATTGGTGGATCAAGCGAAGAACTAATCGCTTTTTCTGGACTTGACTCATTT
>JBILLO010000090.1:0-7765 GCA_044376035.1 Sphingorhabdus sp.
CCGAACATCAGGCTTCTTTCCCCTACCGCCAAAGCGCAAATAATCAGGCAACCACGCCAAACAAGTCGTGTTCGTCAGCATCTTCAATGTTGACCATCACGACATGACCCGCCTTCAAGGTTGGTGCGACATCGCGCAAATAGACATGGCCGTCGATCTCAGGCGCATCGGCCTGCGACCGTCCGGTCGCACCGATGCTGTTGTCTTCATCCACGTCGCCGATTTCATCGATGATGACAGGAATGCTGCGTCCGACCTTTGCCGCAAGCTTGGCGGCGCTGATAGCGGCGGTTTTCGCCATAATACGCTGGAACCGCTCTTCCTTGACCGCTTCGGGCAGTGGGTTGGGCAGATTGTTCGCCTGCGCGCCGTCAACCGGTTCAAAGCGGAACGCGCCGACACGATCTAGCTGCGCTTCCTCTAGCCAATCGAGCAGATATTCAAAGTCGGCTTCGGTTTCGCCGGGAAAGCCGACGACAAAACTCGAACGTATTGCGATGTCAGGGGCAATAGTGCGCCATTTGCGGATGCGTTCAAGCACCTTTGCCTCATTCGCTGGCCGCTTCATGGCCTTGAGGACATTGGGCGCTGCATGCTGGAACGGGATGTCGAGATAAGGCGTCAAATATCCTTCAGCCATTAACGGAATAACATCATCCACATGGGGATAAGGGTAAACATAATGCAGCCGGACCCATGGCGCGATGCCATCGCTGGTGCGCAAGCCGCCCAATTCGCGCGCAAGGTCGGTCATATGCGCACGCACCTGCCGTCCCTTCCACGCGCGCGGTTCATGCCGCGTATCCACCCCATAAGCTGATGTGTCTTGCGAAATGACCAGAAGCTCTTTGGTGCCAGCAGAAACAAGCTTCTCCGCCTCACGCAGCACAGCGTCAATCCGGCGGCTTGCCAGCTTTCCGCGCAGGGTCGGAATAATGCAGAACGCGCAGCTGTGGTTGCAGCCTTCGGAAATTTTCAGATAGCTGTAATGGCGCGGCGTTAGCTTCAATCCGCCTTCAGGGACAAGATCAACAAATGCACCACGCGTCGGTGGTGCCGCTTCATGGACCGCCGATACGACAGCCTCATATTGATGCGCGCCCGTGATCGCTAGCACATCGGGAAAGCGTGCGCGTATGACATCAGCTTCGTTGCCCATGCAGCCTGTCACGATGACACGGCCATTTTCCGCGATAGCCTCGCCAATGGCCTCTAGGCTTTCTTCCTTTGCAGAGTCGAGAAAACCGCACGTATTGACGAGCACGACATCAGCCCCGGCATAATCGGGCGACAGGCCATAGCCGTCCGCACGCAGCTTGGTGAGAATCCGTTCGCTATCGACCAGCGCCTTGGGGCAGCCAAGCGATACCATGCCGACCTTGGGCGCTGCTTTAATTACTGTTGCCATGATGATGGGCCGCATAGCGGGTTTCGGTGCGCTTGTCACGGCTAGTGAACAAGCGCATGATAAACGCACGGGATGACGAAAGGGATATTGATGGCAAACGCAAATCTGTTGGCGATACTGGCGGCTGCCGCGACGGGCTTTTTGATTGGTGGCTTATGGTATGGGCCATTGTTCGGCAAAGCGTGGATGGCGGAGCATGGATTTACTGAGGCACAACTGCGCGGTGGCAATATGCTCAAAATCTATGGCCTGACCTCTGCCTTCTCGGTGCTATCGGCCGTTTTCCTTGGCCATTTACTCGCGTTTTTTGACACAAATGCCCGCGCGACGCTGATGATATCTGTCGGCATTTCGCTTGGCTATATCATCCCCGCCATTGGCACAAATTATCTGTTTTCGCGCAAATCAGGTCGCCTGTTCGCCATTGATGCGGGCTATTGGTTAGTCTTCTACGCCGCGATGGGTTTGGTTTTCCTATTGCTGGGGCATTAAGGTGCGTATCTAGCCACCATATCTGTGCTGCAACGTCGCTAACGATTCATGATGCGTCAGGTCAAGTTGCAGGGGCGTCACGGCAATATAACCATCCTCGATAACCTCAAGGTCGGTGTCGTGTCCCGATGTGTGGACCATGCCATGCAGGCCAAACCAGTAATAATCATAACCGCGCGGGTCTGTGCCTTTGACGATTGAACCACGGCTATAGTCGTGAAAACCCTGACGTGCGACTTTGATCCCCTTCACGTCCTGCGGCAGCAGAGGCGGAAAGTTGATATTGATCAATGTACGCGGCGTATCTGGCATATCGAGCAACGGACGAAGCACGCGCTCACCCCATGCCTCCGCCGCCGAAAAGGGTACAGCATCGGCCATGCCTTCCTTGCTGTAAACCTGGCTGAGAGCGATGGAACGAATGCCCGCCAACGACCCTTCCATCGCGGCAGCCACAGTGCCGGAGTAGGTAACGTCATCACCCAAATTGGCACCACGGTTCACGCCGGACAGGATAAGGTCAGGCTTTGCATCCTTCATGATCACGCCAATGCCAAGCATGACGGAATCTGTCGGCGTGCCTGCAACCGAGTAATGCTTATCCCCATGCTGGCGAATGCGCACAGGCCTCGTCAGGGTAAGCGAATGACCGGCGCCCGAGTTTTCCTCCGCAGGCGCAACGATCCAAACATCATCGCTGATCGTGCGGGCAATCGCCTCCAACACCTTAAGGCCTGGCGCATTCACGCCATCATCATTGGTCAACAATATACGCATCAGGTGGTCGCCTCTAACTCTGTAAGCCCGCCCATATAGGGCAGCAAAGCCGCCGGAATGGTGACGCTACCATCGGCCTGTTGATAATTTTCAAGCACCGCAACAAGTGTGCGGCCAACCGCAAGGCCAGACCCGTTCAAAGTGTGGACAAAGACATTGCCCTTGCCTTCGGCTGAACGGTAACGGCTGTTCATCCGCCGTGCCTGCCAATCACCGCAGTTCGAGCAGCTGGAGATTTCACGGTATAGTCCTTGGCCCGGCAACCAGACCTCAAGATCATAGGTACGCTGTGCGCTTGCGCCCATATCACCTGTACACAGCAGCATCTTTCGATATGGTAAATCAAGCGCTTGCAATATGCCTTCGGCGCTTTCCACCATGCGTTCATGCTCTGCTGCGCTATCTTCGGGCCGGACGATGGAAACCAGCTCCACCTTTTCAAATTGGTGCTGACGAATGAGGCCCTTGGTATCGCGGCCTGCGGCGCCTGCTTCAGAGCGGAAACATGGGGTCAGCGCCGTCACCCGGATCGGCAGCGCGCTTTCGTCCAAAATCTGTTCCCGCACGCTGTTGGTCAACGACACTTCAGCCGTGGGAATGAGCCAGCGGCCATCGGTTGTCTGAAAATTGTCTTCGGCAAATTTAGGAAGCTGTCCGGTTCCAAACAAAGATTCCTGCCGCACTAAATAAGGCGTAGCGCACTCGGTATAGCCGCGCTGCGCCGTCTGATGGTCGAGCATGAATTGCCCAAGCGCACGGTTTAAGCGCGCCATCTGCCCCCGCATGAAGGTGAACCGCGCGCCCGAAATGGCAACACCGGTTTCAAAGTCGAGGCCAAGGGCGGGGCCGATATCCGCATGGTCGCGGGGCTCGAAATCAAAGTCCCGTGGTTCGCCCCATCGGGCAATTTCGACATTCTCGGTCTCATCTGCGCCATCAGGGGTGTCAGCCGCCGGCAAATTGGGTAAGCCTGCAAGCAAGGCGTCGAGTTCCATGCCCGCCGCACGTTCGCGTTCTTCCAACTGCGGCAGAATGTCTTTCAACTGGGCAACTTCGGCCTTTAACGCCTCCGCCGTTGCGGTATCGCCCTTGCCCATGGCTGCGCCGATGGATTTTGAAGCATCGTTGCGGCGGGCCTGTGCATTTTGCATCTCTGTCAAGATTGCGCGCCGGTTTTCGTCCAAAGCAAGGATGAACGCGGCAACGGGTTCAGCGCCCCGGCGCATCAATGCAGCATCAAAGTCTTTTGGATTTTCACGGATATATTTTAGGTCATGCATGGCAGCAGGCTATGCCCCGCACGTGTCGGTTTCGCAATGAAAAAGGGCGACGGAAAGTTGGCGACGTTTGCGCGGCACTAACACAATGTGGCTTGTCATCGCTTTCTTGGCGGAACGACGGCCCGCACAAGCAAGCGACCAACCTTTCGTAGCTAACTTTGCCGGTGAGCGCAAAATTGCCCGTGCATAAAACGCGAACAGGCCCATGTTTGAACAGCTTCCAGTGCTTTTGCGCAATTGAAGACAACAGGTAACATTTGGCTTGTGCCGCATTTGGCCCGAGTCTATAGCGCCGCCAAGAGTGGATTGGAGGCAGACTACTTCGTGTCGAAGGGCCTGCCCCGGGGGTGGAGAATTACGATGGGCGTGAGCGCCAAGCCGCAAGATACGACCAGCGAAACAAGCGCCACTGACTTTGGCCTCGACGATTCATATGTACCTGGCGACGAAGAGCCATTTATGAACGATCGGCAATTAAGATATTTTGAAAAGCAGCTCGTTGACTGGAAAAATGGCATCTTGGCGGAGTCACAGGGAACGCTCAACCAGCTTCAGGATGGTCCCATGCGTGAACCAGATCTTAACGACCGCGCTTCGAGCGAGACCGATTGGAGTATCGAACTTCGAACCCGCGACCGCCAACGTAAGCTTATCGGCAAAATCGAGGCAGCCTTGCGCCGGATCACTGAGGGCGAATATGGTTACTGCCAAGTGACCGGCGAGCCTATTTCGCTGGCACGCCTGCGCGCACGGCCCATCGCCACAATGACGTTGGAGGCGCAGGAACGCCATGAACGTCAGGAACGGGTGTCACGCGACGACTGATCCTTCCGCTGAGGGAGGTAAGAGCAAATCCCCGGCAAATTGCGCCGCACCTAATCAGTCATCAAGGCAGTAAATGTCGACAGGCACGACAATCTTGTCAAGCACGCGGCCAATCGGATAAGTCGACTTGCCACCCTGTTCGATGGCTGCTTCAAGCACTTCGCGCTTTTTGGCGCCGTTGATTACCAAAATCGCGGTCCGCGCCGTGCCGATGGCTGCCCCTGTTAATGTCACCCGATTGACGGGCGCTTCGGGTGGTAACGGATCAGGCGCAACGCCCACAGCGCGCACGTCTTTGCCGCTGTCCATCGCCAATTCCAAATCAGGACCAGCGAAGATCGATGCTGTATGACCATCTGTGCCCATGCCGAGCCAGACCAAATCCGGCGGCCAGTGTAGGTCCGCCAACCGAGCATTCGCAGCGCTGCCCGCCAATTTATGGTCGGCGGCATCACTTGCGATTGGGAGCACCCGCGCACCCTTTGGAATGAAGATTTTGGCAATCATCGCCACATTGGACAAAGGATTGTCCACAGGCACCAGTCGGTCATCGGTTGGGATAATCGTAACATTCTTCCAACGAATATTGGCTTGCGCAAGCTTTTCCAAAATCGGTTTAGGCGTTGAACCGCCGGGGAATGCAACCAGCGCCTGACCCCGAGCATCCAACGCGCTTTCGATGATGAAGCTGACGTCGCCGACCACCGCGTCAATCAAATCTTCCGCAGCGTCAAAATCCCACCATTCGATTTCTTCGGCCATATGCCTTGCGTCTCCGTTAGTTCCGTAATGCCGATGCGGCACGCGCTGCCGATTCAATCGCGGCAACATCTGGAACGCCTTTACCAACAAGCCAGCTGCCGCCAACACATAAAATTTCCGGTATTGCCAACCATTCTGCCGCTGTGTCCTGTTTTATACCACCCGTTGGGCAAAATTGGCACTGGCCGAATGGACCAATGAGCGCCTTAAGCGCTGGAAGGCCACCATTAGCTTGCGCCGGGAAGAATTTGAAATGCCTCAGTCCCAAATCCAACCCACGCATGATGTCGCCTGCGTTGGCGATGCCGGGCAAGAACGGTATGCCTTTGGCGATGGCTGCCTTTCCCAAATTGTTGGTGAGTCCCGGCGATACAATGAACTCAGCGCCAGCAGCGATCGCACATTCAAGACCCGGCACATCGACGATAGTGCCAGCGCCGACAATCGCGCCGGGGACCTTCTTCATCTCGGCAATCGCGTCCAAGGCCGCAGCGGTGCGCAAGGTGACCTCAAGCACGCGAAGCCCTCCCGCAACGAGCGCCTGCGCTATGCCACGCGCATGCGCGGCATCTTCAATGACCAGCACCGGAATAACGGGCGCGGTGCGCATGATTTTTTCGATTGCGGCCATAGGGTGGAGATCCTCAAACATGTTGCTCGGCATACGCTGCCGCTGCGCCAAAAAGGCCGGGTTGCGGATGTGTGATCAGTTTTACAGGGATGGCGGACATCAACCCTTCAAAGCGGCCCTTTGCACAAAACCGTTCGGCAAAGCCCGAACGGATGAGGTTATCTTTCATCCGTAAGCCAAGCCCGCCGGCGATCACAACGCCAGCAAACCCGCCCTGCGCGAGCGTGATGTCGCCTGCCACACTGCCAAGCGTTAGACAGAAGCGGTCCACCGCTGCGGCGGCAAGGCTGTCCGCGCCTGACATGCCCATTTGCCACAAAGTCTTATCGTCATATTGCTGGACCGCACGCCCCTCAATCGCAGCAAGCGTTTCGTAGAGGTCGATAAGACCCGGTCCAGACACCACGCGTTCGATCGATACCCGGCGGTAACGCTTCCGCAACCGCGCCAAAACAGCATCCTCAATCGCATCCAGCGGGGCAAAATCGATATGCCCGCCTTGAGTCGCCTGCACATGATAGGCACTGCCCTTGCGCCAGACATGCGCCACGCCAAGACCCGTTCCCGGCCCTATAATGCTCAACGTGCCGTCCGAAGCAAAGTCCTGATCCGGCCCCGTCAGATGCTGAAAATGCTCTGGACCCGCCTGCGCAACTGCATGGCCTACCGCGCCGAAGTCATTGATGATGACAAAGCTATCGACGTCCAATTTCTCGCACACCATCGAACGGCGGATGACCCACGGATTGTTGGTAAGGTTGATGACATCGGCGTCCACTGGCCCCGCAATCGCAATTGCCGCCGCGCGGGGAAGTGGCGCACCATTCAACCGTTCAAATTCCTGCCATGCCGTCTGGAAACTCGCATGTTCAGCGGTTTTCAGTGTCACCGCCTCACCCAAGGCAAGCACGCGGCCGTCCAGAACTTCGGCAATTGCAAAGCGCGCATGGGTCCCGCCGATATCCACAGCGACGATAGCAGTCATAGTCCAGCAACCGCCAACATGGCCGACCCGCCTTTCTCCGCTTCATCCGCGCCTGCCTGCATCATCGCGAACAGCTCACGCCCCGTGCCTATATGCCGTGCTGGCGTCGGGGCTGGCGCGCGGGCCGCCCAGATATCTGCGTCGACCAGAACTGACAATGTTCCGGTGTTCGCGCACAGCCGAATGATATCACCATCCTGCAGCTTGGCGATAGCTCCGCCGCGCGCGCCTTCCGGACTTAAATGGATCGCGGCAGGCACTTTGCCCGACGCGCCGGACATGCGGCCATCGGTCACAAGCGCCACATTAAAGCCCTTATCCTGCAACACACTTAAGGGCGGAGTCAGCTTGTGCAATTCGGGCATGCCGTTGGCCACAGGCCCTTGGAAACGGATAACGATAATGACATCGCGATCCAATTCGCCCGCCTTGAATGCCGCCAATGCGTCATTCTGGTCATGAAACACGCGGGCTGGCGCTTCTATGGTCCAGCGTGCAGGATCAACTGCGCTGGTCTTAAATGTTGCACGGCCCAAATTGCCTATCACCAGACGCATGCCGCCATCGGGGCTGAACGGCGCAGACGGTGGACGCAGCATCGTGTC
>JBILLO010000091.1:0-7739 GCA_044376035.1 Sphingorhabdus sp.
TATGGCAAGGCTGAAGCACGACCCGGCCGAAAAATAGGCCACGTCACCCGCTTGTATAGGTAAGAAAAAGTCGGCAAGACGCTTGATATGAATCATCCCGAAATCGTTCTTGTCCTCGCCCGCGCCTTTAATGGCACAATCGGGAAGGATGGCGGCATGCCATGGCATATCCCGGCTGACCTGCGCCATTTCAAGCAAGTTACCAAGGGGCGGCCTATGATCATGGGTCGCAAGACCTTTGACAGCCTGCCGGGCTTGCTGGAGGGCCGCCGCCATATCGTGCTGACTCGTGACCATGATTGGGAAGAAGAGGGCGCTGAAGTTGTACATTCGGTCGAGGAAGCATTGAAGCGCGCCAATGGACCACATGTCTGCGTCATTGGTGGCGCCGAAATTTACAGCCTGTTCCTGCCGCTGGCGGACCGCGTTGAGCTTACCGAAATCGCGGCCAGCCCCGATGGTGACGCGAGCGTTGCGGCGTTTGACATGTCGGTCTGGCAAGAAATTGCGCGGGAGAGCCATGCCGCGCAAGGCGGCGCTCCTGCGTATGATTTTGTCACGTTATCGCGGCGGGCTGCGGCGTAAACGTCGGGGTCATAGGGGGAATTATGCGTAAGAAAATCTGGATACCGGCGACATTGATTGCTGCGGCGGCTGTGGGCTTTTTCGGCTTTGCACCGGGCTATGTCGAAGGGTCAATGAACCAGATCGACGGCAAGCCGCTGATCGCGGTCAGCGACGAGGCCAAGGCCTTGCACAAGACGCTCAACATCGTTGATCTGCATAGCGACACGTTGATGTGGAACCGCGACCTAAACGACAGTGCGTCGCGCGGTCATATGGATCTGCCGCGTTTGCAAGAAGGCAATGTCGCGCTGCAATTGTTTTCGTCGGTCACAAAGACGCCGAAGGGCCAGAATTATGATGGCAATAGTGACAAGACCGACAATATCACCTTGCTGACCATTGCCCAGTTGCAACCACTGAAGACCTGGAATTCGTTGGTCGAGCGGTCGTTATATCATGCCCAAAAGCGTGATGATGCGGTTGGTGCGTCGGATAATGCGATCAAGGCGATCGATACCGCAGGCCAGTTGGATGCGTTACTATCCGCGCGGCAGAGGGATAAGCGCGCGGTCGGCGCTATGCTCACTATTGAAGGTCTCCAGAATCTTGAGGGCAAGGCCGCCAATTTGGACCGGCTCTATGACGCTGGTTTCCGCATGGCTGGCCTGACCCATTTCTTTGACAATGAACTGGCGGGTTCCATGCATGGCCTAAAAAAAGGGGGATTAACCCCCTTTGGCCGCGATATTGTCCGGCGGATGGAATCGAAGGGCATGATTATCGACATCGCCCATTTGTCGCACACGGGCGTCGCAGAAGTGCTGGCGATGGCCACGCGGCCAGTTGTCTCCAGCCATGGCGGCGTGCAGGCGACATGTAAGGTCAACCGCAACCTGACCGATGATGAAGTGCGCGGTGTGGCCAAAACCGGCGGCGTCATTGGCATTGGCTATTGGGATGGCGCCCTGTGCTCGACCGACCCGCGCGCGGCGGCCAAGGCGATGAAGCATGTCCGCGATTTGGTGGGCATTCAATTTGTCGCTTTGGGCTCCGACTATGACGGAGCGACCACTGTGCGGTTTGATACCGCGCAATTGGTTCAGGTGACGCAAGCATTGATGGACGAAGGCTTTACGGCGCAAGAAATCCGCGCCGTCATGGGCGAAAATGCGCTGCGCGTTATCCGCGCTGGCTTGGTGCCCATGGCGAATGTTGCAAAATGACCAATAAGCAAAACAATAGCCCTGAGCCGTCGACGCGAAGCGTCGGCGAAAAGTCGAAGGGCGTTGCAAGATCGAGAGCCACCTTTCGACGGACGCAATCGCAAAACGATTGCTGCTCAGGGCTGCGGTTTTTCGCGATATGATGATCCCCCGCCTTTCCGCCAAAGACCGCATGCCTGATGCCTTGCGCGGCGCTGTTGTCGCTTTGGGCAATTTTGACGGCTTTCATCTGGGGCATCAGGCGGTCGCCGGTGAAGCCATCGCGCAGGCGAAGGCGGCAGGCCGTCCAGCCATCATTGCCACCTTTGACCCGCATCCGGTGCGCTTTTTCGCGCCGCAATCGCCTTGGTTCCGGCTGACGACGCTCGACCAACGGCAGCGACTTTTCGAAGATGCAGGCGCGGACGCCATGTTGGTGTTTGATTTTGATGCTGAACTTGCGGCGACCAGCGCCGAAGATTTTATCGTCAAATTGCTCATTGAACGGCTTGGGATTTCGGCTGTTGTCACGGGCGAAGACTTCACCTTTGGCAAAGCGCGTGGCGGCAATATCGATGTGCTGCGCGATATTGGTAACGCGCATGATCTTGCCGCGACGGCCTTGGGACCAGTGGTCGACCATGCAGGCATCATCTCGTCAAGCCGCGTCCGCACTGCGTTGCAAGACGGCAACTGCGCAACCGCGACAGCCTTGCTCACGCGACCCTTTAATGTGCAAGGCATTGTGCAACATGGCGACAAAAACGGGCGCCTTCTGGGCTTTCCCACCGCCAATATCGACATGGGCCATTATCTGCGCCCGCGTTACGGTATTTATGCGGTAAAGGGCCGTTTGCCCGATGGTCGCGTGCTAAACGGCGCGGCAAATCTGGGCATCCGCCCAACCTTTGACCCGCCCAAAGAATTGCTTGAGCCACATTTTTTCGACTTTGCCGAAGATTTATATGGCCAAAATATCGAAATCGAATTCCACGCCTTCATTCGCGGGGAAGCGAAGTTTGACAGCCTTGATGCGTTGACACAGCAAATGGCAAAGGATTGTGCATTGGCCAAAAGCATCTTGTTATCAACGGATTGATTGGTTATCCATCGTCCAGCCGTTAGGCCATGGATTCTCGCTTTCGTGGGAATGACAAAGACGTTGGAGCAGAGCCTTCATGAATCTATCTCGTCGTAAAAAACAAGCTTTGGCGGTCGTCGTGGTCATTCTCCTAGGCCTGACCTTGCTCAACGCAACTTGGCTTGCGCCAACGCCAGCGGGCAAGCCAAAACTTATCGCGCACCGCGGCGTGTATCATTTCTATGACAAACGTGCTGCATTTGGCCGTGACACCTGCACTGCGCGGTTCATCCGCCCTCCCGATCATGAAGTTTTCGAAAACACGATTGCCTCGATCCAAATGGCGGCGGGGCTGGGGGGCGATATGGTCGAAATTGACGTCGCGCCGACCAAGGACGGCAAAATGGTTCTGTTTCATGATTGGACGGTCGATTGTCGCACCAATGGCAAAGGCGAAACCCGCGACCTTACGCTGGCGGAGCTAAAGGCGCTCGACATTGGCTATGGCTATACGGCCGACGGCGGCAAGACATTCCCGCTGCGTGGCAAGGGCATCGGCCAAATTCCGACGGTTGAAGAGGCCCTTGCGGCTCTACCTTCGCGGCCATTGCTGTTCAACTTCAAGTCAAAAAACCCCGATGAGGCGGACCAGTTGTTCGCTATATTGAAAGCATCGGGCCGGGATTATGAAAAGCTTGGCGATGCCTTTTACGGCGCGCAACGCCCGGTGGACCGCATACGACAGCTCGCGCCCAAAAACTGGGCCTTTAACATGAAAAACGAGGCAACGTCCTGCACCAAGGACTATGTCCTGTATGGTTGGACAGGTATTGTTCCCGAAAGCTGCCGCAACGGCGTGCTGGTTATCCCTGTCAATTATCAATGGCCAATGTGGGGCTGGCCCAACCGCCTGATCGCCCGCATGGAGAGCGTCGGCGCGAAAATCATCGTGGTCGGACCGCATGAAAGCGGCAAGTCGAACGAGGGACTTTCCGATGTCCGTGATCTTGGCAAAATACCTGCGAGCTACAATGGGTATATTTGGGTTGAGGACATTTCGGCCATCGGGCCAGCGTTGCGGCGATGACCATGCCAATCCTCCCCATCGACTTGCGATGGGGAGGGGAACCGCTCGGCTTTAGCCGAGGGGTGGAGGGGCCTGTAATACTGAACGCCCCTCCGTCACGCTTCCAAGAGGTTTCAGCGCGCCACCTCCCCATCGCAAGTCGATGGGGAGGATACAGGCTTTATTTGCAGCGCCATATCCTTTAGGCACCCGCACGATATGACTGAACCTGCTGACTCACCGAAACAAGACTATCGCGACAGCGTCTTCTTGCCCAAAACCGACTTTCCGATGAAGGCTGGCCTTCCGCAGAAGGAGCCGGGCATTCTCGCACGCTGGCAAGAGCAGGATTTCTACGCGGAATTGCGCAATCGCCGCCGTGGGCGCAAAAAGTTCATCCTGCATGACGGCCCGCCTTATGCGAATGGCGACATGCATATCGGCCATGCGCTGAACCATATTTTGAAAGATATGGTTGTCCGCACCCAGACGCTTCTCGGCAAAGACGCGCCTTATGTCCCCGGTTGGGATTGTCACGGCCTGCCCATTGAATGGAAGGTTGAGGAGCAATATCGCAAGAAAAAGATGAACAAGGACGAAGTGCCAGCGCAAGAGTTTCGCGCCGAATGCCGCGCTTATGCACAACATTGGGTCGATACGCAGCGCGAACAATTGAAGCGGCTGGGCATCAATGCCGATTGGGACAATCCCTATCTGACGATGGATTTCCAAGCCGAGGCAACGATTGTTTCGGAGCTGTTGAAATTTGCCGAAAGCGGCCAGCTCTATCGCGGTGCAAAGCCCGTCATGTGGTCGCCGGTCGAAAAGACCGCCTTGGCCGAGGCCGAGGTGGAGTATGAGGATATTGTCTCGACGCAGATCGATGTGGCGTTTGAGATTGTTGAGTCGCCGATCGAGAAGTTGAAGGGCGCTTTCGCTGTCATCTGGACAACGACGCCGTGGACGATCCCGGTCAATCAGGCGATCGCTTATGGGCCAGATGTTGAGTATATTGTTTTCGGTTTAGGTGATCGCCGTGTTTTGGTCGCTGAAAAACTCTTTCAGGACTTTTGGTTACGTGCCAGCTATCTGAAGATTGATGGTGTAATTCAGGACCAGATCCCACCACCGGAACTCAGCAAGACATTTCGTAGATATAAGGGTTCCGAACTAGCCGGAACCATAGTCCGCCACCCGATGCACCATCTCGGCGGTTTCTTTGCCAAGCCGCGCCCCATGCTCCCCGGCGATTTCGTCACCACCGACAGCGGCACCGGGCTTGTCCATATGGCGCCCGATCATGGCGAGGATGATTTCGACCTGTGCAAGGCCAGCGGCATCGACCCCGTTTTCGCGGTCGAAGCCGATGGCAAATATCGTGCGGATTGGGCTTGGCTCGGCGGTGAGGGACCAGTGGTTCCCTATAGCCCAAAGGGTCTTGATAAGCTCAATATTCCCGAAGGTCCGATTTGCTCAGCTCTTCGAGCAGCAGGTGCACTGCTAAGCGCCGCGCCCTACCCTCATAGCTATCCGCATAGCTGGCGGTCGAAGGCGAAGGTGATCTATCGTTGCACCCCGCAATGGTTTGTGCCGATGGATAAGCCGCTAGATCTAAACCGTAGTGCTGAGCTTGTCGAAGCACGCGTATCGGACGAGAGCCGCCCTTCGACAGGCTCAGGGCTTCGGTCTTTGAGAGAAACCGCCACCGCCGCTATCGCCGCAACCCGCTTCATCCCCGAAAAGGGCCGCAATCGACTGTCGTCTATGGTCGAAGGCCGCCCCGATTGGGTGCTTTCCCGCCAACGCGCATGGGGTGTGCCGATCACCTTGTTTGTGGATCGCAAGTCCGGACAATATCTCTGCGACGTGGGCGTGAACGCACGCATCATCGCGGGCATTCGCGAAAATGGCGTCGATGGCTGGAGCGACGAACGCGCACAGGCATATCTGGGCAGCGACTATGCGCTTGCAGATTATGAGCGTGTTACCGACATTCTCGATGTGTGGTTCGATTCAGGCTGCACGCATGCTTTCGTCCTCGAAAGCGGACGTTGGCCCGACCTGCAATGGCCAGCGGACCTCTATCTCGAAGGCAGCGACCAGCATCGCGGCTGGTTTCAATCAAGCCTTTTGCAAAGCTGCGGCACTCGGGGCCGTGCGCCCTATAATGCCGTGCTAACGCATGGTTTTACCATGGATCAAAAGGGCATGAAAATGTCCAAGTCGCTCGGCAATACGATCAACCCGTTGGACCTGATGCGTGATAATGGTGCGGACATCTTGCGGCTCTGGGCGCTGACTGTGGACTTCACCGAAGATCACCGGATCGGCAAGGAAATCCTGCAGGGCGTTTCCGACCAATATCGTAAATTGCGCAACACCTTCCGCTATCTGCTCGGCGCGCTCGACGGCTTTTCGGACGCGGAAAAGGTCGCGGTCGCCGATATGCCCGAGCTGGAGCGTTATATGCTCCATCTGCTCGCGGATATGGACGCGAAGTTGAAGGCGGCGGTCAATGATTTTGACTTTAATACCTACGTCCGTTTGCTGACCGAGTTTTGCAACGATGATTTGGGGATGTTTTTCTTCGATGTTCGGAAAGACAGCCTCTATTGCGATTCGATCTCGGATCCGAAGCGGATGGCGTACCGCACGGTTCTCGACATATTGTTCCACGCGTTAGTAAGATACACTGCACCGGTGCTGGTATTTACCTCCGAAGAGGTTTGGCAGTCCCGTTTTCCGGATGAAACGGATTCAGTGCATTTCTTGGAATGGCCCGAAGTTGATGGGTCATGGTTAAATGCGCAATTAAACACAGAATGGGAATTTAGGCGTGACGCAAGACATGCCAACAATTTTGCGCTCGAACAGCTTAGAAGAGACAAGCTAATCGGTTCAAGCAACGGAGCAAATACCGCAATCCAAGTCGTGGGCGGAGCAGCGTTCTCTTTTGCTGACATGTCAGAAATTTTTATAATTGCTCCGGAATGTTCGCCAGAAGATGAAGCAAAGTTTCAATGGGGCGAGTGGTTCGGTCCGTTCAAAGTAGACAGCATTCCTGATTTTGAAGTCAAGGTGAGGCCGACCGCATTTCACAAATGCGGTCGTTGTTGGCGGAATCTGCCCGAGGTTGTCGACGATGGCGCATTGTGCCGTCGCTGTACGGATGTTGTTGGTGGGTAATGATCTTCTTCGTGCCTTTGTGCCTTTGTGCGAACCAAAAACCATGATGGGCTCGCACAAAGGCACGAAGGCACAAAGATCGGCTAAAGTCCGTCATGCTGAACCTGTTTCAGGATCTTACGTCGGGCGGAGGAATATTAAGACCCTGAAACAGTTGTGCTCTGCACGCCTTCGGCTCCAGGGTGACGATGCAGCTTCGGTGGGTAAGCCTTCCCAAATCCTCCCCACCTGTGGGGAGGTGGCAACCCACGGGGTTGACGGAGGGGGCTGGCAGTTTACACGAGGGGGCATGCGTGCACTTACACCCCCCTCCACCGCGCTTTGCGTGGTCCCCGTCCCCGTAAACGGGGAGGATTGAGCTTGAACCCCAACCCCAAATTCCGCCTTCAGGGCATAATGCTTGCCAGCCTCGTGTTTATCGCCGATCAAATGGTGAAATATGCGATGCTTGGGCCGCTGCAGTTGAAAGAGCGTGGTGTCATGCACATCATTTCGTTTTTCGATCTGCGCTACGCCGAAAATCGCGGCGTTTCGATGAGTTTCCTGACCGCGGATAGTGACGGCGAACGCTGGGCACTGGTTGCGCTCACGGCGGTGATTGCGGCGGGTGTCGCAGTGTGGATGTGGCGTGAGAAAT
>JBILLO010000092.1:0-7611 GCA_044376035.1 Sphingorhabdus sp.
GTGATTGTTCTGAAATGCCGCAGAGAGAAATAAGCTGTTAGGCCGCATCAATTGAGCAATAGCTTGCTTTTGTCCGTTAAAGTGCGCGCCAAATTTGACGTCATCGGGGTTCGGTCCACTTCGTTCAAACAGCATGCGTCGGTGACCCACCGGAGCAGCATAAAGCCATTCCTCAACAAATTCCGTTGAAGTGCATGCAAAACCATAACTGTGACGAACGCCCTCAATGTCGAAATCCACTTCAAACCGACTTGGGCTGTTTATGCACCCGCTATTCAGCAGAAACGGCTGCCGAGGCACCCCTCCATCTGGTGCCCATCGACGTTGCGACGCCAACACTGAATGTCGCATGAAATTCAAAGCGTCTAATAGATTACTTTTTCCCGATGCATTCGGACCATAGATAATCGCAGCAGGCAGCACCTTTTCCTTTGGCAAAGACGGCGTTGACAGGAGACCGTCTTCAGGACCCTTCAACGAAGATTTAATGAAGGAAAGTTCCTGTGTGTCCTTGATGGAGAGATGGTTGCTTACGGAAAAACGGAGCAGCATGATACGTCCTGACATAGGTTGATATCTAAATTAAACACAAAATATGTGAAAGATTTGCAAATATAGACCTTAATGTGATATCTTAAACCACATTTGTCAAATTTCTTATAACGCAACTGACTGGTTGTCGATTGGATCTCCGCCCGCAAGCAGACTATCAAACTCCTTTAACGCTGGACCAAAGGCGCGCTCAGGCAATATTTTTATCACACAAAGCCGCAAAGAAGAAGAGAAGGAAATTGTCCTTTCCCTTTCCTTCGCGCCTTCGCGTCTTTGCGTGATAAAAATATCAACGCAGCCCATCGTCGCGCGCCTGCCGCAACGGTTTAAGCTAGGCTCAACCCGCCTTGCGCTTAGTCACCTGATGATACACCAACACAATCACCGCGCCGATGGCAAGGCCGACGACGCCGCTCATCGCCGCATCGGCGACCCAGGCCAACGCGCCTTCATATAGGCCCAGAAACTCTGCGGGGTGGATGCCAAAGCCGTGGACGATGATCTGCCCGCCTACCCACAGCATTGCCGCAGTGCCGATAGTCGACAAGGCGGCGAGCAATTTGGGCATGCCTTTGACAAGCGCGCGGCCAATGGCTTGCGAACCGGCGTTGTCGCGTTCGGCCATATGCAGGCCGATATCGTCCATTTTGACGATCAGGCCAACCACGCCATAGACCGCGATGGTGATGACGATGGCGACAAAGGCCAATGTCCCGGCCTCAAGCCATATCGATGTCGCGGCAAGGCTTTTTACTTCATTAAGGGCAATCGCCATGATTTCGGCGGACAGGATGAAATCGGTGCGGACCGCGCCCTTGACCATCGCGGCCTCATGCTCCGTGCTGGTCAGCTCCGCAAGCTCCTCGACCAGGCTCACTTCTTCATGTGGGGCAATTTTTTCCCACACTTTCTCTGCGCCCTCAAAACATAAATATGCGCCGCCCAGCATCAATATCGGGGTGATCGCCGATGGCAGAAACAGGCTTAGCAACAAAGCGACCGGCAAGATGATCACCAGCTTGTTAAAAAACGACCCCTTGGCAATGCGCCATATGATCGGCAATTCGCGGTCAGGGGTGAAGCCAGTGACATATTGCGGCGTCACCGCCGTATCATCGATAACAACGCCCGCCGCCTTGCTGCCCGCCTTACCCGCAGCGGCGGCAACATCATCAACCGAAGCCGCCGCAACTTTGGCAATGGTGGCAATATCATCGAGAAGCGCAGCAAGACCGGAGGGCATGTGGGGGGGTTCCTTGGCAAGTTTGAACCTTAGGAGATACCCAAAACCTGCGATAATTCAAGGGCACTTCAACATCGCTTATGCGGCCAACGCGCTTTGCCATATCGGCCTTGCCCAGTTTTGTTTGCCATCTTGCGTTGCGGCGAATCCATCGCTACAGCTTGGTCTTTCCGAAATAGGAACCTATATCGCTCTCGACCCGCCGGTCGGAGCGCTGGCGGCTATCCTCGGGATCGAACAGGAAGAAACGATATGGCAAAGAATAGCCCCGGTGAATTCATCCGTCAGGTACGGACCGAAGTCGGCAAGGTCGTATGGCCCTCGCGCCAGGAAACCGTGCAGACCGCGATCATGGTGTTGATCATGACGATCATCTTGGCCATCTTCTTTTTA
Source organism: Sphingorhabdus sp. (assembly GCA_044376035.1). Classification (GTDB taxonomy): domain Bacteria; phylum Pseudomonadota; class Alphaproteobacteria; order Sphingomonadales; family Sphingomonadaceae; genus Sphingorhabdus_B. The sequence goes on from JBILLO010000092.1 coordinate 2,189, forward strand.
GGCGTCGACGCGGTGTTTGCCGCAATCGTAAAGGGATTGCTCGCGCTGGCCGAAGGCTAAGCGCAGACCCTATAGAGAGTTTTGGGGAATAGAAATATATTATGGCACGCTGGTATATCATTCACGCTTATTCGGGCTTTGAAAACAAGGTCCGCGACCAGATTCTGGCCGAGGCAGAGCGCATTGGCCTCACGCAATTGGTCGAAGCCATCGAGGTTCCAACCGAACAGATCACTGAAGTGCGGCGCGGTAAGAAGATTAAGGCCGAGCGCAAATTTTTCCCCGGCTATGTTCTGGCAAAGCTGAACATGAACGACGACGTCTATCACTTGGTCAAGAACACGCCAAAGGTCACTGGATTTTTGGGCGCGGGTAACAAGCCGCAGCCAATCACCGAAGCCGAAGCCGCCCGCATCCTCAACACCAAGCAAGAACTTGAAGCTGCGCCCAAGAAGCGCGTTTCGGTCGACTATGAAATTGGCGATCAGGTCAAGGTGCTTGGCGGACCATTTGCAAGCTTCAACGGCTTGGTCGAGGAACTCGACTTCGACAAAAACCGCGTCAAGGTATCCGTCAGCATCTTCGGCCGCGCAACACCGGTTGAGCTGGACTTTGAAGAAGTTGAATTGATGAAGTGACGGTCCCGCCGACCGTCACCCCCCATCCGTCGCTCCCCAGAAACGTCACCCTGAACTTGTTTCAGGGTCCATTTCTCGTCTCGACCCTTCGGTCTATCTGGCACGATGGATGCTGAAACGAGTTCAGCATGACGTTTGGGAGAAACGCGCTCTCTTATTCCCGTCGCTCCAAGGTGACGAGCGTGTTGATTTACGTGTCGACTTAGACTATTTGCCCCCCTCTCCTGATGAGAATCAGCAGAACCCGTGCGGGAGTAAGTCGCCAATGCAATTTGGGGACGACCGTTTGACCGCTTAATTTGACCCGCCGTCGCTGACGCTTTGGCGGGGAAAGAATGAAAGGACGCCATATATGGCAAAGAAAATTGACGGCTATATCGGCCTGCAAGTTGCTGCAGGTTCGGCCACACCATCCCCGCCAATCGGCCCTGCTTTGGGTCAGCGCGGCGTGAACATCATGGAATTCTGTAAGCAGTTCAATGCGGCGACCGCCGACATGGAAAAAGGCACGCCGATTCCAACCAAGATCACCGTTTTTTCCGACAAGAGCTTCACCTTCATCATGAAGGCACCGCCTGCGACCTTTTTGATCAAGAAGGTTTTGGGTTTGAAGGCCGGTTCGAAAGAGCCAGGCAAATTGTCGGCTGGTAAAATTACCCGTGCACAATTGGAAGAAGTCGCGACCATCAAAATGGCCGACCTCAACGCGAACGACATGGACGCGGCCGTAAAAATCATCGCAGGCTCGGCTATCGCCATGGGTCTCGAAGTCGTGGAGGGTTAAGAACATGGCCAAGCTAACCAAAAAAGCAAAGGCGCTCGCGCATCTCGATGCGGACAAATTGTACGGCGTTGATGAAGCGTTGAAGACCATCAAGGAACTGGCGACTGCCAAGTTTGACGAAACGATTGAAGTCGCGTTGAACCTGGGCGTTGATCCCCGTCATGCCGACCAAATGGTACGCGGCATGGTTTCCCTGCCTGCTGGCACCGGTAAGGACATGAAGGTTGCCGTGTTTGCACGTGGCGACAAGGCAACAGCGGCAACCGCCGCGGGTGCGGACAAGGTCGGCGCTGAAGACCTGATGGAAGATATGCTGGCTGGCAATCTCGATTATGACCGCGTGATTGCAACGCCGGACATGATGGGCATCGTTGGCCGCTTGGGTAAGACCTTGGGTCCAAAGGGCCTGATGCCAAATCCAAAGCTTGGCACGGTTACGATGGACGTTGCCGAAGCCGTGAAGGCGGCAAAGGCCGGTCAGGTTGAATTCCGCGTTGAAAAGCAAGGCATCATCCACAGCGGCATCGGCAAGAAAAGCTTCTCCGATTCCGACCTGCGCAAAAATTTCGACGCTTTGGTCGATGCGATCGTCAAGAGCAAGCCAAGCGGATCAAAGGGCAAATATGTCCGCCGCGTGGCGATCAGCTCGTCCATGGGCCCAGGCCTCAAGATCGATCTGTCAGACGTCGCCGGCGCGTAACGCGCTTCGCAATAGGCACAAAAAGGGGCTGGAGGGAAACCTCCGGCCCTTTTTGTTTGAGCAGCACGCACGCCGCCTGCCGCGCCGAATATCGCCGCGACCTCCATGCCCCACCCTTGCGTCGCCCCCGACCGTCACCCCAACCGTTACCCCCCACTGACACTCTAACCGTCACCCTGAACTTGGTTCAGGGTCCATTTATCAGCCAAAAACTTCGGTCTATGTGGCACGATGGATGCTGAACCGAGTTCAGCATGACGTTGTGGGAGAAACGTGCTCTCTTATTCCCGTCGCACCAGCGCAGGCTGGGGCCTATCCCCCCATTGATCACAAGCACAGTGCGCAGTCGCAGATAATCAAAATTATTCAATCTAGCGGGACTATTTCCACAGGCAGATCATTGGCCTTTGCCCCGCGATATTGTTCGGGCCAGTGCGCGAACGGGCGCACCGCACCAATGCTGCGCCATCGTTGGACGCGGGCCAGATCCAGATCGGCAAAGACCCATGCGCCCCGCCCTTCTGCCCCTATGGCCAGCACGCCATCATCCGGGCTATCGCCATCGGGGGGAACGAAAACACCCGCTGCGCCGTAATTTTCGTCGAGCGCAGGTGACCAGGGTGCCATGCCGACCGTTGGCGCTTGCACCACGAAAATCTGGTTTTCCAATGCCCGTGCCTGCGCGCCGATCCGGACCCGGTAATAGCCTTGCAGACTGTCGGTGCAGGATGGGCAGAGGATGACCTGCGCACCCGCAGCGGCCTGCGTCCGCGCGATCATCGGGAATTCGACATCATAACAGGTCGAAATGCCCATCATGCCCAAAGGCGTGCGGAAAACGCGCAAGTCTGTCCCGCCCTTAATATCCCAGGATTCGCGTTCAAAACGTGTCATCATGATCTTGTCCTGATGTCCGCTCTGCCCGTCAGGTAGATATAAGCTTGCCCGGTTGACGACCCGTCCGTCATCCAAAGCATGCGGGCGTGTTCCGCCAAGCACTGTGACGCCAAACTTTTGCGCCAGATCGGTATAATGGGCATCAATCTGCGGCCCCAGCGCCACCACCGCGCGCAAGGACGCGTGCAGGTCGCTGGCAGTTGGTTTGTCTATCGCAGCCAGTTCCATCGCCGCATATTCGGGATATACCAAAAGCTGCGCGCGCTGCGCTAACGCATCGGCCGCCCAAGCCGCGACTTTGCCTTGCCATTCGACGAAGCTCGTCGGTTGCCCGATGGGATATTGGGCAGCAGCAATGCGAACGGGCGCGGTCACAGGTCCCGCATCCAAAATTGCATCTGATGCGGGCTTTCGACCGCATCGCCAAGGTCCAGCCAGTTCAGCATAGTTGTCAATCCCTCCACTGGTGCATAGCCACGCGCCCGCCAAAAGGGAGCAAGGTCGCGGGGCGAATCCGGGCGCATCGGATGATCCTCTCGACGGATCACGGCACAAAAGCTGGCTTGAACCGCGCCTGCGGCCCGCGCCGCCGCCTCACGCGCGTCGAAAAATTGATGGCCTATGCCCTGTCCTTGATAATCGGGGCGCAAAACCGACTCCCCGAAATAGAATATCCGCGCGACATCCATCCCGTGGGCCCGCAAGGGTAACTGGAATTCTGGCTTCTGACCGGCCATTGGGGACGCGGTTGCCGCACCGACCACCGCATCACCATCCTGCGCAACGATCAGCACAGCGCCGGGTTCGCGGATAAACTCCGCAAGATATACCGCTTCATAATCCGCCGTGCCGTCGTACAGATAAGGCCAGGCTCGAAAAATGCGTATCCGCAGATCGGACAGCGCCGGAATCGCCGCGTGGCGCGCGTGCGGCTCTGTCAAACTGCGGACGCGGATCGTCATGAAACCTGCGCGATCCAGTCGGTTAAATTATAATAGACCGACACGCGCGTAATCTTGCCATTAGCTATGTCAAAAAAGCCGCCCGCCGGCAAAACATAGCTTTGTCCATGCGCAGGCGGGAAACCTTCGTCGGCGACCTTATACACGCCATGCACCACGAATTCGGCTGCGGCGCGGGTGCCGTCCGTGCTGGTCATGACAATGATGTCCTGCAACTGTTCGCTATAGGCATGGTCCATCCGCCCCAGAAACGCGCGGAACGCATCCTTGCCGGTTTCGCGCGCACCCTGATTGATATCATGCGCCACATCGTCGGTTAGGCAGTCCAATACAGCGTCAATGTCCATAGCGTTGAACGCGGCATAATAGCGCTCTATCAGCGCCATAGTATTTTCACGGACATCGGGCATATCTGCTCCTATCTTGCGTTGGATCTTTAGAACGACCTGATTAAGTCAGCGCGATAAAGCCTGTCCAGTAAGATTAATTATCCAAAGCCACACAAGTTTTGGGCTGGCCGGTGCGTTTGGCCCTTATATAAAACAGAGGGTAACCTTACCGTCGGCTACTTTTTGCGAGACTCGTGGCCAGCCTTATTGCTAGCATTGCGCGGCTTGTGAGGGGTGGCAAACATTGCTTTTAGCGCCGCCTCTCGACGGGGTTCTGTTTCCAATGGGGAATAGGTTCATCATCTGTAGATTTGGTCATAAAGCAGCCCATGAAAAAACAGGCAATCGATAAAGCAAAAAAGAGACTGGAAGAAGCGAGAAACTCTCTTTTACGTGTCAGATCAACCCAAAATTGGGATGAATTTGAAGTTGCTTGGGGGGTTTTTCTTAAGGCGGCTAAATGTGTTCCCGAAATTTTGAGAGAAGGTGCCAAGCAGAGCCAAGCCTCTAAAACGTGGTTTGGTAAGAAGGTTGTAGAAATGAAGGGTGATGAATTTCTCTCCTACATGCACGAAGCCCGCAACGTTGAAGAACATGGAATCGAACCGATAGCTCAAGATGTCGCAGGCAGCATTACTATACCGGGCAGCCGTCATGGGACGTACTTCGACAAACTAGAAATCATAAATGGGCAAATAACTCAGTTTAGAGGCCATAATCTTGATGGCACACCATTGGTTGCGATTGTGCAGCCTAATCGTGCGCAACTGATCCCCGTCACAAACAAAGACGGAAAGGTTTTTAACCTGCCTACTGGCTTTCTGGGTCAAAATCTCACTGACCAACCTCCCGCAGTATTTGGCGAATTGTGGTTGACCTACTTTGAACAAATGCTGTCCGAAGCAGAGGATCTAGTTGGTGTCTGAATGTGCATGGGCAAATACGCGTTTTCAGCAACCGTCACCCTGAACTTGTTTGTGCAAGCACGCCTTCGGCTCCAGGGTCCATTTATCAGCCGAAAACTTCGGTCTATGTGGCACGATGGATGCTGAA
>JBILLO010000093.1:0-7573 GCA_044376035.1 Sphingorhabdus sp.
CCCCGAAATAGGCGTTGATCCATCTTCCCTTACCCGTCACCCTGAACTTGTTTCAGGGTCTTAATTTTCAACGCACCAGAATTAAGATCCTGAAACAAGTTCAGGATGACGAAGGAGTGAGAGTTACCGTAACAACTGCGATAACCCCGAAAAAGGTTTCGCTTGCAATGTAGGATTTGGTTTGAGATTCTGCGAGCTACTCCCGCACCTATTGCGCGACCGGCTCTTTGAACCTGTTGAACCCAACCCCGGCTTTCGGACCGGCAAACCAACTTCGCAAAGTTGCGGTAAGTTTACAGAAATACCGCGTTTTGCATATATGTTTGTAAACTTAGAACCCCGATGACATCTGCGTCATCCCCGAAATAGGCGTTGACTCATTTTCCTCCCCCCTTACCCGTCACCCTGAACTTGTTTCAGGGTCTTACTTTTTCAACGTCCGAGAATTAAGATCCTGAAACAAGTTCAGGATGACGAAGGAGTGAGAGTTACCGTAACAACTGCGATAACCCCGAAAGAGCTTTCGCTTGCAATGTAGGATTTGTTTTGAGATTCTGTGCGTCACGTCCGCATCTGTTGCGCGACCGGCTCTTTGAACCTGTTGAACCCCAGCCCGGCTTTCCTACCCGGTAAACCGACGTCGCAAAGTTGCGGTAAGTTTACAGAAATACCGCGTTTTGGGTATATGTTTGTAAACTTAGTACCCCGATGACAATTGCGGTATCGCCCGAAATTATCGCAGCTCTGATTTTCGTAAGGCAGGGTATATGGCACGTCTTCCGCCTTTGGTCCTGACCCTACGGAACGCAAGCGACGCAAGCCGATTTAACGCTTAACCGCCTTTTTTGCCCAACTTTTGCACGCGCGCAATGACTTCGGCGCGAATATCGGGGGTCACAAACTTCCCGATTTCGCCGCCGTAAATCGCAATTTCCTTCACCAGCCGAGAGGCAATGGGTTGTAATGACACGTCGGCCATTAAAAACAGCGTTTCGACGCGATCATTTAACTGGCGGTTCATGCCCGTGAGTTGATATTCATATTCGAAATCCGTGACGCCGCGAATGCCCCGAATGACGGTGCTTGCCCCGTGCGCTTCGGCAAAATCCATAAGCAATGAGTTGAACCCAACAACGCGAATATGCGCCGAACCGATGCTGGCGACTTCGCGCTCGACCATTGCAATCCGTTCATCATCGGAAAACATCGGGGATTTGGCCGCGTTCGTGGTTACGCCGATGATCAATTCATCCACCAATTTTGCGCCGCGCCGGATGATGTCCATATGGCCCAAGGTGATTGGGTCAAATGTGCCGGGATATACGCCAATCCGGTGTGTCATTTAGCGATCCCTTTCGGTAATATAATTTGCAATGGCGCGCAAAAGATCGGCTTCAGCGCCATAAATCGACAGATGGTCATTGGCCTGCTGCACAAGCATTTCCGCCTGCTGCTTGGCGCGTTCAAGGCCCATGAGAGATACAAAAGTGCCTTTATTGGCTGCTGCGTCTTTTTGCAGCGCTTTGCCGGCCAGTTCAGGATCACCTTCAACATCCATGATGTCATCGGCGATCTGAAAGGCAAGGCCAATGTCCCTTGCATATCCCCGCAAATGCGTTCGGCCTTCCGCCGGGATATGTCCTAATATCGCGCCCATTTCGACGCTGGCGGCAATCAGAGCGCCCGTCTTAAGCGCTTGCAGGCGCATGACGGTTTGAAGATCGAACGCAGATTTCTCGGCTTCGATGTCCATCATTTGGCCACCTGCCATGCCTTCCGGACCGCTTGCCAATGCAAGGGTAGATACTAACTCACCGCGCACGAACGGGTCGCCATGCGTTTGCGGGTTCGCCAGTATCTCGAATGCCAAGGCATGGAGAGAATCGCCCGCCAGAACCGCCGTCGCGTCATCAAACGCGCGGTGCACTGTCGGCTTGCCACGCCGCATGTCGTCGTTATCCATGCAGGGCAAGTCGTCATGCACCAAAGAGTAAGCATGAATGGCTTCGACAGCCGTGCCAACGCGCAAAGCCACCGCACGGTCCACATGGAACAGAGCCGCAGTCGCGGTCACAAGCAACGGACGCAGGCGCTTGCCGCCGCCAATCGCGGCATGGCGCATGGCGGCATATAGGCGGTCCCGCGCGTCGCCGGGTAGCGTCAGAAGCGCGTCAAATTCGTGATCAATGTCCGCTGCAATTTGCGCGAGGGAATCCTGTAACAATGATATGTGCGCAGCCATAATGCTCATCCAGCATCGAATGTTGTGGTACCTGTTGGCGATCCGTCTGGCCCTTGTACAATGGCCTCAATACGCGCCTTCGCCGTATCAAGCCGCTGTTGGCACAAGGCCCGCAACGCATTGCCGCGTTCGTACAAGGCGATGGATTCATCGAGCGGAGCCTCACCGCTTTCCAACTTATGGACGATGTCTTCAAGCGCACGCAGCGCAGTTTCAAAATTCATATCGGCTACGTCTTGAGTCATAAACCTGCAATGACGCCCGCTGCCGACTGGGTCAAGTGCTTCGCTCCATCGCCATCGGTTGAGGACGAAGGTTGCCAGCTCGGAAGTGCAAATCAGATTAGCGTTAAACGGGCATGCAAGGCCAAAATGCGTTTCACGTCACGAACAGGCGTTAAGGGAACGTGTGCATTTATACGCCTGCCTTCAACAACCAGTCGTGAAAGATTTTCACGGCTCTCTGCTTCAGCGCGCGGGGGCGGCACACAAAGTAATAGCTGTAGGGGCTCTCGACTTCTGCACTGAAAAGCCGTGTCAGGCGCGGGTCGCGCGCGTCGGAGAAGTGGCTTCCGTGCATGATAGCAACGCCAAGACCGTTTGCGGCGGCCTCCAGCATCAATGCGCCGCTATCTAGGCTATCGATCGCAGATGGCTTTAGGCGGGGGACCCCCATGGCCTGCCGCCATGCGTCAAATATCATAGGCATGTCACTGTGGACCATGACTGTGTACTTTGCGAGGTCCTCAGGCTTTTCGACCTTATGCTCCTTCGCCCATTTTTCAGAGGCGATGGCATAAACGAGATTGCGGTCCAAGCGGACACTGTAAAGCTTGGGGTCGACGTCTGCTGAGATAATGATGGCTGCATCGACAACATCACCCAGCAGATTTTCGGCATGGCCAGATGTGTCCACATCGATATGCAGCTTTGTGAACGCCTTACGCAGTTCAGGCAAGCGTGGAATCAGTCTTTGCGAACCAAAAAGGGGCAAGAGCCCCAGACGCAGGCGATATTCTCCACCGCGACCGGCCAACTCGTCCACCGCCTCTGCCATTGCGTCCATCGCGGGTTCAACGGCCGCCAGAAGTGCCTCGCCGTCCGCATTAATGACCATCGCTTGTGCGCGGCGATCAAACAGGGACTTGCCGATGAAGTCTTCCAGTGCCTTGATACGACGGCTGAGCGCGGGCGGAGATAATGCGAGTTCGCTCGCGGCAGCTTTTGCCGAACCCAGCTTAGCGACGCGCAAAAAGGCTTCCAGCGAGCGTAAAGGGGGCAATCTGCGCATATCATCTCCTAATTTTGCCGCACTGCAACAAAACATTTTTGCTTTCGCGACCGAACAAATGCCGCGAAAATCACCATAAACCTATAAATTGCAGTTGCATCATTTGCAACAGTAATTGCACTGTTCGCACTTGCACAATAAACGAAACCTAGGCATCCGGGAAATGCCTTATAGGCATCCTCTCCTAAAGACTTTTTCAGGGTCGGCTTCGGTCGGCCCTTTTTTTATGCAAATTCGGTATTGGCCCCAATTCGGTATCGCCCTTAACGCACCCGAAATGATGAAGGCAGTCCACGGGCTAGATTTCCGGTACCAATAATGCGCGCCGCCCCCAAATGATAAGGAACAGCAAAGACGCCGAAATCAGGATGAATGTGGCAGGTTCCCAATAATTGAACAATGCAACCCCAACCGCAGGCGCGAAAATATAGGCCGCACCGTTGATCGAGGCGATCTTACCCGCTACGTCGCCTTGTTCATGCCGATGGACTGCTAGAGAGGCACCTGCCGTAAAGCCCGGCCGGAACAGCCCAAAACCAAGCGAGGCAATCGCAAAGCCAGTGCTAATGCCATAAAAATCATAGCTGATGCCTGTCAAGATCGTGCCCACTAATGCGAGGACCGCGCCCAAGAGTACGGAGCTTCTCGCGGCAAGTGACAGCATGGGGATAAGGCCCCATTGTGCCAACAAGGTCGCCATTGCGCCAATGAGCATAACCGAGCCGCTGGCTTGCACAGCCTCCCACGGACGATCATGCAATCCCAGCCGGTCGCGCACCAGAAAACCCACCACGCCCAAAATGATTGCCTGTGCATGGCCACCGATCAAACCTGCAATCAGCCAGGATGCCATTCGGCTATCGCGCCATGGCAGGCGGATTTCGTGGGTGGGCAACACGGACCCCAAGGCATCACCATCGACATCTTCATCATCCGGCGAATTCATAGATCCTGAATTCGGGTAAGTCGCAACGGCGCCGCGCGCCTCAAAACGTGGGGTGTCATTGGGCAATTGAACATGCAACGCAATCAATACGGCCACACCAAAGGCGGCAAACATGATGAGCGGTCCAGCCAAACCGAAAGGTGGGAACAGAAAATAATGCGCAGTGGCAGGGCCAATCACGGTGCCAACGCCAAAAGATGATGCAAGCATCGATAGCGCCTTGGTGCGCTCGGCGCGTTCGGTGCGTGCGGCGACGTAGGCCTGAACAGCAGGCGGGGCAGCTGAACCAAATCCGCCATAGAGGCTTCGGAACAAGGCAAATAGGATAAAAGTAACCACTGGACCAATCAGGCCGGCCAGCCCAAGCCACAGCACCAGCCCGCACATGCCCATCGAGGCAACAAAGCCGATGATGCCGACACTCATCAATTGCTTGCGGCCCCGGCGATCCGACAGGCGCGCCCATTTGGGGGCAGTGATAACCCATAATAACGCAGACCAGCTAAAGGCTAAGCTGACCCACACGTCGGGCATATCCAATTCGCTGGCGATTGCGGGAAGGGCGGACTGCATCGCGGTATTGCCAGCCGCCGCGACAAGCATGACGAGGAACAGCACGACAACGCGGCTATTGGGGATAGCTGGGACCGCGCTCATGGCTTTTTCCAATCATAACTTCGCGTCACCTGCGCGACATGCAGGCTGTAATTCGAATACCATCGGTCCCGGCCAGCATCACGAATTGCGGTGTGATCGGGATGATCGCGCCATGCTTTTGCACTGGCCTCGTCGGTCCAATAGCTGACGGTTATACCAAGGCCATCTGCACCACGCACCGAATCCACGCCAAGATAGCCCTTTTGTCGTGCGGCGAGTTCATCCATCATCGCGGCAGCCCTTGCGTAGCCATCGGCGTCCAGCTCCGTGCGCTGTGCTACAAATATAACCGAGATAGTGCTACAGTCTAGCTTTGCCATGGCTGCGGCATAAGACTGATTTGATCTGCAATGCAAGCTCGGGTCAGGACCACTTAATTCCACCTTCGCGGTTTGAGGCCATTTTACTTCGATATCTTTGCCATTTTGACGCCGTGAAGGTGAATTTCAGTGGTTCTGCCCCTAAGTGGAACAGTTAGTTGCTAAACGCGGTTGCACGTCCTGCATCAATTTACGCATGTGACTGTTTCGTGATAACTTCCCCCGGATCCATCTTATGATATCTTCAAGCTTGGCTAAAATAACGGCGCTGAACCGCATGAAAAGCCATGCAAGCCGCCTTTTTGGCCCTTGGGCTGTTTTCTTCAAAGGCTTTATCAAACATCCGGTGATGGTCGGGTCAATCATCCCGTCATCATCCTTCACCGTGAGAAAAATGCTTGCACCGGTCGACTGGAACAACACCAAATTGTTCGTGGAATATGGCCCGGGCATCGGTACATTCTGTCAGCCCATTTTGGACCGCATGCGCCCCGACGCGACGTTGCTGGTCATTGATCTTAACGAAGACTTTGTTTCATATCTGCGTCATACTTTTCGCGACAGCCGCTTCATCGCTGTCCATGGTTCGGCAGCGGATGTGAAGGCAATCATTAACAATTTCGGGTTTGCACATGCCGACTATATTCTCTCCGGCCTGCCATTTTCGACGCTCCCCAATAATCTTGGCCCTGTGATCGCTGAGGAAACAGCAAAGGCGATCCGGCCTGGCGGCGCATTTCTGGTCTATCAATTCCGAGCCCGTGCCCGTGATTTCATGGCTCCGCATTTCCGTAAGATCGACAATGGTTATGCCTTATGGAATGTGTTGCCTTGCCATCTGTTCTGGGGCTGGAAAGAATGATTAAGGTCCTGACCCTAACTGTCGCGGATCAGCCCGATTTTGATCCGCTGGCCAATCGTGTAATCGACCGAATTGACTAAAAAATAGGCAAGGCCCGACCAAAACCGGCTCCAGATAGTGTCTCGTCGCTTTAACAAAATCCGTGTCTGCTCTTCCGATTGGGAGACAAGCCCGTCAATCAGGGTGCGCATATGCAACGCAAGGCCAGCGTCCTTGATGCGCACCATAATCTCCAGATTGATAAACATGCTTCGGACATCTAAATTGGGCGAACCAATATAGACCGTGTCATCAATGACCATCAGCTTCATATGGAGTGGGCGCGGTTGATATTCGAAAATCCGAGTCTTACGCCGCAACAAATAGCGGTAAAGCCCACGCGCAGCGGGAATCGTTGCGCCATTATCGGTTTTTCCGGCCATGACGAGGCGCGACCCTTTGTTGCGCATTGCGGTCTTGGCAAGGCGTCGCAATATGGTTTGGGACGGCGAAAAATAGGCGGAAACGATGTCAAATCTCTTGCCCATATCCAATGATCGCTTGAACGTAATTGCCCAAGGCGAAATGCGGTTGGTTGGCCCGCCCAACAGCCATTGCACTTGACCAATGCCGGGGCGCCATTGTCGAATGATATTGCGGATATGGCGGAACCTGACATTGCCGCCGTTCGACGCCTGCGCCATATCCTCGAAATAATCGCTCAGCCGCTGCGCCTGCGGGCCGGACACGATTATGCCCAGATCTTCCCAGCTATCGTCACCTGCACGCCCGAAATAGGGGTCGGCGATATTGAAACCTCCTACAAGCGCATGTGCGCCGTCAATGATCAGCATCTTTTGGTGATTGCGGATTAGGTAACCAAGGCCCTTGCGGGCGCTGAAACTGTGATAGTTGCCACCGGCGTCAAGCAAAGCGTCGAAAAATCGATTGCTCACCTGTGTTGATCCAAAGCTGTCTATAATCAATTGCACGTGCACACCGCGTGTCGCCGCAGCAACCAGCGCGTCGCGCACTTCCCGGCCGGTTTCATCGGGACAAAACATGTAGAAAAACATGTGGATCGATTTTTGCGCAATCGCGATAAGCTGCAAAACGGCGTTGAGTCTATCTTGCGGCTGATGCACCAAGTACAAGTCATGGCCCGCAACCTGAAAGTGCGTTCCGGGGAATCCGGGCTTGCCTGATTGCACTGTCATGTTGCGAGCGATACCGCTTTGTGCAGCGCACGGCAAGCGACCCGCCCTTTTCATTGACAT
>JBILLO010000094.1:0-7543 GCA_044376035.1 Sphingorhabdus sp.
GCAGGTTCGCCGATAAGTTCCCGCAGGCGCGTTTCAGTGACCATGTGAATATCTTCAAGCGCCAGATCAACCGGCACCCCATTGGCTTGATATTCGGCATGGACCGCGTCGAGCCCCTTTTGGATCGCGGCATTGTCCGCCTCCGAAATGATGCCGCTTGCGGCCAGCATATCGGCATGCGCTTTGCTGCCTGCGATATCCTCTTGCCAAAGACGCTTGTCGAATGGGATGGAGGCATTTATCTCGCGCATGATTGCGCCGGGGCCTTCGCCAAACCGGCCGCCCCACATGCTATTGGAATCCGACATGCGCTTTGTAATTGCCCTAATCCTTCTGGTGTTAACCGGGTGCGATAAAGAAACCCCAGCCGAGGGGCAAGCGCAACCCGCATTACCCGCAAACTCTGGTGCCACGGGCAAGGCCGATATCCTATTGGAAAGCGCAAATGGCGCGCGCGCGACGCTCAGCTACGCATTTGCGGGCCAAAAGGCACCAACCGCACCGTTTGCGGACGCCGACGGACAGGATGTGACGTTGGCAGATTTTGAAGGCAAGCCATTGTTGCTGAACATTTGGGCGACTTGGTGTGCGCCCTGTAAGGCCGAAATGCCGACTTTGGACGCGCTGGCAAAGTTGGAAAAGGACCGGATGGCGGTCATTGCGGTATCCCAAGACCTTGAAGGCCGCGCGCCCGTCTTGGCCTTTTTCAAGGAAACAGGGGTCCAGAATCTGGTGCCCTATGCCGACGCCGATAACGCAATATTGGCCGCATTCAACAACGCCATCGCTTTGCCCACAACCATATTATATGACAGCGCAGGCAAGGAAGTCTGGCGGATTGCGGGCGGCGTCGAATGGGATGACGCCGAAATGGCAAAGCTGCTGCGCGCCGCAGAGTGAAGCGAGGTTGCGTCAAGACGCGGTGAATGCGGAACGTCTCGTATCTGCGAATTGGTGTGGATTTGGTGGGCCGGCGCACGAGGCGATGGTGAGGGGTTGACAATGTTATGATATTATATCACATGATACACACAGCTTAAAAACCTAGGGAGAAAATTTCGTGCGCACTTTGGCCTTCTTGCTTGCAGGCATTTCCAGCCTTGCTGCCGTTCCGGCCTTTGCTGAAGAAGCTGATGACGCAGAGATTACAGTAACCGGCATCCGCCAAGCCTATCAGGGCGAGTTTGAAGCGAAAGAAGTCCCGCAAGCGATTAGCGTGATTACCTCTGAGGCGCTGGAAAATAATAACATTTTACGCTTGACCGATGCTCTTGATCTCAATGCCTCGGTCACCCGCCAGAACAATTTTGGCGGCCTGTGGGATAGTTATGCAGTGCGTGGCTTTGCGGGCGACGAGAATTTGCCCAGCGGCTATCTGGTCAATGGCTTCAATGGCGGGCGCGGCTTTGGCGGGTCGCGCGATGTAGCAGGTGTCGAGCGGATTGAAGTGTTGAAGGGCCCAAGCGCGGCGCTGTTTGGTCGTGGCGAACCAGGTGGCACCGTCAATATCGTGACGAAGCAGGCCCAGTTTGACGCATTCAAAGGCAGCGCCTCTGGTTCCTATGGTAGCTATGATCGTTTGCGTTTTGATGCCGACTTCAATCTCCCGATTGGCGACAATCTGGCCATACGCCTGATCGGATTCTCCGAGAAAGCGGATAGTTTCCGTGATACCGTAGATAGCAAACGCTTCGGCATCTTGCCACAAGTCGCGCTCCGGCTGGGCGAAAACACTCAGATCCGCTATGATCTGGAGTTGACGCGTGCCGAAACTGATTTTGACCGCGGCGTGCTAGCTATCGGTAATAATCTCGGCGTAATCCCCCGCGGCCGCTTTCTGGGTGAACCGGGTGATGGCCCGGTCGAAACAGACGTGACTGGCCATCAATTACAACTGTCGCATGACTTCGACGATAATTGGAGTTTGCTGCTGGGTACCAGCTATCGGGAAACTGAATTTGGCGGCTTTGCCTCTTTCGCCGAGCTGGTTGGATCGCGCCAGCGATTGGGGAGCGATGGCCGTTCGCTCTCACGCCAACGCCGCCTGACCAACTATGACGGCGAGCATTTTGTCGTCCGCGGCGAGCTAGCCGGTGATTTTGAAGTTGGCGGATTGCGCAACCGCATCCTGATTGGTGCCGACTATGATGAATTTGACAATGACCAGACACTTCTTCGCTTTCGCCCCGGAACAGCGGCAGGTCAAACACTCGCAAGTGGCTATATTATTGACATACTGAATCCTATTTACGGACAACTGCCGCTACCCAATCCGACGGCTGTGGTTACCAATCGACTTACCCAGTCAAAAGGCTTTGGTATCTATATTCAGGACCAGATCACTTTGTCTGAAAAGCTGCAGGTCCGCCTCGGCCTTCGTTATGATGACTTTGACCTCGTCATCCGCAACCGTGTTGCTAACAATGTTGCCTCCCGCAAGGATGATCGGATCAGTCCGCAATTCGGGATTGTCTATGAAGCGAACGATGCTGTTTCTCTCTACGCGGCTTATGGTTCGGGTGTCCGCTCCAACGAGGCGATCACTCCTGCGCTGGACGCCGTTGCCCCTGAAACGAGCAAGTCGTTTGAAGTTGGTACCAAGCTGTCACTTTTTGACGGCGGGCTGAACGCAACCGTCGCCTTGTTCCATCTGAAAAAGAACAATGTGCTGGCAGCCGATCTTGCCAATCCCGGCTTCTCGCTACCGATCGCATCAGCGCGCAGTCGAGGGCTGGAAATTGACCTCGCTGGCACATTGCCGGGCGCAGTGAATGTCGCATTCTCTTATACCTATCTGGATGCCGAAGCGCGGGCGGATGTGCTCGATCCCAACTTCTCGCTGCAAATCCGCAAGGGCGATCCGCTGATCAACATCCCCAAGCACAGCCTGAATGCCCAAATCTCGAAAGATATTTCACTGGGTGACCGCAAGTTGCGCCTTGGTGTCGGCGTTCAGCATGTCAGCAAACGACTGGGGGAGACAGCCACGACCTTCTTCCTGCCGAGCTACACTCTGGCACGTCTGTTCGGAAATATCGAGCTAACGGAAGGCGTCGAATTGTTCGGTGATGTCAAAAACCTCTTCAACCAAACCTATTATACTAATAGCTTTGCACGTCTGTGGGTTCGTCCGGGCGATCCACGCACGGCAACTGTTGGAGTAAGGGTGAAATTCTGATGATCCTTGTTGATATTGCCGGTCTTTCGGTTGAGCGCGGTGGGAAGATCATCCTAAATGACCTCTCGCTCGCGGTCAAAGCAGGTGAAATCTATGCGCTGCTGGGCGGCAATGGTGCAGGCAAATCGACAACATTGGCAACGCTGCTGGGCTTTCTGAAACCCAGCGCCGGGCAGGTTATGGTCGCAGGCATTGATCCCGCGACCGATGCCGAAGCCGCTCGACACAAGATCGCCTATTTGCCGGAGAATGTTGCGCTCTATGAACATCTGACCGCGCGGGAGAATGTCGATTATTTCCTCGCGCTGGCAGGAGAAAGTCATGGCAGTGACGAGATAGAGGCGGCTTTTGATGCGGCGGGCCTTCAGGCCGAAGCGCGCAATCGAAACCTTTCGGGTTTTTCCAAAGGCATGCGGCAAAAGGTGGCCATTGCGCTGGCCGTCGTGCGGCAAGTGCCGGTGTTGCTGCTCGATGAACCAACGTCCGGCCTTGATCCAAGGGCGACTGCCGATTTCAACGCACTGCTTTCGACATTGAAGGCGCGCGGCACCGCTATCCTGATGGTCACGCACGACCTGCTGGGTGCAGCGGATTGCGCAGACCGTATCGGCTTTCTCGATGCCGGCCGGATCGTCGAAGAGGTAAGCCGCGACCAAGGCTATGATGTGATGGCGCTTCACCGCCGCTATGGCGAGGCCGTCGCTGCATGAACGCGATCCGGTTGATTGCCAGCGACGAATGGCGTCTGTTGCGCCGTAACCGCGTTGCCATGCTCGGGCTTCTGATGCTGCTGGCTTTATCTGTGCTCGCTGCGCTGACATCAATCACGAGCCGCGATAACAGCGATGCCATTCGCGCCCGCTTCCAGCAACAGGCCAATGCGGCGTTTGATGGTGCCCCTGCGCGCCACCCACACCGCATGGTACATTATGGCCATTTCGTTTTCCGCCCGCTGCCTGTATTGGCCGCGTTCGATCCGGGCGTTGACGCGTTTACGGGCAATACGATCTTCCTTGAGGGCCATAGGCAAAACAGCGCCAACTTTGGCGATGTCCGCCAAAGCTCACTGCTCGTTCGCTTCGGTCAACTGACCCCGGCTTTCGTCTTGCAAGCACTCGCGCCTTTGATGCTGATCTTCATCGGCTTCGGTGCGGTTGCCCGCGAACGCGAACGGGGGACGATACGGCAATTGTTTGCGCATGGCATTTCGGCACGGACTCTGGTGCTGGGCAAGGCTTGGGGGCTAGCCAAGGTCGCCGCGCTCATGCTGGCACCCGCTGCGTTGGCGCTCGGCTGGCTGTTGGTGGTGGAAGGTGCGCCGCTGGCACCAAGCTTGTTTCTGTTGGGCGGATATATGCTCTATCTCGCCATCTGGGTCGTGCTGATCGTCATTGTATCGGCGCTGTCCAGCCACGCCCGCACCGCACTGATGGCGCTGATCGGCCTCTGGGCCTTTGCCGTGATCCTGTTGCCGCGTGTCGCGCCTGATATTGCACTGGCGACCAATCCGGCCCTGACCCGATTGGAAACCAATATCGCGATTGGCAACGATCTGCGGAATATGGGCGATAGCCATAATCCCGACGATCCCTATTTCAACGAATTCAAGGCAAAGACGCTGAAGCAATATGGGGTGGAAAAAGTCGAAGACCTGCCTGTCAATTATCGCGGTCTGCTTGCGATAGAGGGCGAAAAGCTGTGGTCGAAATTGTTCGATGATTATGCCGCCCGCGAATATGCAGCTTACAAGGCGCAAAGCCGCCTTACTGATCTGGCCGGGCTGGCAAGCCCCGCGATTGCATTGCGCCGCCTGTCCATGTCCGCATCGGGCACCGATCTGGAAGGGCATCGCCGTTTCCTCGCTCAAGCCGAAGCCTATCGCTTCGCGATCGTACAGCAACTGAACGCGCTTCAAGCCAATGCGATCACTTATGAAGATGATGGAAATCGCAACAAGGATCCGGAAGCCGCACGCCGGGTGAGGATTGATCCGAAGAACTGGCAGGAAGTACCCGACTTCAGCTATCGTGCTGCCTCATCCGGAGAGAAGCTTACCGCTGCTCTGCCCGGCTTGCTGGTCCTGCTCGGCTGGTTTGCGGTACTAGCATATGGCCTTCGCCTTGCCGCGCGTCGATTGGGGAATGCGGTATGAGTGGCTTATGGCTCAAAGAGGCACGCTTGTTCCTGCGTCAACGACTGGCCCTCCCTGCCTTGCTTCTGATGACCGCGCTATCCATCGCCAGCGTCTGGGCGGGCATGAACGAGATGTCACGTCAGCGGGACGTCATCGCGCGTATACAGCCACAGCAGGCAGCCGATGTCGCCGCTATCGCCAAATGGGTGTCCAAGGATGGCGATGCCGGAAATGCCGCTTATTACACTTTCCATGCGACATGGGACGCGCCATCCGCACTCGCCTTTGCCGCCATCGGCCAACGCGATGTTGTCCCTTATATCCTGCGCGTGCGCGCACTAGGATTAGAGGCACAGCTTTATGAGAGCGAGAATTACAATGCCGAACTCGCGCTACCCGGCCGGTTCGACTGGGCGTTTGTGCTGACATATATCGCGCCGTTGTTCGTCATCATCCTGTTCCACGATCTGAAATCGGGCGAACGAGAGGCGGGCCGTTTCAATCTGCTCGCTGCCATGGCACGCAGCGAACGCGGTTTATGGCGACGGCGTATTGTCCTGCGGCTTGGTTCGTTGTGGCTGATGCTAGCCTTACCCTTTGCAGTTGGTGCCATAGTCTCGGGCGCTAGCTTTGACGGAATCACAATGTACTTTTTGGTCTCCGCGGCGTATCTTGTCTTCTGGACGCTGCTCTGCCTGTGGATCGGTAGTCGGGGCTGGAGCTCCGTTACCAATGCCGCGACATTGGCGGTAAGCTGGCTCTTACTCACGTTAATCCTTCCGGCTATGGCGCATCTCGCTATCAACATGGCAGTGCCGGTGCGTCAGGGTGTAGAACTCACGCTTGCGCAGCGTGAGAAAATCCATGGCGGTTGGGACCGGCCAAAGGATGAGACAATGCAGGCCTTTTTCAAAGCCCACCCCGAATGGAGCAATGCCAAGCCTGTCGAAAGTGGGTTCCATTGGAAATGGTATTACGCTTTCCAGCATTTAGGCGACCTTGCCGCAGGCGGCCAAGCGAAGGCATATCGTGCGGGTCTAGAAAAACGCGATAGCTGGACGGCGCGTTCAGCTGTCCTCCTGCCTGCTGTGGGCGTTCAGACGCTCCTCCATCGCTGGGCAAAAACGGATATGCGTGCAGGCCTTGCTTATCAGGATCGCATTCGCCTCTATCATGAACGGCTGCGGCGCTTTTATTACCCCTATCTGTTCAACGACACGCCGTTTCGCGAAGCTGATTTTGACAAGACGCCGAAATGGGATTGAGGAACGCGGATTTCACGATCCCCAATAGCCCCGCGCGGGTTCAATGTTGTGCCCCACATGCTATTGGAATCCGACATGCGCTTTGTAATTGCCCTAATCCTTCTGGTGTTAACCGGGTGCGATAAAGAAACCCCAGCCGAGGGGCAAGCGCAACCCGCATTACCCGCAAACTCTGGTGCCACGGGCAAGGCCGATATCCTATTGGAAAGCGCAAATGGCGCGCGCGCGACGCTCAGCTACGCATTTGCGGGCCAAAAGGCACCAACCGCACCGTTTGCGGACGCCGACGGACAGGATGTGACGTTGGCAGATTTTGAAGGCAAGCCATTGTTGCTGAACATTTGGGCGACTTGGTGTGCGCCCTGTAAGGCCGAAATGCCGACTTTGGACGCGCTGGCAAAGTTGGAAAAGGACCGGATGGCGGTCATTGCAGTATCTCAAGACCTTGAAGGCCGCGCGCCCGTCTTGGCCTTTTTCAAGGAGACTAAGGTCCAGAATTTGGAGCCCTATACCGACGCCGACAATGCCATATTGGCCGCATTCAACAACGCCATCGCTTTGCCCACAACCATATTATATGACAGCGCAGGCAAAGAGGTCTGGCGGATTGCAGGCGGCGTCGAATGGGATGACGCCGAAATGGCAAAGCTGCTGCGCGCCGCAGAGTGAAGCGAGGTTGCGTAAAGAGGCGGTGGTAAGGGTTGACAATATATTGATATTATGTCACATTTTTGGGATTATGAGTAATTTAGTGCACTGTCACTGTAATTCACCGTAATTCCATAATACGCCACAGTCAGTAACGACAGTATCCGAAATTGAGCGCATAGGCTTAGGCGCGTGGTCGTTCTATAGTGTTGATTGTCGTTGAGAAGTGACCCGTTATTTTCACTGAGAAGTGACCCGGGTGGTTGTTATATCCCGCGTTGCGGGTTTTGGGTCAAGAGGCTGGTTTTTCCTTTCTGT
>JBILLO010000011.1:0-22957 GCA_044376035.1 Sphingorhabdus sp.
AGCGCAAGAAGGACTATCTTGAAGGCTTCCTTGCGCAAAAGCCGACCACGCCTGCGCACAGCGAGCCTGATGGCGATTTGTATGAAGCGGTGATTGCGGCGCTCAAGGAAATTTATGACCCCGAAATTCCGGTGAATATTTACGACCTTGGCCTGATTTACAATGTCGAGATCAATGATGGCCATGCTGTCGTTTCGATGACACTGACGACGCCGAATTGCCCGGTTGCAGAATCGATGCCCGGCGAAGTTGAACTGCGCGTTGGCGCGGTGCCCGGTATCGGCGACGCCGAAGTGAATTTGGTGTGGGAACCCGCATGGAGCCCAGCCAATATGACTGATGAAGCGCGTTTGGAGCTTGGAATGTTATGACTGATGTAAAAACACGCGCGCGCCCTGCGGCAGTTATGCTCACCGCCGCATCCGAAGCGCGCATTGCCGAACTGATGTCCAAAGCCCCCGAAGGGGCAATTGGCGTGAAGCTGTCCACCCCGCGCCGTGGCTGTTCAGGTCTCGCTTACTCGGTCGATTATGTGACTGAGGCCGTCGCGTTCGACGAAAAGATCGAAACACCGGGCGGGGTGCTGTATATCGACGGCGGCTCCGTGCTGTATCTCGTTGGTTCAATCATGGATTGGGTCGAGGATGAATTCGCCGCAGGCTTTGTGTTTACCAACCCCAATGCGACGGGAAGTTGCGGCTGCGGCGAAAGCTTTACCGTTTAAAAGTCAAATTGCAGCCGCAGGGCAAAGCCGACATCATCAGGCGCGTTTTCAAAATGCCCCGGTTCCTGCCGCCAGAACAGATTTGACGAGAAATGGCCGCCATATATCGGCACGCCCCATATAAGCTCGCTGGCAATCTCCTGCCCCTTTGGTGCCAGCGAAATCTGACGGACAGCAAATGTCGTTCCAAGCGTTACATAATCATACGCCACCGGCAGATACAGCGCCAGCCCGCCGCGTGTGACGCGCAAGGGCTGCGCAATGCGCAACGCAATGCGGTCATTACGCGCCAAGATATTGCTGCCCGACAGGTCCAGCGAAAAGGCGTTGCTTTGCAGCGCGCTTCCCGCCGTTAACGCCGCGCCAGCATTGGCAGTAGTCCAACCCTGCCGCCAGCTTGCGCCCAGCGACCATGTGCCGATCAGTGGAACATCACCCCTGCCGTCGACAAACAAGCTGCGCGCGCCATTTTGGCCAATGAAGTTGGCGAACCGAGCGCCAAGCACGGTTTCGTCTTCGCGCATCCAATTTGCACCAAAAGCAAATTTAGCAGAGCCAATCTGACGGTCGAGCGACACGCCAACAGAGGCATAAGGATAACGGTAATTTGGGTTGCGCAAAACCGCTGCGCCACCGCGTTCGAACACACGTGCCTGGCCTGCCTCAACGCTGCCTGTCAGGCCAAAGCGCCCAAGTTGATGGCGCAACGCAAATGACTGACCCGGTGCACGTTCGAACCCGCCGTCCATCTGCGCATCGGTCGCGGTTAGAAATGCAGCCCCCGAGTTGCCCTGCATTGCCGCGACTTGGCCCGCCGCCGCTTGGCGGATGCCAAGGCTAAACCGGGTATCGCGTGCAATGGCGGCACTGACGCGGCCCGCCAAAATACGCGCTTGGTTTTGCTGCCCATTTGACAGAGGCAAGGGCGAAAGGCGCGCGCCTCTGGCGTCGCTGGCGCTGATGGAAAAGGCGAGTTCGGTTGTTCCGCGCGATAGGCTGACGGATCGTCCCTGATCCACCAGAGCCGCCACCAGCCGAGGGCGCGGCGCGCTTGCGCTTATCCCTTCGGCAATGTTGATGTCATACGCACGGCCATAGCTGTCCAACACCACCGCATGTGCGGACATCGGGGACAACGCGGCGTCACCCATGGCCGCTGATGTTGTCCCGCCATTTCCGTTCAACGCAACGGCGGTGTTTGTTCCGGCCAGCAACGTTGTTCCCGCAGGCGCAAAGGCGCGACCAATATCCAATATGCCGTGCCCGTAAAGCGCGTCAGTGCCAGCTTCCCCGGCGTCACGCGCCGATGTCAGCAGTAGGTTCACAATCTGTGCCCCAGTTAAGTTCGGAAAGGCTTGCGCCAGCAAAACTGCGGCACCAGCGATCTGTGGCGCTGAATAAGACGTGCCATTGAACACCCGCACAGAGGTCTCATCATTCGCAACCAAGCGGTAAATAGTGTCGTTGCGATATTCGCAGCAAATGCCTTGGCCCAAAGCGGACAACACCGCGTTCTGCGCAACACCCGCCTTGTTGCTGAATTTTGTTATTGTACCATTTTCATCAACAGCAGTGGCAATGATGACAAGCCCGTTGCCATTGGCCAATAAGGATTGTGCAAAGGGGCTTGGGCTATTCGGGTCAAATGCGGGATCTAATTCATCGCCCTCATTTCCTGCTGATACGACCACCACAACGCCAGCTGATGTCGCACGATCTATCGCAGTGCGCAGCGCGCTACTCGCGCCGCCCGCGCCACCCAGCGAAATGTTAATGACGCGCGCGTTATTGACCACGGCGCGGTCAACGCCAGCGGTAATTGCAGAATCGAAGAACGAACACCCGGCTTCGTCCACACTCTGGGCCGTCGGGGCGCAGCTTCCCGCTTGATCGGCCCGCAATGCCAATATTGTGGCGTCAAACGCCATACCGTGAATGTCGCGATCATCTTTGGCGGCAGCCAAAACGCGCGAAACGCTTGTGCCGTGTCCATCGTCGTCGCCAAGCGGCCGATCCGCGCCCGTTACATCCCCCGACTGCGCATGGATCCGACCTGCAAACTCGTGGCTATTTGGGTCAATCCCTGAATCAATGACACCAACGGTGACACCGCGACCACTGGCACCCGCTTGATAGGCCGTGATCGCCCGGTGAAAATTCGGGCCATCTGAGCGGAGATATTCCGCGGTTGCGAAACTTATCGTTGGCGGAGGCGGCGGAGGCGGCGGTGTTGCTGGAGGCGCTGGTGGAACGTCCGCTGTGGGGGGCGGCGGCACGGGGGTCGAACCTACCCGGCCTCCGCCGCAAGCAGACAGCGCGAGTGCGAGAATGACGGAGCTGCCGATCGCAATTTTACGACCAATGCGTGGTTGATGCATAAAAATACGACTTTCAGCGATTGAATTTCTACGTAAGCCCGATTCGCTTTCGCTAATCTTAACGTCGCCGTTGAGTAAAGATGTGTTTCTGGCTAGGGGGCTGCATGCATGTACATTTCAGTAATATCGACAATTGGATTTTTGATCTAGACCTTACCCTTTATGGGCCAGAGGCGAATATTATGGCGCAAGTTCGGGACCGAATCGCGCTATATGTTGAACGGTTTTTCAACATCGATTCCGACGCCGCGCACCAAATTCGTCACGCTTATTGGAAGAAATATGGAACCACGCTGGGTGGATTAATGGCCGAACATGCGGTCGACCCGCATGGCTATCTTGATTTCGTCCATGATGTTGACATGACCCTATTACAGCCTTCCGCCGATTTGCGCGGCCAGATCGAAGCTTTACCGGGGCGCAAGTTGATTTTCACGAACGCAGATGCCCCTTATGCGCAGCGGGTTCTCACCGCGCGCGGCCTTGAAGGCGTGTTTGAGGATATATTCGACATTCACCGGATGCAGCATCTGCCAAAGCCTGCATCTGCGAGTTATGACAGGCTGTGTACTGAGCTACATATCGATCCGACCCGCGCCCTTTTTGTCGAGGATTCGGCCCATAATCTTGGTCCAGCCAAGGCTTTGGGCATGACAACTATTTGGGTGAATCACGACATCGAAGCTGATAGCAGCGGTACAGAACCGTTCATTGATCATGAGATTGCCGACGTAAGCGCATGGCTTTCCTCACTCCACGCCATTGAAAGAACGATATGACTGACCAACTTGCCACTATCATTAATGCTGCATGGGATGCACGCGATAGCATTTCCAGCGCGACCCAAGGCGAAGTGCGCGACGCGGTGCAGACGGCCTTGGCTGGCCTAGATGATGGGTCGTTCCGCGTGGCTGAGAAGCTATCGGGCAGTTGGCAGGTCCACCAGTGGTTAAAAAAAGCCGTGCTTTTGTCGTTCCGCCTGAATGACAATGTTGTGGTCGATGGTGGCGCGTCCGGTGCACCTGCTTATGACAAGGTGCCGTCGAAATTCGGCGGTTGGGATGCTGACCGTTTCCGCAATGCCGGTTTCCGCGTCGTGCCCGGGGCCGTCGCCCGGCATGGCAGCTATGTCGGCAAAAACGTCATCCTGATGCCCAGCTTTGTCAACATTGGTGCCCGCGTCGATGATGGGACGATGGTCGATACATGGGCCACCGTCGGCAGTTGCGCGCAAATCGGCAAGAATGTGCATTTGTCCGGTGGCGTTGGCATTGGCGGCGTTTTGGAACCACTTCAGGCCGGGCCAGTGATCATCGAAGACAATTGCTTCATTGGTGCGCGGTCGGAGGTTGTCGAAGGCGTGATCGTCGAAGAAGGCGCCGTGCTGTCCATGGGCGTGTTCATCAGTTCAACCAGCAAAATTGTTGATCGTACCACAGGCGAGATATTCGTTGGCCGTGTCCCCGCTTACTCAGTCGTGGTGCCAGGATCGATCCCCGGCAAGGCCTTGCCCGATGGTAGCCCCGGACCCAATTTGTCCTGTGCCGTCATCGTCAAACGCGTCGATGCGCAGACCCGTGCAAAGACCGCAATCAACGATCTGTTGAGGGATTAACTCGCCCAGCCGAGTGGCCACACATAAAACTGGCTTGCAATTCAGACTGATTTACTCCAGAAGGCTCAAGCGGACCGGGCCCCTCTGGCGCTTCGCTTCTTCGGAAGGAACGTGATGTCGGCCGCATCGGATGTTTCCGGTGCATTGGTCAGGCGGTCTTCAAACACCCCCGAAATACGCTTAGCTATGCCCGGAACATCCGATTGAACTTAAACTATGTTCAAAGAGGATGCGCTATGACTTTTTCGTCATTTCGATTGATGCAATATCACCAGAAGATTGACCGCGAATTGCGCGCCGAAAGCACCCGGCGTTGGCCCGATATTTTTCGCGTTCAAAGGCTGAAGCGGCTTAAGCTGGCCATCAAGGATCGTCTTGAAGGCCACGCCAAAGCATCGTCGCGGCGGCCATTGTGTCTTAACAAAATCTAGTATTTGAAACTTAGCCACCACGCGGATATTTGTCCGAGTGGTGCATAGCATACTGTAAAACAGGGAATATTTCATGGAATTTTTGACAATGGACTGGTTGGGGACACCAGTCTGGTTTTGGCTCGCTTTTCTAAGCATTGTTGTGGCGTTGACAGCCTTTGACCTTGGCATCTTGCACAAGGAAGACAAGGAAATGGGCATCGCCGAAAGCCTGAAGCTGTCCGCTTTTTATATCAGCATTGCCCTGCTGTTTGGCCTATGGGTCTGGTTCCAAAAAGGCGCCGACATGGGCATGAAATATTATACAGGCTTTTTCATCGAAAAGGCGCTGTCGATTGACAATGTCTTTGTCATCAGCCTGATTTTTACCTTCTTTGCAATACCGCGCAAATATCAATATCGCGCGCTTTTGTGGGGCATTATCGCGGTCATTGTGTTGCGCGGCCTCATGATCGCTGCGGGCGCGGCCATTGTGCAGGAATATGGCTGGACACTGTATATTTTTGCCGGCTTCCTTATTGCGACCGGTATCAAGATGCTGTTCACCGGTGATCAGGAAATAGACGTCGCCAAAAACCCGGTGGTCAAATATATCTCAACGCACATGCGCGTGACCAAAGAGCTTCATGACGAGAAGTTCTTCGTCAAGGTGCCGGACGAGAAGACCGGCAAGATGGTCCGCGCAGCGACGCCCTTGTTCCTTGCGCTGGTGGTCATCAACTTGGCCGACTTGGTGTTTGCGGTGGACTCGGTGCCAGCGATCTTTGCGATCACGACCGATACCTTCATTGTCTACACATCGAACATCATGGCGATCTTGGGATTGCGCGCTTTGTATTTCGCATTGGCAGCTATGGTCCATCGCTTTCACTATCTCAAATACGCGCTGGCACTGGTTTTGGTGTTCATTGGTTCAAAGATATTCGTGTCTGACTTCCTGATGGAAGGCGACAAGTTCCCGCCTGTCTTAAGCCTTGTCGTCACCTTCGCGCTGATCCTCGGCGGCATTCTGTTTTCCCTCTGGAAGACAAAGGATGACGGCCAATCACAGGCGCAGCATTGATTAACGCCGGTCTTTGGTCGGTGCGTTAAAGTTGGGCGGTTTGTTGGCTATCCAGTCGACAAACCGCCCGATTTCGTCATGCGCCAATAAAGCGTCGACAGTGGCGAAGCGCTTTTCGAGATCGCTGTTGGTGAAATTGGCGTGGATGGTCCGGTGGCAGATCGGGTGCACCGGTTGCCGTTCCTTCCCACCCCGGCTTTTCGGCACGGGATGATGCCATTCGGTCACATCACCCATTGGGCGCGTGCAGAGCCAGCAGCGTAATTCTGGCTCTGCCGAAACTTCGTCCGCTTCGTAATGATCGCGAATTTTGCGCGCCATAATGGCTTTTCCAATACTCTGCTTGGCCAGCGATTAGTTTTTGCTTGGCCCAAGCAAATCGAGCACCGCAGCGGTCGTTGCCTCAATCCCCAGCCGTACGGATGGTTCCGGATCAATTTTGAACAAAGGCGAATGGTGGCCAGCTACTGGCGATCCGCCATTCTTTGCGGCAGCGATCCATTCAGGCTTCGTCCCGCCAACCGCGAAATAATAGCCCGGAATGCCATGTTTCTGATCCACGAAGAAGGCGAAGTCTTCCGCGCCCATTGCCGTCTGACGGTATGGTGCCACCACATCCTTACCCAAGGCATCGGCAATAGCCCCGTTCAAGCGGCGGGCAAGCGCGCCATCATTGACCGTGACCGGCGTGCTTTCCGTCACGGTGACAATCGGCAACTTGTCTGCGGGCAAGCCATGTGCCGCGCCAATGCCCTTGGCAACGCGCTCGATGGAGGCAATGAGCTGGTCGCGCACCGCCTGATTGTTGGAACGCACCGTTACCTGCAAGTCCGCATATTCCGAGATGATGTTATGCTTTGTTCCGGCATGGAAAGCGCCAACGGTAATCACGCCGGGGTCCAATGGTCCCTTTTCGCGGCTGATGATCGATTGAAGACCGACAACGATCTGCGAGGCAATATAGACCGGGTCGCGGCCCAAATGGGGCGCTGCGCCATGGGTGGCAATGCCGGGAACGCGAATATCAACGCTGTCCGCCGACGAATATTGAATGCCTTCTGATGCCGAGATTTTACCAGTCTCAAGCTCTGCTGCGACATGGAAAGCCAATGCATAATCCGGCTTTGGAAAACGGGTATAGAGCCCGTCTGCTATCATCGCCTTTGCGCCGCCTACGCGTTCTTCGGCAGGCTGGACGATGAACAATACGGTCCCCTTCCAACGATCCTTCATCCGCGCCAACTGGCGCGCCGTGCCCACCAATGCGGTGATATGCACATCATGCCCGCACGCGTGCATTACAGGCATTTCAAGGCCATCGACCCCGACCTGTTTCACCGTCGACGCATTGGCAAGACCGGAGCGCTCTTGCACAGGCAGGCCATCCATGTCCGCGCGTACCAGAACGACTGGCCCATCACCGTTTTTCAACATGCCAACGACGCCGGTGCCGCCGACTTTCTCGGTCACGACCATGCCGGGCACGGCGCGCAGTTCCTGCGCCATACGCGCGGCGGTCTTAAATTCGCGGAACGACAATTCGGGGTTGCGATGGAAATGGTCCCACAGGCTCGCCAGCGACTTGTCATAATCCGCCTTAATCGAGACTGCGTAATCTGGCTGCGCGACTGCTGGCGTTCCAACCAACGCGCTGGCCAACAATGCGCCCAAAATAGCTCTCTTAATCATCTTACTTCCTCCTGTTATCTCAGTTTTCCGTTATCTATCGTCTACGCTATCATGGGCACCGGTCAAAGCAATGCCCAACGGCGGAGAATTCATCTACCATAGTCACATAGCGGTAAAAGCCCCTGCGTTCGGCAGGGTTGATCCAAAAGCCCGCACGCAGCGAATACGCCTCTCCCACATGGCCGAACCAGCGATGGCCGGCCTTGTCGGTCAACCAATGCACGCCAAGGCCGTAAGCCAAGAAATAGCCTTTATCGTCATCGCCATTTTTGCCGTCAAAGGTCCAGACGGGGCCAATCATCTGCGCAAAGCTTTTGGGCGACAATAAAGGTGCGCCATCACGCAACAGCAATTGACCGATTTTTGCCAGATCGCGCGCCGAAATACGTAAGCCGCCCTGCGGGCTGAACGCCGACCCGTTGCGACCAAGCATATAGAGCTTGTCAACGTCACAGCTTCCGTCGCTGGCGGGGTAAACCGCGCATGGATCAGGTCCGGTCATCGGGGCATCCCGGGCAAGGTCTTTATTGGGTCGCAGCAAACTAACCGCCTGCGCACGCCGTCCGGCGCTGCATCCTGCACCCCAATTATAGCAGGCATCCAACCCAAGCGGCGTCAGCACCAGCCGCGCCATCAGCCGATCAAACTGTTCGCCCGTTGCCTCCTCCATCACCGCCGCAATCAATGGCGAATTGATATTGGCATAAGAAAAATACGTGCCCGGTACATGGTCCAGTTCCCATGCCTTTGGGTCGACAAGCACGGCCTCAAGACTGCCATCAAGCGGCACAATATAATCCACAGAGTCACGCAAACCGCTTTGATGCGATAACAACGCGCGCAAGGTAATCGGTGCATCCGGAAAGGCCGGATTGCGCACCCGCCAACCTAGATAGTCATTCACGTCGCGGTCGAGATCAAGCTTGCCTTGCTCCACGAGTCGCATAACGCCAATGGCGAGGACCAGTTTTGAAATCGACGCGACCCGCGCCGGATCATCTATCGTCACGGCCCGCCCCGCAACGCCAGCATCGCCCTCGACTATCGCGGGGGTGATGCTGTCCGATGTGAAATCGACTTTAACCACTGCGGGCCGGATATTGGCTTGGCCAGACAGCGTTTCTGCCTCGCCAGTCGTTGCGCACCCCGAAGCTATCACTGCCACAAGCGTTGCGCAGACCACCCTTAAGCGGCGCAGATGAATCATGACGCGGGGCAGGCACCCATATATTTGCCCCTTGCCTGGCCCTGCATGGCAACTTTTCCGACCATCGGCAGGCGGACATTTAATGTGCTGTCATAGTTGAATTCGGTTTCGCCCATGACGCCGGCAAGTTCCATGTCCACGCTGCCCATGCTATCCATGCCGCAAGACAATTTCATACGCACATTTTGTCCGGAAACGTCAAAGGCCTTGTAAACGCATTTTTCAGCGCCATCGCCGCCAAAGAAATCCGCACCAGGTTTTTGCGCTTCGGCATCGGTCAGGCAGCTTTGGCTGGAGGCGCTGTTCGCCAGTTCGTCCATGATCTGCTGCTTTTCGGCTTTACCCAGCGTTGGAACATCGATGTCCGCAAAAACGAATTTGGTTTCCCAAAGCCCGGCCTTCATCGGAATGAATGCATCATAGTCCATTTCGGCCGCGCGTTCTTGGCTGTCGATGATGCCGTTGCCGTCTTTATCCGCGCTGTTGTCGGCGCAAGACGCCAACACCAGCAGGGCCATTGCGGACAACACCGCCTGTGTCATCACCATTTTCATGCGGGGCAGTCTCCGACGCGTTTTCCTTCGATCTTACCGGTCATCTTGACTGCACCCATCGGCGTGCCGTCGGTGTTCTGTTCGACGCGCATGGTGTAGGTTTCAGCGTTAAATTTGCCATCCATTTTGCTCTTCACAATTATCGGGCCAGCTGGTTTACAGGTCATAGCCATCTTCACACCGTCAGTAGAACGGTCGAGCGCATCAAAGGTGCAATTGGCCTCTGGCGGCGCGCCAAAAAACTCCAAACCGGGTTTGTCGACTTGCGCTTGCGTCAGGCAACTGCGCTGAGTCACGCCTTTACCCATTTGCGTCTTGAGGGTTTCCTGCATTGCGGGGGAGGCATCGGGCGCTTCAACTTTATCGAAACCAATTTTTACTTCCCAAAGGCCGGGTTTCATTGCCATCGTGCCACCAACTGCCATTTCGGCCGTAGCTTCAGCGGCGCTGATTTTTCCGTCGCCATTGGTGTCGGCCCCCTTGTCCGCACAGGCGGATAACGTCAGTGCGGCTGCGCTCATCAGGAAGAATTTCTGCATCAAACTATCCTCTCATTTATCTCTATCATATTAGTGTCGCCACCTGCCTCAAAAGGCAACAACGATTAAAAATGCCGTTGAAAAGTCACACCAGGTCGTGGGTTCATACATATCGCCTAAAACGTTCACTTTTGCCGCGCATAACGCCAAGATAAACCTCTGTTGCGCCTGCGTTGATCGCAACGCAGTTACGTTCCTTAATCATGACGACGGATAAAACAAATATCTGGCGTATCGGAAAGTAAATTCAGGGCATCGGGACGCATTCCTGCGCACGCCTCTTGCCCTTGCTGCGTGCAAAGCACATATAGCGAACATGTCAGAGCTCATCATCCGCCGTGGGCTGGAAGAACCGGATACGGTTGGCACCTTCACCCCGCACCGCCCGGAACGCCCGTCCAAGTTGGAGGGGGGCAGGCCGTTTAAGATCGTGTCGGATTATGCGCCAGCGGGCGACCAGCCGACCGCCATTCGCGAACTTGTCGATACGGCACTGACGGGGGAAAAGAATCAGGTTCTGTTGGGCGTCACCGGATCAGGTAAGACCTTTACCGTAGCGCAAGTCATTGAAAAATTGCAGCGTCCGGCGCTTATCCTTGCGCCAAACAAGATATTGGCGGCGCAGCTTTATGGCGAATTCAAAAGCTTCTTCCCCGACAATGCGGTGGAATATTTCGTCTCTTATTATGACTATTATCAGCCTGAGGCCTATGTCCCGCGCAGCGACACCTATATTGAAAAGGAATCGAGCGTAAACGAGGCGATTGACCGGATGCGCCATTCGGCGACTCGGTCCTTGCTGGAACGCGACGACGTGATCATCGTCGCATCGGTGTCTTGCATTTACGGCATCGGCTCTGTCGAAACATATTCGGCGATGATTTTCGACCTGAAAAAGGGCGAGAGCGTGGATCAGCGCGAATTGATCCGCAAGCTAGTCGCGCTTCAATATAAGCGCAACGACATGGCCTTTGCCCGTGGTAATTTCCGCGTGCGCGGCGACAATCTCGAAATATTCCCATCGCATTATGAAGATACCGCGTGGCGCGTCAGTTTCTTTGGCGACGAGATTGAGGAAATTTCGGAATTTGACCCGCTGACGGGCCATACCGGCGCGAAGTTGAAAAGCGTTCGCGTCTACGCCAACAGCCATTATGTAACCCCTGGTCCAACGATGAAGCAAGCCAGCGAAGCAATCCGCTTTGAGCTGACTGAGCGGTTGAAGGAGCTTGTTTCCGAAGGCAAATTGCTGGAGGCGCAGCGGTTGGAGGAGCGGACCAATTTCGATCTTGAGATGATTGCCGCAACCGGATCATGTGCTGGCATAGAAAATTATTCGCGCTTTCTAACGGGCCGCTTGCCGGGTGAGCCGCCACCAACCTTGTTTGAATATCTGCCCGACAATGCGCTTTTGTTCGTTGACGAAAGCCACCAAACGGTGCCGCAAATCGGCGCAATGGCCAAGGGCGACCATCGGCGCAAGCTGACATTGGCCGAATATGGTTTTCGCCTGCCGTCTTGCATCGACAACCGGCCACTGCGTTTCAACGAATGGGATATTATGCGCCCGCAAACCGTGTGCGTTTCGGCAACGCCGGGCGGGTGGGAAATGGAGCAATCTGGCGGCGTATTTGCCGAACAGATCATTCGTCCAACTGGACTTATTGACCCGCCGGTCGAAATCAAACCTGTCGAAGACCAAGTGCAGGATTGCATAAACGAATGCCGCAAAACGGCAGAGGCGGGTTTCCGCACGTTGGTCACCACACTGACCAAACGGATGGCGGAGGATCTGACCGAGTTCATGCATGAGGCCGGGCTGCGCGTGCGATATATGCACAGCGACGTTGAGACTTTGGAGCGCATTGAACTGATCCGCGACTTGCGGCGCGGGGTGTATGATGTGCTGGTGGGTATCAACTTGCTGCGGGAGGGTCTCGATATTCCCGAATGCGCGCTAGTTGCGATATTGGATGCCGACAAAGAAGGTTTCCTGCGCAGCGAAACGTCATTAATCCAAACGATCGGCCGCGCGGCGCGCAATGTCGAGGGCCGTGTCATTCTATATGCCGACCGAATGACTGGCAGCATGGAGCGCGCCATCCGCGAAACCGACCGCCGCCGTGAAAAGCAGCATGCGTACAATATCGAACATGGAATCACCCCAGCCACGATCAAGCGCGACATTCACGATATCGTTGCCGACACCGCCAGCCGCGATTCGGTGCTTGTCGAGATTGACGCCGACGGTGCCAACAACCTCGTCGGGCATAATTTACGGGCCTATATTGATGATCTGGAAAAGAAGATGCGCGCGGCTGCCGCCGATCTGGAGTTCGAAGAGGCTGGCCGCCTGCGCGACGAAATCCGGTCGCTGGAGGCAAGCGAACTTGGCTTGCCGCACCCGCAGCATGTTGCTGCCCCCAAGGGCCGCGCCACCGAAGGCCAACCTGGCACACGCAAAATGCGTTATGGCAAAACGCAGCGCAAGTTCGGGAAATAAGCCTTAACTTAGTAACCGCAGTACCGCCGAAAGCCCGGCAAGGCCAAGAACGCCAGCGACAAAACTGCGCCACAAGGTCGGCGGCACTCTGCCAAAGGATTTTGCGCCAAGCCAGTTGCCGGCAAGCACTGAC
The DNA here is from genome assembly GCA_044376035.1 of Sphingorhabdus sp. Classification (GTDB taxonomy): domain Bacteria; phylum Pseudomonadota; class Alphaproteobacteria; order Sphingomonadales; family Sphingomonadaceae; genus Sphingorhabdus_B. Next base: position 12,837 of record JBILLO010000011.1, read on the forward strand.
GGGAACAGCAAAAGCGACAGCCACAATAAACGCGCGTTCGCAAGTCCAAGGACAAAAGCGGATATCGTGCCCGCAATCGCAGTGGCGAAAAACACCAGCATCATCGATGCCCGCGCTTCCTTGGGCGGGATAGGCTGGCGCAGATAAAAGGGCACGACGGGCGGGCCCGGCATCGCGGCAAATCCGGTCAATATGCCCGAGGCGATTCCCGTAAGCGCCGTCTCCTTTGGCCCAGGACGAATCGCGCTACGTTGCGGCAATAAAACAAGCACAAACGCCCCAATCGCGATCGCAGCGATCATCAACCGCGCAACATCTGGGCTGGTATGCATCAACAGCAAAATCCCAAGTGGCGTTGCCAACATTGCAAAAGCGGCAATCATCAACGCGCTTTGCCGGTGGGCGTCAGCGTAAATGACTTTAAAACCAACAGGCCCAATCAGCACCTGAAGCAATATGGCAATAACCACCGCCTCACCCGGCTTAACAATCAACCCGAACAGGGGCACAAGAATGATTGCCATGCCAAAGCCAGTCAGCCCACGAATATAGGCCGCACCAAAGGTCATGGCCGCCAACAACAATAGTTGCGCGGTCGCGATTCCAGTCAGGTCTTGAATGTTCAGTGTCCCATCGCGGCATGGTCAGCCGCGGTCAGCGGCTTTTCTGCAACCACGCCCTTTTTGTCGAGCCACGCCTGCATATCCTTCATCTCGGCCTCTTGCGCCGCGATGACCTTTTGCGCAAGCGCACGCACTTCGGGGTCCTTGCCATGCGCCAGCGCAACCTTCGCCATGTCAACCGCGCCCATATGGTGCGGGATCATGCCTTGCATAAACGCAACATCGGCGTCGGCATTGATGTTGCCCATGCCGGAATGCATCTTTTCATTGGCCGCAGCATAGGCCTTTTGTGCGGCATTGTAGCTGGCGGTCGCATCTGCTGTAGCCGCTGGAGTTCCGGCGTTTTCGTCCGCCGCAGGTTGCTGGCAAGCTGCCAATAAAAATACGGCTGCAAGCGTCAATGATAGTGTTTTCATCACATTCTCCTTGAGAAACGTCGATTGGTTCAACGCAAATCGGGCGGCGTTGCTTCATGCTTGAGCATAGCAATCGCCTCTTCGAGCGTCATGATACGCTGGCCATCGGAACCGAGGCTGCGGATTGCGACCTTGCCCTCTTCTGCCTCACGCATGCCGACCACCAACAAATGCGGCACCTTGGCAACGCTATGTTCGCGCACCTTGTAGTTAATCTTCTCGTTACGTGTGTCTGCGTCAACGCGAATACCGGCGGCTTTCAACTTCGCGGTCACGTCATGCGCATAGCCATCGGCTTCCGACGTGATCGTTGCGACCACGGCTTGCACCGGCGCAAGCCAGACAGGAAAGCGGCCAGCATAATGTTCAATCAAGATGCCGATGAAGCGTTCATAGCTGCCGAAAATCGCCCGGTGCAGCATGACCGGGCGGTGGCGTGCGCCATCCTCACCAACATAGCTTGCGTCGAGACGCTCGGGCAATACGCGGTCGGATTGAATCGTGCCAACCTGCCATGTCCGGCCAATCGCGTCGGTGAGGTGCCATTCCAGCTTTGGCGCGTAGAAAGCACCTTCGCCGGGCAGTTCTTCCCAACCAAATTCGGACGTAGCAAGGCCCGCGCGGACCACGGCATCGCGCAGTTCGTTTTCGGCCTTGTCCCAATCCGAATCCGAACCGAAGCGTTGTTCAGGACGCAGAGCGAGCTTGATCGAATAGGTAAAGCCAAATTCCTTATAGACCCGGTCGGCCAGCGCGCAGAACGCCTGCACCTCTTCGACAATCTGGTCTTCGCGGCAGAAGATGTGCGCATCATCCTGCGTAAACTGACGCACGCGCATCAGGCCATGCAACGCACCATGCGGCTCATTACGGTGGCAGCAGCCATTTTCGTAAAGGCGTAAGGGTAAGTCGCGATAGGACTTGATACCTTGGCGGAAAATGAGAACATGCGCGGGGCAGTTCATGGGCTTCAGCGCCATCCAGTCGGCATCGCCCGAAATCACGGGGCCTTCGTCGTCGACATTTGGCACTTCGTCAGGAATCACGAACATGTTGGCGCGATATTTGCCCCAATGTCCCGATTGCTCCCATTGCCGCGCGTCCATGACTTGCGGCGTTTTGACTTCTTTATAACCCGCCCCGTCAATCGCGCGGCGCATATAGGCCTCAAGCTCGCGCCAGATCAGATAGCCATTGGGATGCCAAAATACCGATCCATGCGCCTCTTGCTGCAAATGGAATAAGTCCATGTCTTGGCCCAGACGGCGATGGTCGCGCTTGGCGGCCTCCTCCAACCGGAGCAGATGCGCGTCCAATTGCTTTTTATTCAGCCAGCCCGTGCCGTAAATCCGGCTTAATTGCGGATTATTCTGGTCGCCGCGCCAATAGGCACCCGCCACCCGCGTCAGCTTGAACGCCGCAGGGTCCAACTTACCCGTTGAGGCCAGATGCGGACCACGGCACATGTCCATCCAGTCATTGCCGGACCAATAGACGGACAATTCCTCGCCCTCCGGCAATTCCGCCGCCCATTGTGCCTTGAAACTTTCGCCCGCATTCTGCCAACTCGCAATCAAGGCGTCACGCGCCATGACTTCACGGCGCAGCGGCTTATCGGCGCGGATGATCGCGCGCATGTGTTCTTCAATCGCGGGCAGGTCATCCATTGTGAACGGCCCGCGTGTGGCGGGTGCCATGACGTCATAATAAAAACCGTCATCGGTCGATGGGCCAAAGGTGATTTGCGTGCCGGGAAACAGCGCCTGCACCGCCTCTGCCAATATATGCGCGAAATCGTGTCGGGCGAGTTCAAGCGCATCCACCTCGTCTCGGCTGGTCACCAACGCCAGTGCGGCATCCGCCTCAATCGGACGCATGATATCGCGCAATTCGCCATCGACGCGCGCTGCAATCGCTGCCTTGGCTAAACCCGGACCAATCGCAGCGGCAATATCCGCAGGGGTAGTGCCACGCACAACTTCACGGGCAGAGCCATCGGGAAGGGTGACACGGATCATCTCGGACATGGATTATCTTGCTTTCAACTGCGGTTAGAAGCGCCCCTTTGCCAGCCCAGAGGCGAAGTCGCAAGTGCGCAACCATTGTCCCCGAACAAGAACCGCTCATCGCAGAAAGTGCACCTAGTCTGCGGCCTTCTCGCTACGATAAGGCACAAACGCACCAAGGCTGCACACGCCCCCGCTCATGCCGCTGGTCCGGTCCACCAAGCGGATGATGTCGCCTTTGCATTTCTGGCTACCAAATTGTTCGGACACGATGATGTCATTGTCCCGCGCCAGTCCGCTGCAGGCGGATCGTAAGTTGTTTTGGTACACCAAGCGGCCTGATACGCGGTAGAGCAGGATATTGTCGCTGACGCGGATGGTGTTGGTGGCGTTAAAGTCGCTGATACAATTTACCGGCGCGCCCGCGACCTTGCCGTTCAGTTCTTTCATCAAGACTGCGCTCTGTTTCTCGGTCAGCGGCTTTGGCGTGCTGTCCACTTGTCCGCACGCAGCGACCAGTGTCAAAGGAAAGGCAAAGAGGGCCAATTTGAGAATGTGCATCGATTTTCTCCGGTTCCAACGGCCGCATAGCATAACTATCAAAGGATGAACCCTAGATTATCCAATTAGTGCCGCAATATGCCGTTTCTCGCCCGGGGTGACGTGAACGACCGCGTTGCCAAGGTCGGCATCTACCGGACCATCCATCACCGCCATCGCCCGCGCGCCGCCTTCGGTTTCTAGCAACACTGTTGCCGGACCAAAACCGTCCTTGCCCGCCGGTCGCACAAAACTGCGCACCCGCGCCGTGCCCTGGGGCGCGTCATCAATCGCGCGCGGTGCTGGGGCATAGCCCTTTGCCACGTCGCCGGACCAAGCAATATCCGGCTGTGATGCGGTGTAAATACCAACCGCTTGCTTCGACATCACGCCGCCATTGGCCGTGACTAAGGCGGGCTTTGACCCATATTTGCGCAACGCGTCGACCATCGCGGCGATATTATACACGCCATAGCCATTGCCCGGCCCACCGAAGAAGCTGAGTCCGCCGGTCAGCGTATAATCACTAAGCGCCCGCGCGGCGTCATTCATGGTGTCGACCGCAGCGAACACCGCGCAGGGAAAGCAGCTGTAAATGTCGACGGGCCCAAGGTCACTTGCCTGAATTCCGGCCTGCCCAAGTGCCGCCGGAATTGCAAAATCAAGCGCAGCGGATCGGTGAATGATAGCGCGCTCTGCCAATGGTGGTTCGGCGGCCTCTGCCGCGCCCGCCAGCCACACCCATTTGTCTTGCGGCACGCCCAGATCGCGCGCCTTGCCCGCGCTTGTCAGAATGATCGCGCCACCTAGATCAACCGCGTCCTGCGCGACATGCCAGCGGCGGTAGATGTCCGTCAGCGGGTAATTGGCGTTGTCATCGCTGAGCATCGCTTCGGGTGAACGATAGCCCGGGAATTGCGCGTGGGTCCGCGTTTCGGCCTTTGAAGAGAATGCTGACCACAAAGCTGCCATTTCCCGCGCATACGCATCGGCGGTTAATCCCAACTCCATTCGCCGCGCATTTTCAATCAGGCTGTAGGCAAGCGGCATCGAAATAATACCATGGCGGATTTCGGTTCGGCTCAATATCGGGAAGCTGGACAGCCGGTTGTCGAATGGCGTGTCAGAAGGCAAGCTCCAGTCCAAAGTCACACCAGCCTTGCGCGCGCGCTTTGCCGTCCCAGTCGCTTCTGCCGCGACCAACACGGCCATTTCGCAAGTACCGCGCCTTATATCGCCAGCCAGTTCATTCAACATCGCCTGCGGGCTTTGTCCGCCGACATCGGCATAGATGAGGCGTTTTGCGCTGACACCGCCTGCTGCGCCAAAGGCCTCGGGCGCATTGTCGGGAGAGCCAGTGCCAAGGCTGACGCCGCTATCCTCGAACGTGCGGATGGCGGCAATAGTGTCTATTGCTGCGGCAACGGCTTGCGACTGCCCGGTATCACCAAGTGCCACTTTGATGGCGGCTCCCGCCAGTTCGCGTGGGGCAGGCCATTCGCCAGCGACGGTCTTTCGGCTGGCCTCGCCCACGCCAACGATCACTGGCGCGCGCGCGTCAAAATTGCCCATGTTGCTCTCCCGATTATCTCTTAACTGCACACTTAGGGTCAGAACCACTTAAATCCACCTTCGCGGCGTCAAAATGGCAAAGATATCGAAGTAAAATGTCCACCGCAGGCAGTCATTCTGCCTGCAAGGGCATTTTGTTTCGAGATCGAAGTCATTTTGGCGTCCTTCGGATTTGACCCATTTTGTCCATTGCCACGTTGGCACGCTTGGACTTAGAACCACTAAGTCCTGCGCTTGCCGCCTGGCACTGAACAAAATGGCCTCAAACCGCGAAGGTGGATTTAAGTGGTCCTGACCCTAAATATGCTAGCAGGCTATGCAAGAGATAAGGAGAGCGCAGATGGCGAAATGGCCGAAATTGACATGGGATACAGAACCAACCGGGCCGCTAAAGGGCATTAAGGTCGTTGACATGGCGACGGTCGTGCTTGGGCCTTATGCGACGGTGCAATTGGCCGATCTGGGCGCCGAGGTTATCAAGATCGAAAATAGCGAGGGCAATACGCCGGGCGACATGATGCGCCATGGCGGCGATTCACCCACCAAGCAGCATGGGCCGATTTTTACCGCGCTGAACCGCAACAAAAAGGCCATCAACCTCAACATCAAAAAGCCTGAGGACAAAGCCGTGCTTGAGGCTTTGTTGGAAGAGGCTGATGTGTTCATCCACAATGTCCGGATGGCCGGCGTCGAGCGGCTTGGCTTTGGCTATGAGGCCGTAAAGGCGATCAACCCCAATATCATATATGTGCACTGTGCTGGCTTTGGCGCAGGCGGTGCCTATGGTGAGCGACAGGCGTATGACGACCTCATTCAAGCCGCGTCGGGTTTTGCCGCATTAAGCGAACAGCGCGATGGCGGACGGCCAACCTATTCCCCCAGCCTTGTCGCCGACAAGGTGAGCGGCCTGTTTGCCGCCAACGCCACGATGGCCGCATTGCTTGGCCGCGCGGGCGGACAGGGCGGGCAGTTTGTCCAAGTACCGATGTTCGAATGCTTCACCTGGTTCAATATGGTCGAAAATCTGTGGGGCGAAACCTTCATCCCCGGCAATGGCCGCATGGGCTATACACGCTCGGTCAACCCGCGGCGGCGGCCTTATCCGACCAAGGACAGCTTCATTGCCATCGTCCCTTATAATGACCGGCAATGGGCGACATTTTTTGAACTGGGTGGGCGGCCCAATGTCTTCGACGACCCGCGCTTTTCAACCTATCAGGAGCGCACCAAGCATACCGGCGAATTATATGCGTTGATTGAGGAAGTCAGCGCGACGCGAACTACCGCCGAATGGCTTGACCTGTTGGCGCAGCACGACATTCCAGCGATGAAATATAACCGCATGGCCGATGTGCTGGCCGATCCGCACTTGGCCGATGTCGGGTTTTTTGAGGAACGGGAGTCACCGGACATCGGCAAATATCGGTCGATGAAGCATCCCGTGCATTATGCCGGCACGCCCGTGTCCAATTACGCGCATCCGCCGATGCTGGACGCCGATGGGGATGAGATTAAGGCCGCATTGGGGATGTGAAACCCCTCCAGTTACGTTTCCAACCCGTCACCCTGAACTTGTTTCAAGGTGACGGGTTTTATTGCAATTACGGAATTCTGTTTAGTGAGCCTAAACCAACAACCCGCGCATGATGAGGTTAATGGTATGTTCGCGATAGGCATCGCGCATATTCTCGTCAAAGTCGTCTTGATTGTAACAATGGCGCAGCACCAACCGTGATGAATAGAAACGGTCAGCTGCGCCTGTTACCGTGAAGTAAAAAAATTGCGGGTCGGTTTTGCGGAACTTACCCGCCTTTATGCCCTGCGCAATCAGCACTTCGTAGACGTTGGAAATCGGCTTGAGATAAAGTTCCGCAATGCGCGCCGCTTCGGCAGGGGCGCTGTCGCGGACCATGCGCATCAAAAGGCGGTTGATGTAGGGAAAGGCGTGATAGGTGTCGATCACCGCACCAATATGGATACGCAATTTGTCGGCAGGCGGCATGTCTTTGGCCACCAAAGCGGCAAGCCTTTGCACGATATTGCCCATGTCGCGATCAAGCAACGCTAGCATCAGGCCGTTTTTATTGCCGAAATAATATTTGACCAGAGCGCTGTTCAGTCCCGCACGCAGCGACAATTCGGACAGCGACAGGTCAATCGTGTCACCTTCGCGCATGATCTGGCTGGCGGCCTCGATCAATTGATCGCGCGCAGTGCTGCCATCGGATGGATCGCTTGCCAGCTTTGGTCCTGTTGTCGCCATTGGTGCCCTGCTCCCCTTTACATCAGGTTACGTATACACAGGTTCGTCCCACCATGGGAAGAAGTCAGGCAAGTCTGACGAAACTTTGTCAGGGTAGACCGGACTGCGTTTCTCCAGAAAGCTGGCGATGCCCTCTTTCGCGTCGCCGGATCGCGATCGGCGGTAAATTGCCCGGCTGTCAATAGCATGTGCGGCCATCGGGTGGTCCGCAGCAGACAGCCGCCACAACATGGCGCGCGTCAGGGCGATGGATACCGGCGCAGTATTATCCGCTATCTCCCGCGCCAACGCCCGCGCCGCTTCCATCAATTCGGTTGGTGCATGGACAGAGCGGACGAGGCCGCCATTCAACGCCTCGACGGCATCGAACACCCGGCCCGTCATGCACCATTCCAACGCCTGCTGCATGCCAACCAAGCGCGGCAGGAACCAGCTAGAGGCCGCCTCTGGCACAATCCCGCGCCGCGCAAAGACAAAGCCGAAGCGCGCAGTGTCACTCGCCAAACGGAAATCCATCGGCAATTGCATCGTTGCGCCAATGCCCACCGCCGCGCCGTTGATTGCGCCGATAACAGGCTTTTTGCATTGAAATATCCGCAATGTTAGCCGACCGCCGGAATCGCGCACGCGTTCGTCCGAAAGCGATTCGACCTGTGATCGGCTGGCGAACACATCGCCGCCACCGTCAGGTGTAAGGTCCGCGCCCGCACAAAAGGCACGTTCACCTGCCCCCGTTAGTATGACCGCACGCACAGCATCATCAGCGTCCACCAAATCAAACGCCGCGCACATCTCGTGCATCATCACATTGGTGAATGCATTCATCTTTTCGGGACGATGCATGGTTATGGTCGCAATGCCGTCGTCGACAGCATATTGGATTTGGGTGAACTCCGTCATGCGATCAACGCGGCGCCATGCGGATCGCGCCATCGACGCGTACATCTTCGCCGTTGAAATACCCACATTCGATCATTGTCATCGCAACTTGCGCAAATTCATGCGGGTGGCCAAGGCGTTTGGGGAACGGCACGGATGCAGCAAGCGCGTCTTTGACGGCTTGTGGTGCACCATTCATCAATGGCGTGTTGAAAATGCCCGGCAGGATGGTGTTGATGCGGATGCCTTCGCTCATCAAATCGCGCGCGATGGGCAAGGTCATGCCGACAACGCCGCCCTTGGATGCGGAATAGGCCGCTTGCCCCATCTGGCCGTCTTCAGCCGCCACCGAAGCAGTGTTGACCATCGCGCCACGTTCACCATCTTCCATCGGCTCCAGCGTCAACATGCCCGCTGCCGACTTTGCGATGCAGCGGAACGTGCCGACCAGGTTGATCTGAATGATGCGGTCAAAGGCGTCGAGCGGGAAATGCTTGATCGATCCGTCTTCCTTCGAACGGCTGGCGGTCTTAGCGGCGTTGCCCGTTCCAGCGCAATTCACCAAGATACGTTCCTGACCATGCGCCGCGCGCGCCTTCGCAAAGCCAGCGTCAACGCTTTCGTCACTGGTGACATTGACGTTGCAAAACACACCGCCAATTTCAGCGGCAAGTGCTTCGCCCTTGTCGGCCTGCAAGTCGAAAATCGCGACCCGCACACCCTTTGCGGCCAACGCCCGTGCGGTAGCTTCACCAAGGCCTGATGCGCCGCCGGTGACAACTGCTGCAACTGTTGAATCCAATTTCATTATATGCTCTCCGTTTCTAGTTCCGTCATGCTGAACTTGTTTCAGCATCCATCTCTCCACCGAGACTCTCGTTTGTGTGGTACGATGGACCCTGAAACAAGTTCAGGGTGACGCTTGTGGATGGTCGTGACCTAAACCCGCTCAATAATCGTGACGTTGGCCTGACCGCCGCCTTCGCACATTGTTTGCAGGCCATAGCGCCCGCCACGTGCTTCCAGCGCATTCAGTAATGTCGCCATCAACTTCGTTCCCGATGCACCCAGCGGATGGCCAAGTGCAATTGCACCGCCATGAACGTTTATCTTCGAACGATCGCCACCTATGTGCTTGAGCCAGGCCAAAGGCACCGGTGCGAAGGCTTCATTTACCTCATACAAGTCAATGTCGGATATTTTCATGCCCGAACGCTGAAACGCACGGTCGGTTGCGAACAATGGTTCTTCCAACATGATCACCGGGTCACCCGCCGTCACCGTTAGGTTGACGATCCGCGCGCGCGGGGTCAGGCCATGCTCTTTCAACGCCTTTTCGGACACGATCAGAACCGCCGATGCGCCATCGCAAATCTGGCTGGCGTTAGCGGCGGTAATGCTCCCGCCTTCCTGAAGCAATTTGACGCCGGAGAGGCTTTCAAAGGTCGCGTCATAGCGGATGCCTTCGTCGCTATTGTGGATGACCTTGCCCTCTGGCGTATCGACTTCCATGCCGACGATTTCATTGGCAAATGCGCCACTTTGCGAAGCCGCAATCGCCTTTTGATGCGATTCCAACGCAAACTGGTCGAGGTCTTCGCGGGTAAAGCCATATTTTTTGACGAGCATTTCAGCGCCCATGAACTGGCTGAACATGATGCCGGGATAGGCCTCTTCCAAACGCGGGCTTTTGTACGTGCCCATGCCTTCTTTTTTGAACAGCATGGATGTCGAACCCATCGGCACGCGCGTCATGCTTTCGATACCAGCGGCAAGCACAATGTCCTGCGTGCCTGACATGACGCCTTGGGCGGCGAACATC
>JBILLO010000012.1:0-22940 GCA_044376035.1 Sphingorhabdus sp.
CAGTGCGACAAGCCATCCTTAACGCTCTCGCCCAACCGCCGCCAGCACTATGCCCGCATTGCCGAAAATTCATCAATAATGAGAAAGTGCCAAAGTAGTGCTAGTCAGAGTCTTCAATGGACTGACCACCGTATCCGTATCCGTATCCGTATCCGTATCCGTATCCTGCTTGACGATGCTTCAGTTTGGTGAGAACCACGCCGAAGATGTGGGCATGTACGTCACGAAGGCGGCCTAGCGACGACTTGACCCCTCTTACTGCGACACCCTCTGCTTCAACTACGAATATACAGCCTTCAACTGCGCGTGATAGCAGAGGGGCATCCGCCAAGCCTAATATTGGGGGGGCGTCGACAACAATATGGTCAAAATGCTCGCCCAACTGCCTCACCAGCATCAGCATACGATCACTGCTCAGCAGCTCCGAAGCACTTGGAGGCATTGGTCCGGCGGGAAGGAGATGCAAACCCTTCTGCTCCGTTGCTAGAACCATATTTTGCCACTCGTTGTCGCCAGCGAGAAAATTGCTGAGGCCGCTCTTATTATCTCGATTGAGAAATTGGTGCATCGACGGTGACCGCATATCGGCGTCGACAAGCAGGACCTTTTTACCGGTACGCCCAAGCACTGTTGCTAGGGCAAGACTAGTGGTAGATTTTCCTTCCGCCGGCCGAGTACTCGTCACCATGCACGTGCTTGGTACGCCGTGGTCGGTACTGAACGCCAAATTCGAGCGGATGCTAAGGTAAGCTTCGGAAATCATCGATTTTGCATCGCTCAACAATACGAGCGCATTATCCTGATCAACATCTGGCACACTTCCGAGAAGCGGAGATTGCAATATACGATTGACTTGGCCAGGATCGCGAATGCCTTCATCGATTTGATCGAGTGCAAATGTCGCCGCCGCAGCCAATCCGATTCCGGCCAGTAAGGCGAGTGCCATATTTAACGGCAAGCTAGGTGCAGACGGCTTTTCTGGCACTTTGGCCTCGTCAACAATGGCGATATTATTTGCGCCGATGCCGGCGACGCCGATCTCTTTATAGCGCTGCAAAAGCCCATCATAAAGCTGCCGGTTGGTGTCAGCCTCACGTTGGTAAATGTTATAGTTTATGCTGTCTCGTTGCTGGCGGTCCATCCGCTGCTTCAGCGTCTCGACTTTCTGCCGAAGGTCACGCTCTCTCTGCACAGCCTCGCTAAACTCTGACGTTCGGCTATTTAGGACGCGGCTCTCCTCACGTGCGATGCTTGCATCTAAAACCCGCAATTGCTCATTGAGTGCCCTAACGGCGGGGTAGCCCGGCTCGAATTGCACTAACAGTTTGGCATGCTCTGAAGCAGCCTCCGCACGCTTCTGCCTCAGCTGCGAAATTGCAACGTTACTGAGAGCGTCTGAGTTAGCGCCGCCGTTTCGTCCGCGTGCGCGGCTTTCCGCTGCAATGCGGCTGGCAGTGGCTTCAGCTAATGCACCATTCAATGCCTCGAGGTCGCTTGATACCAGTGTCCGCTCAACCTCAGTCTTGCCGTCAGCGCTTTTAGTTGTCCCGAGCGCGACAATACCCTTCTGCGATGCGTAATTAACGACCTCGCGCTCCGAAGTTTCGACGCGTGCACGAAGGTCGGCAAGGCGACCCTCTAGGAATTTCCGTGCGTCTGCAGTCGAAGCGAAGCGGCGGTCCATGCTTTGAACAATAAATTGCTCGGTCCAAGTGTTTGAAATCTGCGCGGATAGGCCAGGCGATGCGCTGGTGTAACTAATATCTACTAAAGCCGAACCACGGATTGGCGATATCGAAATGTTTTTTGCCAGTAAATCAATTGCCTTTTTTTCGCGCTTCTGCCGTTCGGCGGCACTTAACTGCTGGCCTGATTTTGATACAAATAGACCCTCATCGTTTGCGTCTACGCCGTGCGCCTCAAAAAATGCATCAGTTGTCCCGAGGCGTAATTGACGAACCACACGCTCCGCTAGTGATCGCGCTTGTAAGAGTGAATACTGCGTCTGATAAAACTCCAAATCACGCCCCGCCTCAGCAGATTCGAGGCTCTCCACATTGGTCACGTTTTTCTGGGCGCGGCTAATTTCAATGCGCGAAGTGGCTGTGTACTGCGGCGTCGCCAAGAGCGAAGCTACGAGGCCAACGGTAAGTGCCGCGACTGTAATGCCGAGGATCAACCACCTCCAGCGCAGCACAACCTGCCAGTACTGTAACAAAATTGGGGGCGCTAAGCCGAGTTCTGAGCTGACCTCCTCTGATGCTACGCCTGAGTTTGCAATTCCAAGTGCGGGGGGAGTGGTTTTTTGCATTATCTTCCTTGTCCTGGAATGGGCGTCATATGATAGGGTTGCCCAGCCAGTCGGCAATTAACATTTCGCCGTCGCAGGTAACCGAAGCACAAAAACAATGCCATAGTTTTTTCCTCGAGTGGCACACTTCACTCGGTCTATACATTCATACTGGCAGAGTTATAAGTCCGAACTCTTGTTCCTGGCCGCCCATAATAATGCCACGGTTCATTCCCATTCTAAACTCTCTTGAGGATAAGATGTTGCTAAAACTGGAACGCATGGCCTTGCCCTCGACCCCACTCTGGGGATTTCTCATAGTATTTGCAGTGCTTTTTGTTGCAGGAGGTTCCTCGCGTGACGACGTGCAGTCCCTCGCAATCTTGAACCCCGCAATGATTATCTGCTGCGGCGCCGCCCTTTTGACACTCAGGCGCGAGCACTGGGGAGAGATAAGGTTGCTCGCAGGTCTTGTTGGGTTCGTTTTTATATTGGGGCTATTTTATATAGCTCCATTGCCCGCGCATCTTGAAGCTTACTCTCAAGGACTAAGCAACGCAGCGGATATTCGTGCCGCCGCCAGTGTGTCCGGAGCCCCGCAAACTTTGGCTATGGCGCCCGATGCAGCCCTGCAGTCAGTCTTTTTTCTCTTTGCACCACTCGCGGTTATTTTGTTTGCCTTGCAACTGGACCCAAGCGACTGGGGGCTAGCGCTGCCACTTGTCATCGTTTTTGGGACCATTTCAGGGGTAGTTGGCGTCCTTCAATTGGCCGGTGGCGCAAATGGGTCGCTGTATTTCTATGAAATCACAAATAATGGGAGCGCCGTAGGTCTATTCGCCAACCGAAACCACGCCGCCGTTCTACTAGCCTGCCTCTTTCCCATGCTCGCTATTTTTGCCGCACGGCCGCACGCCACATACCGCGAAGGTCGAAACCCGCGGCAGCTGATGGCGATTGCCATTTCTATCGTTTTAATCCCGCTCATTCTGGTTACCGGTTCGCGCTCTGGAATGCTCGCGGCAATTATTGGCCTGATTGGTGGCGTCGTCCTGTATGTTTCGAGCGGTCAAACCCAACGCAGGCCGAGAGCTGCTATGCATTTCACGGCAATCATGGCCTTAGCCGTTGTCGCTTGTCTCGTCTTTGCGACCATTTATTTCTCTCGCGCGGAGGCCATTGAGCGCATTTTTGCCGAAAATGGCACGGCAAATGATCGCGCAGGTTTCTGGACCGCTGGAGTGACGCTTTTCTGGCAATACTTTCCATTCGGTTTCGGGCCCGGCGGGTTTGTGCCGGCCTTCCAGAACACCGAGCCATTGGCACTGTTGGATGGAGCATATTTAAACCGGCTGCATAATGATTGGCTGGAGACTGCGCTGACTTTTGGTGTCCCAGGTATTCTCCTGATGCTGGCGGGCGTAGGATACTATCTTCGCCGCTCATTCGTCCTGTGGATTCGCATGGATGGGCAGCGTTCGGCTGTCGCTTTGGGGCGAATGGCGAGCATCGTGATTGCCATTTTAGGCATTGCCAGCCTGTCGGATTACCCGCTGCGAACGCCCGTCATGGCGGGCTTTGCAGCCTTGGTGCTGGTTTGGTTTACGCATGCGCGGCACGAGCCTAAGGCTGGCTGACGCCGGACATGATCAACCACCCCATTTGAACCTTTACTTGGCGCTGGTCACGCGACAGGTAACTCGAATTCAAGGCTTGGTAATTTAATCTGGATAGGGCATTTAATTATAGCCGCAGGCAAGCTATCGATCCAACCGTGTGCTGAAGATTTCTGAGTAAGGAATGCGTTATGTCCGTCGTCCACATAACCCCGCAACGCTTTACCGACGCGAGGGGTTGGTTCACAGAAACGTGGAATGAAGACCGCTTTCAAAAGCTGGGCGTTAACTCTCAATTTTGCCAAGATAACCAATCTGCGTCCGTAAACGCAGGGACTATCCGCGGAATTCATTTTCAGCGAACACCCCATGCTCAGGCGAAGTTGGTGCGCTGCGTGAAAGGTAGAATTTTTGACGTTGCGGTGGATTTGCGACGCGCCTCACCCACGTTCAAAAAATGGGTCGGCGTGGAACTTTCCGCCGAGCGCGGGAATCAGCTTTTTGTGCCGGCTGGCTTTGGACACGCATTCATAACGTTGGAAGATGATTGTCACGTAGCTTACAAAGTCGACGCATATTATGCGCCGCAGGCCGACGGCGGTATCAGGTGGGATGATCCTGAGCTGGCCATCGACTGGCCAATGGGCGGCGTTGCTCCTATATTATCAGATAAGGACGCAAGCCTGCCATTTTGGTCTGACAGCGCGTTCGATTTTCCTTATGACGGCAATCCGTTGGCCCCTTTGTCAAATTGAGATGTATCCAAATTTATGAGCAAGAAAATTATTGTCACCGGCGGCGCGGGCTTCATTGGGTCGGCACTTGTGCGGTATCTGATTTCCAATACCGATTACATGGTCTTGAACATTGACGCGCTGACCTATGCCGGGAACCTGTCGTCGCTGGCGTCCGTCGCGGGCTCTGACCGATATCAATTCCAGCAGATAGATATCTGCGACTCGGCGAAGATTCTTGAAGCGATTAAAAGCTTTCAGCCAGACGTCATTACCCACTTGGCTGCGGAATCGCACGTAGATCGATCCATCGATGGACCAGGCGCATTTATTCAAACCAATTTGGTCGGTACCTTTTCCATGCTGAACGGCGCGCTGGAATATTGGCGCGGTCTGTCGCAAGAAAAACAGCGCGATTTCCGGTTCCATCATATCTCCACCGACGAGGTGTTTGGGGCGCTTGGCGACGACGGATTTTTTACCGAAGAAACCCCGTATGATCCCCGTTCACCTTATTCCGCGTCCAAAGCGGGTTCCGACCATTTGGTTCAGGCATGGCATCACACTTATGGCCTGCCGGTTATGATCACTAATTGTTCAAACAACTACGGCCCCTTTCATTTCCCCGAAAAACTGATCCCGTTGGTCATCATCAAATGTTTGGCTGGCGAGCCACTGCCCGTATACGGCACTGGATCAAATGTGCGCGATTGGTTGTATGTTGATGACCATGTCCGTGCCTTGCAAACAGTGTTTGAAACGGGTGCCGTCGGTAATAGTTATATGGTTGGCGGCAATTCGGAACGCACCAACCTTGAAGTGGTCCACGTGATTTGTGATACATTGGACCGCATCCGGCCGCGGGCAGATAAACTTAGCTATCGCGAACAGATTAAGTTCGTCGCCGACCGGCCGGGGCATGACTTCCGCTACGCCATTGATGCCACCAAACTGCAAAGGGAATTGGACTGGAAGCCGCTTGAATCCTTTGAAAGCGGCATGGAAAAAACCATCAAATGGTATCTTGAAAACCGTGCATGGTGGGAGGCCATCCAATCTGGCGAGTATCAAGGTGAAAGACTTGGTTTGAAAACCGCGTAACGATGTCAAAGGCACCCATTCTTCTGACGGGCGGGACCGGCCAAGTTGGTCAGGCTGTGTTGCATGCTGCGGCACGTGGCTTGGATATATGTGCGCCCACCCGCGCGCAGATGGATTTAACGAATGCGCAGTCCATCGCCGACATAATCGCGAGCAAGCCATGGTCAGCCGTTATCAACTGTGCGGCCTATACTGCCGTCGATCGCGCGGAGACCGATGCCAAGTTGGCCGAGCAGGTCAATGCAGTCGCCCCAGCCATATTCGCATCCGAAACGGCGAAGTTCGATATTCCCATCATTCACGTGTCCACTGACTATGTCTTTGATGGTACTAAAGACACGCCTTATGTCGAAGAGGACGCGGTGAACCCACTGGGTGTCTACGGCCGAACGAAGGAAATGGGCGAAAGTGCGGTGCGCCAGCTTAACCCGCGCCATGCGATCATCAGAACCGCTTGGGTGGTGAGCACGGGTGGCGCGAATTTTGTCAACACTATGATCCGGCTGGCTTCTGAACGACCTGAAGTCAGCGTGGTTGATGATCAAATCGGTTGTCCATCAAGCGCTTCCGATATAGCCGAGATGCTGCTCACAGTGGCCGAACACCCCCACGCACCATATGGCACATGGCATTTTGTGAACGGTGGGGAAGCTAGTTGGTATGAACTGGCGGCAAGGATATTGGCCAATATGGGGGAGCGCGGACTTGCAACACCGTCTTTAAAGGCCATTCCCACGTCGCAATACCCAACACCTGCTAAACGGCCGAGCAATTCGCGGCTTTGCACAGCGGCGATACAGCGGGATTTTGGAATTACACCTAGGCACTGGCATGACGCGATTGATGCGATACTTGCCGAACGTTTCGAAAATTAAAAGGACTGAAAAATGCGCGGAATAATATTGGCCGGTGGCTCGGGCACCAGACTGCACCCAGCGACGCTTGCCATAAACAAGCAGTTGCTACCGATCTACGACAAGCCGATGATTTATTATCCGCTATCGGCGCTAATGCTTGCTGGCATCCGCGAAATCCTGATTATATCATCGCCGGAATATCTCGACAACTACCGCCGCCTTTTTGGGACTGGCGAAGAAATCGGACTGAAGTTCGAATATGCCGTGCAACCCAAGCCTGAAGGCCTAGCGCAGGCATTTCATATTGGCGCGGAGTTTATTGGTGATCAGCCGGCGGCCTTGGTTTTGGGCGACAACATCTTCTTTGGCGCAGGTTTTGGCGCATTGCTCGCCAAAGCGAGAGAGCGGACACAAGGCGCGACCGTCTTTGGTTATCAGGTCACCGATGCTTCGGCATATGGGGTTGTTGAACTAGACGCCGAAGGCCGCGCGATATCAATCGAAGAAAAGCCTATACAGCCGCGATCCGACATGGCTGTTACGGGCCTCTATTTCTACGACAACCGCGTAGTGGAATTGGCCAAAGACGTTCGGCCA
Source organism: Sphingorhabdus sp. (assembly GCA_044376035.1). Lineage (GTDB taxonomy): Bacteria > Pseudomonadota > Alphaproteobacteria > Sphingomonadales > Sphingomonadaceae > Sphingorhabdus_B. The sequence continues at coordinate 7,196 of JBILLO010000012.1, forward strand.
TCTGCGCGTGGAGAGCTTGAAATAACCGAACTCAACCGCATGTATATGGAACTGGGTGAGCTTTACGTCGAAAAAATGGGACGTGGCTACGCTTGGTTAGACACCGGCACCCACGACAGCCTCGTCGAAGCAAGCGAGTTTGTGCGCGTGATGCAGAAGCGCACCGGCACGTTAATTGCCTGCCTTGAAGAAATCGCGTTTCATCAGGGGTTCATTGACCGCGACCAGTTGTTCCAGCGCGGCAAGCTTTTTGAAAAAACTGCTTATGGTCAGGCCTTGTTGGCCATCGCGAATGCCGCTCAAACTTGATAGGTGGTAAAGAGTTAAAGAAAATAGCTAAAATGGTCGCGGCTATTCGCACGCAAACTTGGTGACCCCTACGGGAATCGAACCCGTGTTTCAGCCGTGAAAGGGCCGCGTCCTAACCGCTAGACGAAGGGGCCAATCGCTTGGCGAGCCGCGCCTTTACGGATTCGTGCCGCACTCGTCAAGGCGAAGTTGGCGCAAATTCAGTCGGCAAAGGCAATGTCATCGACATGCAGCTCGGCTTTTGGCGTGGCGCCCCAGTCGTCGGTCTTGGCGCGGCCTGCAAACCAATAGCGACGACCGCGATCGGCATGGAGCATGGTCTGGCCAAGAACGGTTTCGCCCTGACGAAATGCCATGGCTTTGAACGACTGGCCATCGTCGCCCGCAACGATGGCGCGGACATGATCCTTGCCGACAATATCGCATTTGATGATCCGCAATGGCCCAGTGACGACGCGCGGCCCGGGCCAGCCCATGCCATAAGGTCCAGCGGACTCCATGGCGTCGACAAAAATGGGGTTCAGGCCTCGCGGCGCGACAATGGCGTCGATCAGCAACGCCTTGGCACCCGATGCGTTGGCGACATCTGTTGCCAGTCGCGCGTCGAGCCAATCGGCCAAGGCATCAATTTTGTCGCGCGCAACCGTTAGGCCCGCCGCCATGGCATGGCCACCGCCTGCGACCAGCAATCCAGCCTCCCGCGCCGCAATGATGGCCGCGCCAAGGTCAACGCCTGCGATAGACCGACCCGATCCTTTGCCAACGCCATTTTCGTCGACGGCAATGACGATGGATGGCTTGCCCGTCTTTTCCTTGATGCGGCCGGCAACGATGCCAATGACACCGGGATGCCAGCCTTCGCCCGATAACAACGCCACCGCCCGGTTATGTTGTCCGGCCAACATGGCCTCGGCCTGTTCCTGCACCACCGATTCAATCGCGCGGCGTTCTTCATTCAGGCGGTCAAGCTCCATCGCGATGTCTTGTGCCTCAACGGCATCTTCGGTGATCAGCAAGCGCACGCCAAGGTCGGATTTACCGACGCGGCCGCCGGCATTTATCCGTGGACCCAAGGCAAAGCCAAGGTCGGAGCATATCGGGGCGCGGGTCAGGCGGCTGGCTTGGATCAGCGCAGACAGACCTATGTTGCGGCGCGCGGCCATGACCTTCAGCCCTTGCGCAACAAACGCGCGGTTCAGCCCGCGCAACTGCGCCACATCGGCCACGGTGCCTAAAGCTACGATATCAAGTAGCTCCATGATTTTGGGTTCGGGCCGAGTGGCGAAATAGCCACGGGTGCGCAGCGTGCGGATCAACGCCGCCCCCAAAAGGAACGCCACCCCAACCGCCGCAAGATGCCCGTGGGACGCCGCAGCGTCGGTTTCGTCGAGGCGGTTGGGGTTGACCAAGGCAAAGGCCTCAGGAAGCTCTGAGGCGCATTTATGATGGTCTACGACAATGACCTCAAGCCCAGCAGCTTTGGCCTGCGACAAGGCGTCATAGGCCATGGCGCCGCAATCGACGGTAACGATCAAGCGGCTGCCGCCGTCGCCAATGCGGACCAAGGCTTCGCCAGAGGGGCCATAGCCCTCCATCAAGCGGTCGGGGATGTAATAGCCTGCGTCCAGCCCCAAATTCCGTAGCAAGCGGATGAGCAAAGCCGCGCTGGTCGCGCCATCGACGTCATAATCACCATAGACGGTGATTTGCTCCTTTTCCTCAACTGCCTGTGCCAGCCGAAGTGCCGCATTTTCCATATCCTGAAAGATCGACGGGTCGGGCATGAAGTTGCGGATGGTCGGGTTGCGGTGCCGCTCGATATCATCGCGCGCGACCCCGCGGGCCATCAGCAACTGAGTAACCAGATCATCGGGCTGAAAGTCCGGGTCACGGCCATCGGTGCCGCTGCCCCGCCAATGCCAGGCTTGTTCAAGGATGGAGTGATTTATGTCGAGGACTGGCTTCATGATGCTTCCCTATGGCGCGCTGCTGGTGCTAGCAAGGGGGGATGAAGCAACTCGCAATAATCTGGCATAGCGTGACGGGTGGGTCTGAAGCCCTGGCGCGGGCCGCCTATGACGGCGCGGTGCGGGGGCAGGGCGTGAATGTGCTCATGCTGAACGCAGCAGAGGCAGACGCTGAACATATGTTGGCGGCGGACGGCTATCTATTCCTGTTCCCGGAAAATCTGGCGGCGATCAGCGGGGGCATGAAAAGCTTTTTCGACCGATGCTATTATCCGTGCCTTGGCGCATTGAACGGGCGGGCTTATGCGATGATGGTGTGTGCGGGGTCCGACGGACGCAATGCTGTTGCGCAGGCCGAGCGGATCGCGACGGGCTGGCGGCTGCGACAAATTGCGCCGAGCGCCATTGTGTGCACACACGCCCAGACGCAAGCGGCGATATTATCACCCAAAACTATTGATGTTGCGCATCTATCGGCAGCAGCGGAACTGGGCGCGCAAATCGCGACGGGTCTGCAAATGGGTATTTACTGAATATCAGCCGAGATGGTCCGCTTTCCGATGCTCACTCTTGACCCACCGGACGGTGCCCGATGAGGCGCGCATCACGACGGTTTCTGTAGTGACCCGGCCATCGCGTAAAGTTTTGACGCCAGCGAGCAACGAACCGTCGGTGACACCAGTTGCTGCAAAGATGCAGTCACCTTTTGCGAGCTCTTCCAGATCGTAAATCTTGTCGAGATCCTCGATTCCCCATTTGCGCGCGCGCGACCGTTCATCGTCGTTGCGGAACAGCAGGCGGCCCTTGAACTGGCCACCGACACAGCGCAGGGCCGCTGCCGCCAGCACACCTTCTGGCGCACCACCGCTGCCCATATAGATGTCGACGGTGGTATCGGGATTGGTTGTTGCTATGACACCAGCAACGTCGCCATCGGGGATCAGCATGACGCCACAGCCAAGCGCCCGCAGCTCGGCGATCAGCTTTTCATGGCGGGGGCGGTCGAGTACGCAAACGATGAGTTCGTCTGGAGCTACGCCCTTTTCCTTGGCAACTGCATTCACATTTTCAGCAACCGTTTTGTCGAGATTGACGATGTTGGGGGAATAGCCGGGGCCGACAGCAATCTTGTCCATATAGACATCAGGCGCGTTCAACAGATTGCCCTCTTCGGCCACAGCCAGAACGGCCAGTGCGTTCGGGCCGGCCTTTGCGGTGATGGTTGTGCCCTCTAACGGATCCAGCGCGATGTCAATTTTGGGGCCAGTGCCAATCGCCGATCCGACCTTTTCACCAATGAACAACATCGGCGCTTCGTCCCGCTCGCCTTCACCGATGACGACCGTTCCATCCATATATAATTCGTTCAGGGCGGCGCGCATCGCTTCGACGGCGGCGGCATCAGCGGCCTTCTCATCGCCGCGACCAATAAGCTTCGCCGCTGCGATGGCCGCAGCCTCAGTCACGCGCACCATTTCCAAAACAAGGACGCGGTCGAGGATTTGGCTTGCGGTAGTCATCTGAATTTCCTAGCTATTTGAAATATCGGGTTTCTGGGGAAAGAAATTTCGGCATCTGGGGCGTTTAAATCGGCACTGCGGTTCCGATAGGGAAGGTGTAGCCAAATGTCGAGATTACTTGTTGCCGCCTTGGCACTTTCTGCCTCCGTCGTTTCTGCGCAGCCAGTCCGCGATGACGAAATTGCGGAACAGATCGAAAAAGCCCGGCGACTGGTCGCCGTCGATGCCGAGGGCTGCGTCAAATATCCGCAGAATGAAGAGATTGTGGTGTGCGGCGAAAACCCCGACAATAAAAGCCAGCGCATATTTCGCGATGCGCAAGGAACGGACGAAGACCGCATACGGCGCGGGGAAGCCATTTCCAGCAAACGCGCAGCGGCATGTTTGCGCGGCGACACCAATTGCAAGATTTACATGAAGGGCGTTGGCATGGGTTTCGGCTATGTCCCACCGGTCGCCATTCCGCTTGAAGAAGTGCTCAAAGGCCTACCTGAACCTGATATGATTGTCACCGACGGCGAGAACGCACCGCCCTGATCATTCGCCCAAAATGTGCATCACCATCGGCTCGCCAAGCAAGCTGTCCGAGGTTGCCAAAGCACCAATGGTATCGCTGATGGCTTGTTCTGGCCCGGCATGCGTGACCATGGCAATCAACGCCGAACCATCGTCACTTGCCTCGGTTTGGATAAGGCTTTCAATCGATAGCCCAGCATCGCGCATCGCTGCAGTGATTTCCGCGAGCACACCGACCCGGTCGGCCACCAACATGCGTAAATAGGTTTTGCTGATCCGGTGCGCCGAGGCTGCGCGCGGAAGCCTCTCAAGCTCAGCCGACGGCATGGAGAATGCAGGGCCGGTTTCCTTGCGCGCAATATCGACCAAATCGGCAACGACCGCTGATGCTGTTGGCTTGTCGCCTGCGCCTGCGCCTTGAAACAGCAAACGGCCCGAGAAATTGCCCTCGGCAACGACGGCGTTGGTCGCGCCTGTGACAACTGCGAGCGGGTGGCTTAAAGGCACAAGGCATGGTTCAACGCGCTGAAAAATAGTTGACGATCCGTTGTCACCGTCAATTTCAGCAAGGCCAATCAGCCGGATACGATAGCCCAAGGTTTTGGCCTGCGCGATGTCCGCCGCCAGGATTTTGCGCACACCGCGCGCCTCAACTCCGCCAAAGTCGATGACAGAGCCAAAGCTTAACGACGCAAGAATGGAGAGCTTATGCGCGGCATCGATCCCGTCAATGTCGAACGACGGATCGGCTTCGGCAAAGCCCTTGGCTTGCGCATCGGCCAGCACATGGGCAAAATCCAGCCCGTCGCGCTCCATAGTGGACAGGATGAAATTACATGTGCCATTGAGAATGCCATAGACCCGGTCAATGCGGTTGGCGGCGGCGCCATCGCGCAGACCTTGAATGACAGGAATACCTCCGGCAACAGCCGCTTCAAATTTCAGCGCCGCCTGCTTGGTCTCCGCCAATGCCGCAAGTTCGAAACCATGATGCGCTATCATCGCCTTGTTGGCGGTCACCAAAGCGCGTCCGTTGGACAAAGTCTCACGGGCCAAATTCAGGGCAGGACCATCGGACCCCCCGACGAGCTCAACCACAACGTCAATATCGTCTGCGGTCGCAAGTGCGCCCATGTCGTCGACCCAGCGATAAGGCGACAGATCAACGCCGCGATCCTTTGTCCGGTCACGCGCGGTGATAGCTACAATCTTGATCTCGCGGCCGGCCCTGCGCGCAATAAGCGCCGCATTTTCTTCAATCAGGCGAATGACACCACTGCCCACGGTTCCAAGTCCAGCGAGGCCCACTTTAAGCGGTGCATGACGAACGGGTGTGGACATGGCTAAACGACTTTCTGCCGTGATTCTGGAGGATTTATGCGGCGCTTAAGTGGAATTTGACAGAAACGCTAGCCCAAGCTTGCGATGCCCTTGCCCGTGCGCGTGCCAAAGGCATAAGACAAGCGCAAGGCTGGCGCTTGGGCCTGGGGTTCGCTAGAGCCCGGAGATATGCGAAATCGGAGTGAAAAAATGCGTGCAATAGGTGTTATCGGGGCGGGTCAAATGGGTGCAGGCATATCGCAAGTGAGCGCTGCTGCGGGCTATCATGTCTATCTGTCCGACCTTGATCTGGCCAAGGCCGAAGCAGGCAAAGCCAGCATTGCCAGCGCCTTGGCCCGCTTGGTCGCCAAAGAAAAAATGGTGCAGGTCGAGGCTGACGCAATGCTGTCGCGGATTGAGCCGGTCGCCAGCTATGAACCGATGGCTGATGCCGGGCTGATCATCGAAGCGGCGACCGAGCGCGAGGACATCAAGCGCAAAATATTTGAGGCTGTAGGCAAAATCCTTGGCCATCAGGCTGTATTGGCATCGAACACATCATCCATCCCGATTACCCGTTTGGCGCAGGCGTCGCCCGACCCGACACGCTTTATTGGCGTCCATTTTTTCAATCCAGTGCCCGTCATGGGCCTGATTGAAATCATCCGTGGACTTGCGACGACGGACGCCACCGTCGACGTTGTGCGCCAATATGGCGAAGAGCTTGGCAAGCAATTGGTTTTTGCCAATGATGCGCCGGGCTTTATCGTCAACCGCGTGTTGATGCCTATGATCAACGAAGCCATCTTTGCGCTTGGCGAAGGCGTTGCCAACATGCGCGATATCGATACCGCGTGCCAGCTTGGCCTCAATCACCCCATGGGGCCGCTGACCTTGGCGGATTTTATCGGGCTCGATACCTGTCTTGAAATCACCAATGTGCTGTTTCAATCGACAGGCGACCCAAAGTTCCGCCCTGCGCCCTTGCTGCAAAAATATGTTGAGGCCGGATGGTATGGCCGCAAGGTGAAACGCGGATTTTACGATTATTCTGGGGACGTGCCCGTGCCGACACGCTGAGGCTCTGTGGCATCGGCTTTTGTCGTTAGATTTAGTCCGATTGCCCCCACCAAGATCAGCATGATAAACCCAATCTGGATGGGTTGCAGGCTTTGCTTGAACACCAGCCAACCGATGATGGTAATCGCCAATATCCCCATCCCGGACCAAATCGCGTAAGTTACACCTACCGGAATGCTCTTCATGGCCACGGCAAGGAAGGCGAAGCATACCCAATAACATGCCATTGAACCGATACCGAAGCCGATGCGGGCAAAGCCGTCCGACGCTTTCAGCAGGCTCGTTCCGGCAATTTCAAAGGCAATGGCGATTGCCAGATATATCCATGCGTTCATTTCAATCTCCCTTTTTGTCCGCTTCAAAACTAGGCAGCGTCCCGCCCCGCATGATGCGCGCCGTCGTGGCGCGTTTCATGAAATCCCATACCGACTTGTCGAAACCCGGATCGGGTGCGCCCTCGCCCATCCATTGATCCATTTCGTCATACATTTTCATAGTTGATTGCCACATGTCGGGCGTGCTGACCGCAGAAAAGGGCTTGAGCAGCTCAAACCACTCATCGACAAAGCCCTGCGCGCGTTCGCTTTCGGGCTCCATTGGCATCGCGGCCTTGATACGGTCGCCCAAACTTTTCCACTGCGCATCATAGGATCGCGCATCGAAGTCAGCACCGATCAATTGCCATGCCCTTGCCCATTTTGCTTTTTCGTCCGGCGAAAAATAGCGGTCGGTTATGGCATGCCACTCCCTTGGCTCTTGATTCGTCATCCGCTGTCCCGATTCGATGAGCGCACAAAATGTCGCGGCGTCGATCCGCTCGCCGTCGTCGAGGCGCGACATTGCAAAGCGAATAACTTGTCGCGTGCTGTTTATCTGCGCGGTCTCTTCATCAAGCATTTTTAGCTGAGCGGTCAAGATCGCCGACAAATCCACGCTATGCCCCGCAAACAGACGTTGCATTTGCGAGAGACTCAACCCTGCCGATTTAAGGACGGCGATCTGATGCAAGCGCGACAATTCGCGTGCACCGAATATCCGGCGCCCTGAAGCAGTGCGCAGTGGTGCGACGAGCCCCTTGGTTTCGTAAAAACGCAAAGTGCGGCTCGTCAGGCCAGTGCGGCAGACAACTTCGTCTATAGGAAGCGAATCGGTCATGCGGACTGTATGCATCTTGACGCTGGGTCAACTTCAAGCATTATTTGCTTGAGTGAAATTTTCCAATCGGCGTCAGGGTGATGTACTAGCCGCACTAAAGGCTGCCGCAAGATCAGCGATCAAATCGTCGGTATCTTCCAGTCCTATTTGTAGGCGGATGAGGGTGCCTTCCTTGTCCCAAGGCACTGCGGACCGGTATTTTTCAGGGTGGACGGGCAAAGCAAGGCTTTCAAAGCCGCCCCAGCTATAGCCAATGCCGAATAGGCCGAGTGCGTCTACAAAGGTGGCGGCGGTTGCCGCGTCACCTTTATGGATGAACGAGAACAGGCCTGATGCGCCCGTAAAGTCTCGCTTCCAAATGTCATGCCCCGGACAGTCTGGCAGCGCGGGGTGGAATACCCCCGCAACATCTGGCTGTGTTTGTAACCATTTGGCGATCTGCAGTGCGGAGGCCTCATGTGCCTTCATCCGCACAGACAATGTCCGCAGGCCGCGACTGGCGAGATAGGCATCGTCGGGTGATACTGTCTGGCCAAGTTGCTGCGCGGTTTGGCGTAATCGCGTCCAATATTTTGCATGCGTGGTGACGCTGCCCATCATGACGTCGCTATGGCCCACAATATATTTGGTGCACGATAAGATCGCCATATCGACGCCCTTGACGAGCGCCGTGTGGAAATAAGATGTCGCCCAAGTGTTATCGAGCAAAGTGACAACATTATGTTTTTTGGCCGCTGCGCAAATAGCGGGAATGTCCTGAACCTCAAAGGTCAGGCTTCCCGGCGACTCCAACAATATCGCTTTGGTGCGGTCACAAAACAGCGTGTCATGGTCAGCATTAAGCGGATCGAAATAGCGTGTTTCCACACCGAAACGCTTCAAAAAACCGTCCGCCAACGACCGGCTTGGGTCATAAGCATTGTCGGTCATCAACAGGACGTCACCGCTCTTCAAAACCGACAGTAATGCGCAAGCAATAGCGGCCACGCCCGACGGATATAGCATCGTGCCATGCGCGCCGGGTTCCATTTCGGTGAGCGCTTCGGCCAGCGACCATTGTGTTGGCGAGCCACGGCGGCCGTAGAAAAAGCGGCCGTCTTGATTGTCCGTCTTGCCTGCCTCCAACGCAGCTACATTTTCATATAAATGCGTGCTGGCGCGCCAGACAGGCACGTTGACGACTGGGCCGGTTAACGAACTGCTTCGCCCGGCAGTGACTGTTTTGGTGGCTGGCTTTTGTGGCTTGTCCGAACTCAAGCCGCACCCTGCGCTTTGGGGGTGTCCTTATCGAGGCCCCATTCGGACCAGCTGCCGTCATATAATGCGACGTCCGTCTTGCCGGTCATCTGCGCACCGAAAAGGACTACCGCTGCGGTCATGCCTGAACCGCAGGTGGTGATCATCGGCTTGCTGAGGTCAACGCCTGCATCGGCATATGCCTGGGCAAGTTCATCGCCGCGTTTCCATGTGCCATCTGCATTGAATAGCTTCCCAAAAGGCAGGTTGCGGCTGCCCGGAATATGCCCGGACGCCATTTCGGGCCGTGGCTCGGCCTCTTCGCCGGTAAAGCGGCCAGCGCCGCGCGCATCGACGACATCTGCGTCCTTGCTATGCAAATTGGCGAGCAGGTCGGCCTTGCTACGCACGGCCTTGTCATCTTTCCACACGGTAAAGTGGCGATGGCGCAAAGTGGGTTTGCCGGTTTCGAGCGGGCGACCTTCGGCTTTCCATTTGGCAATGCCGCCATCGAGGATTGCCACAGCATGTGCGCCGAAAAGCGTGAGCATCCACCAGGCGCGAGCGGCAGACTTAAACGGGCTGTCATCATACACCACGATACGACTGCCGTCCCCAAGCCCAAGCGATTGCATGCGGCTGGCGAATTTTTCGGGCGGCGGCAAAGTGTTGGGCAGGCTGCTATTGGCGTCAGCGAGTTCTTCCAAATCCATGAACACGGCCGATGGAATATGCCCACCTTCATATTCAGCCTGCGCATTGCGGCCCGCATCAGGCATAAACCATGTTGCATCGACCACGCGAAGGTCGGACGCGCCGATTTCGTTCGCTAACCAATCGGTGCTTACTAACAATTCCATGATTTCGTCCTTGCCCGTATTTGTGATTCTTGTTGCGAGGGGATAAGCTGCTTTTTCAAACTATCCAAGTGTTTCCAGAAACTGCTGTGCATGGCTGCGAAGCTTTACTTTATCTGCGTCGGCCATCCGCTCCCAATTTTTATACGGCATCGCCATGCGCGGGTTTTTGCGCAGCTTGCCTTCGTTCCGGGCGATGAATTCCCAGTATAACGCGTTGAACGGACATGCTTCTGGCCCATCGCGTTGCTTGACGTCAAAACGGCAATTTGTGCAATAATCGGACATGCGGTTGATATAGGCACCGCTCGCCGCATAAGGTTTTGACGCCAACATGCCGCCATCGGCAAACTGGCTCATGCCAAGGCTGTTGGGCAATTCCACCCATTCATAGGCATCGGCATAAACGGCCAAATACCATTCATGCACTTGCTTGGGGTTAAGCCCTGCCAGCAGAGCGAAGTTGCCGGTGATCATCAGTCGCTGGATATGATGCGCGTAGCTATGCGCGATTGTCTGGCCAATGGCTTGCGACAGGCAAAGCATGTCGGTTTTGCCCGTCCAGTAAAATTCGGGCAGTGGCCGCGTTGCGTCAAGGGCGTTGCTCTCGACATATTCGGGGCCAGCATACCAATAAATTCCGCGTACATATTCACGCCAGCCAATGACTTGGCGAATAAAGCCCTCGGCGGCGTTGATCGGAACCTTTCCCGCCTGATATTGCACCTCAACCGCACGGCACAGCTCAAGCGGGTCAAGCAAGCCGGAATTGATATAAGGCGAGAGGATCGAGTGCCATAAAAACGGCTCGCCGGTCAGCATCGCGTCTTGATAATCGCCAAAATTCGGCAAAGCATGCGCCAGGAAATGCTTTTGCTGCTTCAACGCATCTTCACGGGTCACGGCAAAGCCAAAATTGGCCGTCTGTCCGATATTGTCGCCATAACGGGCCTCTACCATCTCGATGACGTCTTGCGTCACGGCATTGGGCGCAAAATGCAGAGGCTTTGGCATCGCCAGATCGCGCTTGGCGGGTTTGCGGTTCTCTGTGTCAAAATTCCATTGCCCACCCTCGGGCGCATCGCCGTTCATGAGCAGACCGGACTTACGGCGCATATCGCGATAAAAATACTCCATGCGCATCTGCTTGCGGTCTTTGGCCCAAGTTTCAAATTCGCCATGCGTGCACAAAAACCGGTCGTCGGGCAGGATTGTCACCGGAATATCAAAACGGTCGGGCCAGCTATCGAGCATGGCCTTTACGCGCCATTCGCCCGCCTCAGTCACGCGCAGCGCGGAGACTTTGTGCCGCTCAATTGCGCGCGCGACTTCGCCGGTGAAGCTACCGCTGTTTTCGGCCTCGGTCAGTTTTACGTAATCGACGGTCCAACCTGCGCTGCGCAGATCCTCTGCATGGTGGCGCATGGCGGACAGAATATATGCCATTTTGGATTTATGGTGCGGCACATATTCGGTTTCTTCGTCCACCTCCGCCATCAAGATGACGCATGCTTTTTTGTCCTGCCCAGCCAAAGAAGACAGGCCGTGGCTTAGCTGGTCACCAAATATGGGAATGAGAATGGTCATAGCTGCACCATAGCGCGGCGCGCATGCGAGGGCGATACAGGGTTTCAAGAAAGACGGGGGATTCGGGTCAGGACCTATTTTTTCCCGAACCATTGGCGATATCTGGCATCGCCCGTTTGCTTCGCGCGGCGAAACCGCTAAATGCGCGATCATGACTGACACATTAAAGCCCAAATTTCTTGGTGCGCAAAGCGCGCTTCCCCAAACGCCTGAAGAGGCGCAACTGGACTATGTTCCCAATCCGCGCCCGGACACGCTGTATCTTGCGCGCTTTGCCGTGCCTGAATTCACGTCGCTTTGCCCGGTTACGGCGCAGCCGGACTTTGCGCATTTGGTCATCGACTATGCGCCAAATGTGACGATCGTCGAATCGAAGTCGTTGAAGCTGTTTTTGGGTGCATTCCGTAACCACGCTGCGTTCCATGAAGATTGCACCGTTGGCATCGGCCAGCGTCTTTTCTCGGAAATGAAGCCGCATTGGTTGCGTATCGGCGGCTATTGGTATCCGCGCGGCGGCATACCGATTGATGTGTTCTGGCAATCCGGCGAACCGCCCAAGGGTCTGTGGTTACCCGACCAAGGTGTTCAGCCCTATCGCGGTCGTGGTTAGGATATTTTAATCGGCCCGACCAATTCTGCGTCAATAGCCACGAAGTTCAACCCTGCCAGGCCGTACTTCCTCATCTCGTCGCCGCTGAAGAATCGTTCGTCGCAAAATATCTGTAATAGCTGTTCTCCACCGAGGGGCTGCTTTATCACTTCTGCATGGCGATTGAATTGAAAGTTCGGGAAAACCGCATCCAAGGCGCGCGTCGCAAAGGCATAATCTCATTGGCTATGCTGTCCATGCTGTCGGCATGTGTTGCCGCAGAGCGCGCACCATCACGAACACAGCCAGCGCCAACCGCACCGCCAGCGCAAAAACAAGCTGCACCAGCCGTTCCAGTCCGCCCAGCGGTTGTCCGCGCACCTTTGGGACTTGAAAATCTGCTGAACGACCAATGGCGTATTTTTCCGGGCCGCACGGGCGTTGCTATTATGCGTATCGATGGTGGCGAATGGATAACTGGCAAACGCGTTGACGCGCTATTTCCGCAGCAAAGCGTATCCAAAACATGGGTGGCGCTGACGATTTTAGACTTGGTTGACCAAGGAAAGGTCCGGCTGGACCAAAAAATACGTATCACGCGCGATGACCTTGCGGTCTTTCATCAACCCATTCGCGATCGCGTTATCGCCAATGGCGAGATCGAAGTGACGGTGCTCTCGCTGCTTGAACAAGCGATTATCAGCAGCGACAACACCGCCAATGATTCGCTGCTGCGTACAGCGGGTGGTCCGCAGGCTGTGCAGAGTTTCCTGCTGCGCAAAAAACTGGGTGCTATCCGCTTTGGCCCTGGTGAGCGTTTGATGCAAAGCGCCATAGCCGGGCTGGAGTGGCGTCAAGAATATGCCATTGGACGCCGCTTTTATGCTGCGCGTGCAGAGGTTCCAGTGGCGACGCGCAAAGCAGCGTTAGATCGCTATCTTGCCGATCCCGTCGACGGTGCAAGTCCTGAGGCGATAGTCCGTGCGCTTGCAAAATTGGCTAGAGGCGAGCTGCTCTCTGCTTCATCGACGCGCCTTATCTTGGGGATAATGTCACGCACATCCAGCGGTCCAAACCGATTGAGGGCTGGTGTGCCGGCAGGATGGCAGTTTGTACACAAGACGGGGACAGGGCAAATTCTGCCGCCGGTTTCAACGGGCTATAATGATATCGGGATAATGACGGCGCCTGACGGCACGCGCTATGCCGTGGCCGTTATGATGGGCAGTACAACCGCGCCTATTCCGCAACGCATGTCATTCATGCAGTTCGTGTCGCGTACGATCGCCACATATCACGGACAATAATCATAGCCGCGCATTCTGGTTGCCAAAGACATGGTCCAGCCTTTTGCCCCCGACAAAGAAATTGCCCCCGGACAAAGAAATTGCTGGAGACAAAGAAAAGGGCCGCCCTGTAAACAGGACAGCCCTTTTCAAAATGCTTTCGCTTAGAAAGCGCGAATATTACTTCGCAGCTTCTTTCGCAGCTTCTGCAGGTGCACCAGCAGCAGCGGCCGCATCGGCAGGTGCAGCGGCGTCAGTTGCAGGTGCAGCAGCGTCGGTTGCAGCGGCGTCAGTTGCAGCAGCAGCATCGGTAGCTACTTCAGCGCCTTCAACAGCGGCATCAGCAGCTTCTGTGGTTGCTTCTGTGGTTGCTTCTGTCGATGCTTCTTCAGCACCTGAGCAAGCGGCCAAACCGAGCGAAGCGGCAAGAACGAGAGATACAGCAATTTTCTTCATATGGGAAACCCCCTAGCAAAACTTATGAAACCTGACAGGCACGCTACAACAACTGCAGCTTGCCTGCGAAAAGCCCTCTAGCCCGTTCATAATTCGCTGGCAATGCGCTTTTTCATTCCGACAAAATGTTACATAGCTGTTTGGGGCTTATGTCTACTATAACAGTAGAAAATATGGCTAATTTGTGCCGATTGACTTTATATAAAGAATTCTTTATATCCTTCTCAAATGATCAGTTTGTTAAACATCATGCGGGCTTTAGCCGATCCTACGCGGTTACGAATCGTGTTTCTCGTGCTTCGGCTGGAGCTATCGGTGGGCGAATTGGTCCAGATACTCGACCAGAGCCAGCCGCGCGTTTCCCGGCATATCCGGATTTTGGATGAATCTGGGCTTTTGGAGCGTCGCAAGGAGGGAAGCTGGGTATTCCTGAGGCCAAGCGGGATGTTAACGAACGGCCCGCTCTCGTCATTATTGGCAGAGGCGGATGTGTCGCAGGCAAAGGCGTTCCAGCGGGACCTGCTTCGACTTGATGAAGTCCGCAACGCACGTACCGACATGGCGGCACATTATTTTGCGGCGCATGCGGATGAATGGGATTCGCTCAGATCATTGCACATTGCCGATTCGGAAGTTGAAGCGCGCTTGGCGCAAGTTCTGCACAGTGCACCATTAGGCCAAGTTCTTGATGTGGGCACGGGCACGGGGCGCATTGTCGAATTGTTTGCGGCGGATTCCAGCCGGCTTGTGGCGATCGATAGCAGCCCAGAAATGCTTCGGCTTGCACGCGCGAAAATTGCCAACTTACACCCCGAGACCGCAAGCAAAATCGACATAAAGCTTGGCGACTTTAACATGTTGCCGGTTGGGGATGGTGAATTCGACACCGTCATCTTCCACCAGGTTCTGCATTATGCGCAGCACCCCGAAGCCGTCATCGCCGAAGCGATCCGCACGCTTGCGCCGGGTGGCCGGCTCGTCATCGTTGATTTTGCAGCGCATGACCTGGAAGAGTTGCGCACGGTGCATGCCCACGCCCGGCTTGGCTTTTCCGATGATTTCATGAGAAAAGCCTTTATCAGTAACGGCCTGCAGATGGTGCACCAAACTGCGCTTGAGGCTGGCGAGCTGGTGGTGAAAGTCTGGATGGGCGAAAAGCTCTCAGCCTTGCAGCCGCGTCCTGCGGATAATATCAGCCCAAAAAACAGTTTAAGGATTGTCGCATGATTCTTCCACTTGCACAGATGCAGGAGGCCAGCCGGGCTGTTGCTTCCCCCCTTTTTGCTGGGCTTGCCGGTGATTGCGAGATCAGTTTCGAATTCTTCCCGCCCAAAACGGAAAAGATGGAAGAGCAATTATGGGAATCGGTCGTGACTCTCTCGCCGCTGGGTCCGCGCTTTGTTTCGGTCACTTATGGTGCAGGCGGCACAACCCGCGAACGCACACATAACACGGTGGCGCGCATTGCCCGTGAGACCGACATTCCGGCGGCCGCGCATTTAACCTGCGTTGAGGCATCCAAGGACGAAATTGCCGATGTCGCCAACGCCTATTGGGAAGCAGGGGTCCGCCATATCGTCGCGCTGCGCGGGGACGCGCCAGGCTCCGACGGACAATTTGTGCCGCATCCCGACGGCTATGCCAGCGCTGCGGAACTGGTCGAAGGTTTGCGCAAATTGCACCCGTTTGAAATATCGGTCAGCGCCTATCCCGAAACCCATCCAGAGGCATTGTCTGCTGCGGCAGACATTGATTTTTTGAAGCGCAAGCTAGACTCCGGTGCAAGCCGCGCGATTACGCAATTCTTTTTTGAACCCGAAACTTTCTTCCGTTTCCGCGATGCGGTTGCCGCGGCTGGCATTGATGC
>JBILLO010000095.1:0-7476 GCA_044376035.1 Sphingorhabdus sp.
GCCTATGTTCAGATTTTCGAAAATAAGGGCGCGATGATGGGCTGCTCCAGCCCGCATCCGCATGGGCAGATTTGGGCGACGACTCATGTCCCTGCCGAGCCCGCGCGTGAGGATGCAACGCAAGCGACTTGGTTTGAACAACATCAATCGGCAATGCTGCTAACCTATGCCGAACAAGAGGCCAAAGACGGCGCGCGGACGGTGGCAACCAACGACCACTGGATTGCGGTCGTGCCTTATTGGGCAAGCTGGCCATATGAAATCCTGCTGCTGCCGCGCTTTGCGGTTCAGCGATTGCACAGCCTCACGCCAGAACAGCGTGATGATTTGGCATACATCCTGAAGGCCGTGACAACGGCCTATGACAATCTGTTCCAGACCAGCTTTCCCTATTCGATGGGCTGGCATGGCGCGCCAAGTGCAACGCCCGATGCCCCGCATTGGCAATTGCATGCGCATTTCTATCCGCCCTTGCTGCGCTCTGCCAGTGTGCGCAAGTTCATGGTCGGCTATGAAATGCTGGCCGAGCCACAACGCGACCTGACGCCGGAGACTGCCGCCGAACATTTGCGCGCGACGGCCAAAATCCATTACCGAAGCAAGCCATGAACGCGCAGGACCAAGCGCTGTTTGATCGCGTGACCGCCAGTTTTGCGGCGCAGTTTGGACACGCCCCGGACCTTGTCGTGCGCGCGCCGGGGCGGGTGAACCTGATCGGTGAACATACCGACTATAATGACGGCTTTGTCCTGCCCTGCGCGATTGGCCCGGCCAATATGGTTGCGATCAGCAAGCGCGATGATAATATGATCGAGGTGGTCGCCGCCGATTTTGAAAACGCGCGCGACAGCTTCGCCCTGACACCGCCCCCAGTTCGCAATCTAAGCCAGCCCTGGGCGGATTATGTGCGCGGAATGTCGTTTGCCCTGCAAAATGCAGGATGCACCCTCAGCGGCGCTAAAATCGCGATTGCGGGCAATCTGCCCAAAGGGGCAGGCCTGTCGTCATCTGCCGCGCTCACAGTGGCGGTGGGCAAGGCCAGCTTGGCGCTTAACGGAACCGACATGGACAACATCCGCCTCGCGCAAATCGCGCAACGGGCGGAATGTGATTTTGTCGGCACCCAATGCGGCATCATGGACCAATTGATTTCAGCGCAGGGCAAGGCGGACCATGCTTTGTTAATCGATTGCCGCAGCTTGGAAATGACCGACGTGCGCATATCCGATGATATCGCAATCATGATCGTCCATTCGGGCGTCACCCGCGGCTTGGTTGACGGGCATTACAACGCACGGCGGCGGCAAACTGCGGCGGCAGCCGCAGCCATGGGGGTAAGCGCCTTGCGCGACGCCAACCTCGATATGCTGGCCGCAGCGCGTCTCGACGCGGTAACCACCGCACGCGCACGGCATGTCATTACCGAGAACCAGCGCACATTGGACGCAGCCGACGCGCTTGCCAAAGGCGACCTTGCCGCGCTTGGTATGTTGATGGCGCAAAGCCACAAGTCGATGCGCGACGATTTCGAAATCACTGTTCCGGCGATTGATGATTTGGTAGCGCTGTTGCAAAATGCGATCGGTAATCAAGGGGGCGCACGGATGACAGGTGGAGGATTTGGCGGCGCATGCGTGGCGATCATGCCGCGTTCGTGGGTGGCGGATGTACAGGCCGCAATACAGGCGCAATACACAACGCCAGATGGCGATGCGCCGCTGATCCTATTTGAACGTCCCGGCCCCGGTGTCGCCATTTTATGATATATGATTGGATGAAGCAGGCCCTGCGCGAGCCGTTGGTGCATTTCCTTGGTGCAGGGTCGGCGTTGTTTCTGCTGATGGGGCAGTTTGGCGGGGAAGACAGCCTTGACCGCAGCATCACGATCAATGAAGCCGAAGTTGCGCGGCTCGCGTCGCAATGGGAACAGACATGGCGCAGCCCGCCTAGCCCCCAAATACTCGACAACTTGATCCGCGATTATATCAAGGAAGAAATCTATTTTCGTGAGGCTATGCGCCTTGGCCTTGATGTCGATGACCCCGTCATCCGCCGCCGCTTGCGCGCCAAAATGGAATTTCTGGCGACGGCAGAAATCCAGAATATGGAGCCGACAGACGCAGCGCTTGAACGATATTATGCGGCGAACATTACTCTTTATGCCGAAAAACCAGCCTTCAGTTTCGATCAGCAGTTTTTGGGCGAGGATGAAGACAGCGCCAAAGCAACTGTCCTCGCGCTGAACGCCGGAAAGCCCGTGCAGGCGCAACCACTGAGCGTATCTGCCAGCATGGACAAAGCTGCCGCAGATGTCATCACCCGTGAATTTGGCGAAGGCTTTGCCGACAGCTTACGCAATTTGCCGCAAGGGCGATGGAGCGGGCCAGTCCAGTCCGGTTTTGGCTGGCATGCCGTTCGTGTCCGCGATGTTGTTGCGGCGGGGACCCCGCCTTTGTCCGAGATTCGCCAGCGTGTATCCAACGACTGGCGTGCCAAAACACAGGCTACACGCGAGGCCGCTGCCTATCAGGCATTGCTTGACGGATATGACATTCGCATTGCCAAGCCGTGATCATCCGCTTTCTCCTTTTGCTCTGTCTTGCGACAGGCTTTGCGGCAAGTGCCCGCGCTGATGACTTGCAACCGGGCTATCTGGAAATCCGCGAGCAGGAAGCCTTACCCCACCAGTATAAAATTACATGGAAAGCGCCTATCCGGCCCGGCCTTGCCGCGCGGGTCGTGCCGATATTCCCGCGCGATTGCGCAGCGACCGAACCGGTACGCAGCGTTGATGCCGCTGCACTGCTGGCGCGTTGGGACATTGATTGCGGCGCAACATTGGCTGGCCGCTCTGTCCGCTTAAGCGGGATGGAGAACACCCCAGCCGATGCATTGCTGCGCTATCAATCCGCGTCTGGAATCACGCAAGCTGCGCGGCTAACGCCCGGCAACCCAGCCGCCGTAATCCTGCAAAAGGCGGACCGATGGCAGGTCGCGCGCACCTATTTCGTCACTGGGGTCGAACATATATTGATGGGATATGACCATTTGTTATTTGTGCTGTGCCTTGTGCTGTTGCTTAACGGTGCATGGCGCGTGGCGGCAACGGTGACGGCTTTCACGATAGCACACTCGCTGACCTTAGTGGCCACAACCCTTGAGCTTATTAGCGTCCCCGGCCCGCCGGTTGAGGCCGCGATTGCGTTATCGATTGTCTTCCTTGCGGTCGAAATAGTGAAGCGCAAACCCGGCGATCTGCGTTTGTCAGAGCGTTTTCCGTGGGTCGTCGCCTTTCTGTTTGGCTTGCTCCATGGCTTTGGCTTTGCAGGGGCATTGGCCGAAATCGGATTGCCGCAGGGCGAAGTGCCGATGGCATTGCTGACGTTCAATCTGGGCGTTGAGGCGGGTCAGCTTGTCATCGTCGCTATGGCGATGTTGGCCTTATGGGCGCTTCGCCGCGTTCATGCGCTTTACGCCGCCCGCGCCCAGATGATCAGCGCTTATGCCATTGGCAGCATCGCCTTTATGTGGTTGTTGCAACGCGTATTGCCAGCTTAAACGCCAAAGCGGAAATCTGAAACCACAGGGTTTTTCCTATATTCTTTGCCTGACAAATATCTGCCATCGTGTTCGATTATTTATTCGCTGCCGACACCTCAGATGACGCAGGGAGTTCCAACATGCCTTTCGAGCCGAGAGAAGCAAAAATCGAAACATCGATTGATAATCGAAAGCGGCGACGCCACGCATTGCTTCTTGAAGCTGATGGCCGGGGACATGAAACGGCGTCCGGTGCAGTTTTTGTCCACGACATCTCGGATACTGGCCTACTCATCGAAACTACCTATGCATTAGCCATTGGCGAGATGATAAAGATCAACCATCCCCGCGCGGGCGTATTGATGGAAGCGGAAATCATGTGGGCCGCTGGGCAAATCTATGGCTGCAAATTCACGCGAGAACGCACGCAAGCAGCTTTCAGCGCGGAGCCAGTCGGGGCGTGCTTTACGCTGACAACAGCGGTGGCAACAGATGCTGTCATCGACACGCCGACAGGCGGCATAGCGGGCCATGATGCATCGACCGAGCGCCCGTTAAGCGGCCGAAAATGGTCGATCAACCTTGGGTTGGCGCTATCGTGATGGATATCGGGGTCAAACACCGCTTTGGCTATGGGAGATAGGCCCGCCGCCGCTCTTGTAGCAGGATTTGGCCATATTGTTAAAAGATAAGATCAATCGGTCCGGCATAAGAAATGCTTGTGCCGACAGTGCTGACGCATGTTCAGTTCCCATTATGACGCAAAATCCCTGCATTTACGTCAGTGTGTATCGCGTAATTTAGGTAACAACTGCCATGCGAATTCGGTAAGCAAAGGTTTAAGGGCGCATTGCTTACAGCAAAGCGACTGACGGGCAGCATAAGGGGCGGACATGGAGATTTTGCAACAGGGACAGGGATTAATCGGCATTGCGTTGATCCTGACGCTCGCATGGGCGTTGTCCGAAGACCGTGCAGCACGCCCGTCTTGGCGCTGGATTTTCGGCGCGCTTTTTGTGCAAATTGCGCTCGCGCTGGCGGTCACACGGGTGCCGTTCATCTGGACCTTGGTCGGCTATGCCAATGAAGCGGTCGCAGCCGTGGAAAAGGCGACATTGGTCGGGTCAAGTTACATGTTCGGCTATACCGGCGGCGCGCCAATCCCCTTTGTGCTCAAGCCCGGCGTGGAGCAGCCCGTCATCGTCGCGTTTCAAATATTGCCGCTCATCATCGTCTTTTCCGCGCTATCGGCGTTGTTGTGGCATTGGGGCATCTTGCGCGCTGCGGTCCGTGGCCTGTCTTGGGCGTTACGCAAGACCTTGGGCGTCAGCGGCGTCGTTGGGCTTGGCGGCGGCGCGACCATGTTTCTGGGCGTGGTCGAAACCCCGCTTGTCCTGCGGGCGTGGTTTGAACGGATGAGCAGAGCCGAATTGTTCATGATCATGGTGTTGATCATGGCGACAATCTCCGGCGCCATTCTTGTCCTTTATGCCACCACCTTGTCCAAGACCGTGCCGAACGCCGTTGGCCATATGATTGTGGCCTCGCTGATTTCCTTACCCGCCGCCGTCCTCATTGCGCGGCTGATGGTCCCTGGCGATGGCAGCATGAGCGCAGAGGATGCCGACGCTGACCTAAAATATGAAAGCAGCATGGACGCAGTCATCAAAGGCACGATGGAGGGCATCCAATTGGTGCTGGCCGTCATCGCCATCATCATCGTCGTGTTTGCCTTGGTCAATTTGACTGACCAGTTGCTCGCCCTGCTGCCCCAAGTGGATGCACAGCCCCTCACCCTCAAACGCGCATTTGGCTGGCTGTTCGCGCCATTGATGTGGAGCATTGGCATCCCATGGGACCAAGCACCAGCGGCAGGGGCATTGATGGGCACAAAGACCATCCTTAACGAATATGTCGCCTATCTTGATCTCGCCGCCCTGCCCGCCGGCACATTTGACGCCCGCAGCAAGCTGATCATCACATATGCTTTATGCGGCGTTGCAAACCTTGCCAGCGTCGGCCTGTTGGTATCAACCATCGCCACGCTCGCCCCCACACGACGCGCAGAGGTCTCCGCTCTGGGCATGAAAAGCTGGGTCGCGGGCAATATGGCCTCCGCGATGACCGGCGCAGTTATTGGCCTTGTCACCTTGGCCTGATGCGCGGCGCGTATCATATACACATGGATTGCATACCTTATAATACATTGTTTTACAATATTAATTCATTTTGACTCGTCGTTGAATTTATAGGATGCTGATGAAACCTTGAACTGACAAGTTCCTTCAGCAGGAGCGATGATGTGCGATCAAACTGGTGCAGCTTTGCGGCCTTGATGCTCTTGGCGACATATTTGCACGTACCGGCACATGCGGAACCGCCATCGTCGGAGGAGGCGGTTGACAAGGAAATCACAGTTATCGGTCTGGTAGATAAGCATGAATTTAGCACGAAAGCTCTGCGCAGTATTCAGGCGGCCTATGCCAAGAATCGGCATTTAGCGCCGCAAGCGCCATTGCGTTTTCGCGTCGAGGACGCTTCCAAGGCTGATGTGGCCTTGCGCTTCTGGTTCAGCACGGGAGATGATATCGTCGACCTTCCCATACGTGCTGACGGCACGATCGATCTGTCGAACATGGTCATCACAAAAGAGACCAAGCTCAATTCAAATCGCGCCAAGGGGCGCTTGCGTCTATGGCCTGAAATATTGTCGCCGAATACAAGCCCGAATGCACGTCGTCATGGTGACCTCCGGCTGGAATGCCGAATATTATGGGCAGTGGTGAAAGACGAGATACCACTACCGATTAAGGTGACCTTCGCATGGGTGGGTAATCCCTGTGCTTCGAAAACAATTCCTATATACTATCCGGGGCCATTTCCATTGTCCCGCGCCATTGTTGAATATGAAGGCAAAACAAAGTCGTTACGGATCAGTAAACCGCGTGGTTATCGTCCGCCAATTTATGACAAGAAAGTGCCCGATGAAGCCGTAGTGCGCTTATACCCCTAATGCTTGGTCAGCGAATTTACTGGCCGTGCATATAATTTTAAGCGGATTGCAATTTGCGGTCAGGCGTCTTTGCCTTTAAGGCGTTATCCAAGGTTATCGCTGGCGTCCGCCGCTTTACCATCACACCCAATGGATAACACAAGAATATGTCTTCATACAAAGAGCCGTCATTTCAAGAGCGTGCAGCCTTAGCCAATAAGGCGAAGCTGGACGCCGTTAATAAGCTGCGCGCAAAACCAAAGCTCGACGAAGCGACGCTTGCCGCACGGCGCGCCGCCGCCGAAGCGCGCGAACAAGCGCAAGCAAAAGCCCGCGCCGAGAAGCTAGCAGCCCGCGAACTGGAAAAGGCCGAGAAGCTGGAACGTGCGCAAATGTCGATAGAACCCGCCGTGCCAACAAAAACCGACGAAGAACGCAAGCTGGAGCGCGATGCCAAATACGCCGCCAGAAAAGGCCGCAAAGGCAAGAAATAGCGGACGGCGGGGGTAACGCCCTTCGCGGCGACGCCCGTCCGTCAGCCCGGCTGAACCGCTGCGACTTTAAGTGCGTTATCCAAGAACAGGTATGCCGAACGAGCGCCATATTACAGCGAGATCAACATAGCCCCAGAATCCCTATTGCTACCTGCATATAATCTGATAACTCTTCACCTAAGCTATTAAGTTAGGGAGATTTTATGATGGGTCGCAACTATTCTTCTGCCAATCACCGCGCACGTAAAAAAACTTGGATGTTGCGTTCATCTGCTCTCGCATTTGTATGTGCAGGGCTGACCCTACCCGCTTTTGCGCAAAATGCACCCGCCACCCAAGAAAAACAACAATTGGCTGAAGCGCAGACCACTGGCATTCCCGCTTGGGGGCTGACCAGCAGCGATCTGCCTGCCGATCCCTCGGTCCGCTTTGGCGTATTGCCCAATGGCA
>JBILLO010000096.1:0-7370 GCA_044376035.1 Sphingorhabdus sp.
TTCCATCCCTGCCCGGCGGCATAGCGTTCATACATGCGATAGAGGTCGCCAGCGAACAAAGCCGCTTCGTCACCGCCCGTACCCGCACGAATTTCGAGCATGGCTGGCCGGTCATCCGCAGAGTCGCGGGGTAGCAAGGAAATGGCGAGCGAGGTTTCCGCGTCCGACAACCGGTGCGTGACCGCTTCCAATTCCTCGACCGCCATGGCGTGCATATCAGGGTCGGAATAATCCTGCGCCATAGCCCCAAGCGTTTCGATCTCCGAGCGCAAGCGCCGGACTTCAGCTGCGGCCTTGGCCACAGGCTCCAACTCCGCATATTCGCGCGACGCGGCCACAAAGGCGTCGCCCTCCAACTGCCCCGAAGCCATGCGAGCCTCAAGCTCGGAAAAGCGCGATTCAATCATCGCGATACGGTGCGGGGAGATTTTCAATGCACGCCCCCACACACACCGTCGCTCCAGCGCAGGCTGGAGTATCGGCTTACGGACGCCATAAACCCAACATTGTCATTCCCGCGAAAGCGGGAACCCATGGTCTTATACTTCCGCGCGCGATACGTTTTTAGTTCGCACGAAGACACGAAGACAGGGAGCAACTTCTTTATGCCTTCGTGCCTTTGTGCGAACCATTTTGCCGACAGACGGGATAGGCCCCAGCCTGCGCTGGGGCGACGAAAAAAGGAGTTCACGCAGAGGCGCAGAGGACGTAGAGCTAAGCCTCGGCGTCTCTGCGCCTCTGCGTGAACCTTTTGCAAGGTCAGGTCAGGCCATGGATTCCCGCTTTCGCGGGAATGACAAAAAGAAAAAATACTCATCCGGGGTAATCATCACCAGAAAGTTGGGAATACTGCTCGGGCAACATTCCCAATATTTTTAGAAGGAACGGTGTTGCTTGTTCGCTTTCTAAAGTCACATTCGTAAGATGCAGACGCCGCTTGGGGTCAGACTCGTCGCGGACAAACAATATTGCCACCGCTCCTGCTTGCCGAGCTTTCTCACTCTGCTTTTTTGGGTTTCCTTTGAACGATGTAAACACGGGCAACTGCCGACGGCGCAGAGCACTCGCAATGGCGTGCGCCTCCGCTTCCATCTGCGGACTGTCAGGGACAACCGCAATCATGTCTTTAGAGCAAGCGACGGATCCCTCCACCAACATCGCCAACCGCTCAATGCCCGCTGCCCAGCCGACCGCCGGTGTCACGGGGCCGCCCAAATTTTCGATCAACCCGTCATAACGCCCGCCACCCAACACAGTGCCCTGCGCGCCAAGACGGTCAGTCACAAATTCAAACGCGGTGTGGCGGTAGTAATCAAGGCCGCGTACCAAAGCCGCATTGCGGGTCCACGCGACGCCTGCGGCATCAAGGCCCGCTGTGACCGCGCCAAAGAAATCCTGCGCTTCGCCCGATAGATAATCGTCGATGACAGGCGCGGCATCGGCGACTGAGCGGTCCTTGGGGTCTTTACTGTCCAAGATACGCAGCGGGTTTTTCTCCAGCCGCGATAGGCTGTCTTCGGACAACACGCCCTTATGGTCGTTGAAATAGCCAACAAGCGCCGCGCGCCATGCATCACGGCTGGGCGTGTCACCCAGCGTATTTAACTGCAATGTGACGCCGTCATTAATGCCCAATTCCTTGAGCAACTGGTCTGCCATCACCAACAATTCGACATCTGCCGCTGGCTCCGCCGCGCCAATGATTTCGGCGTCAATCTGGTGAAACTGGCGATAGCGGCCCTTTTGCGGGCGCTCATAGCGGAACAATGGCCCATGCACCGACAGCTTCATCGGCGCATATTGCTGCCAGCCATTGGTCAGATACGCACGCGCGATGCCTGCCGTAAATTCGGGCCGCAGCGTGATGGAATCGCCGCCGCGATCTTCAAACGTATACATTTCCTTCGACACGACATCGGTTGCCTCACCCAGGCTGCGCGAAAACACCGCTGTGGGCTCGATAACTGGCAATTGCAGGCCCTTAAATCCATACAGCCTACGCACGCGTTCAAAGGTCGCGACAACATGCGCAAAGCGTTCCTCGGTCTCACCGAACATGTCTTGTGTGCCGCGCACGGCTTGGGGTGTCTGTATTTTTGCCATAATAAAGCGCCGTAGCGGCTAATTGTTGTTAGTGGAATAGGGCTGGACGTGGCGCAGCGCATTCGGCAAAGTTAGCGGCATGAATCCAAGTATATTGTCGCGCAGACGCCCAGCAAAAGATTACAAAACACCCGTCCGGCTCATCGTCTAGCGCAACAAACGTTTTGAATAAATAGACATCGCCTATTCAGGTGGCTTGCGCTATCCGCACCTCGAAGTAACAGGCCAAGGTCAGACAGCGATTGATCGTCTGCTCAGCCCGCGACGGACCAAGTCATAACAACGTGAAAGCATTCTCCCATGCGTATTGATCTCATCCCTGCGGGCGACAATGTACCCGAAAGCCTGAACGTCCTGATCGAAGTACCGATTGGCGGCGAGCCTGTGAAATATGAATTCGACAAGGCATCTGGCGCTTTATTCGTTGACCGCTTCCTGCACACACCCATGCGCTATCCAGCCAATTATGGTTTTGTGCCGCACACCTTGGGCGAAGATGGAGATCCCTTGGACGCTTTGGTCGTGGCCCGCTCCCCCATCATCGCCGGCGCGGTTGTCAAATGCCGTCCGATTGGCGTGCTCATGATGGAAGACGACAAGGGCGGCGACGAAAAATTGCTATGCGTTCCGGTCAACGCAACCTTCCCTTATTATTCCGATGTCGTGACATACAAAGACATGCCACCTATCGTCCTTCAACAGATTGAGCATTTTTTCACCCATTACAAAGACCTAGAGCCCGGAAAATGGGCCAAGCTGAATGGTTGGGGTGATGAAACGGATGCAAAACGCATTATTATCGAATGCGTTGAACGTGCAAAGGCGCAGGGTATATGAAGCGGATTGCGCTGGTCAGCATGGCATTACTGGCGCTTTCGGCTTGTGCCACCCCAGAAACCCGCGTCCGCACGGCATTGATGGACGCAGGGCTTTCGCAACCGATGGCCGCGTGCATAGCCGACCGGATGATCGACCGCCTTTCGCTGATCCAACTGAACAAGCTGAACGGCCTAAAAAAACTGCGCGGGCAAGATATGCGCAAGGTAACCGTCGAGGAATTTCTACGCCGCACCCGTGCGTTGCAAGACCCCGAAATATTAGGGGTTGCCACGTCCTCCGGATTAATCTGCGCGGTGAAGGCTTATTAGCTGAATGCCTTCAATAGAACCGACAGCCAATTTTTGTCCTCTGCGGCGGGCACAGGTGGTGCGAAGTCGCCACATTCAAGGCATCGCGCCTGAATGCCTTTTACGCCCGTCAGCATGTCGAGGTCAGCTGTGACGCGTTGCATGAACAGGCTTTGCTGCCATGCGGCAAGGGCAAATATATCCATCGGCGCGTTCGATTGTGCCTGCTTGGGCATCAACCCCTCAAGCAGCGTACCGGCAAAGCTGGTGGGCGGTTCAATATACACCGCATGCCAACCATCCGGTTTTAACCCCGCCCGCTTTGCCGCCTCCGCAAGAGCATCGTTCATATTACCTGACCGGTCTACCAACCCAAGCTGACGCGCTGTGCCACCGGCCCACACGCGCCCTTGTGCCACGGCGTCCACTTGCTCAGGTGTCTTTTTGCGCGCTGTGGCAACACGGGTCAGAAACTGGCGATAGCCATTTTCAATCGCGCTTTGTGCCACGCGGTCAAATTCGGGGCTGAAACCGTTCAGGACATCGGGTTCGCCCGACAATGGCGTCGTTTTAACCCCGTCGGCATTCACACCGATTTTCGCAAGGCCAGCCTCGGCGCTGGGTATTACTCCGAAGATGCCGATAGAGCCGGTGATCGTTGAAGGGTCGGCAAATATCACATCGGCGGGCAACGAAATCCAGTAACCGCCGCTTGCCGCCAGATTGGCCATGGACACAATAACCGGAATATCCTTGGCCTTAGCCGCAGCAATCGCGAGGCGGATTTTTTCCGACGCGGTCACTGAACCACCGGGCGAATCCACGCGCACGACAAGTGCCTTCAAATCCTTGGTATCAAGCGCCTCATAAATCAGCGCGCTTATGGTATCACCCGCCGCCGAGCCGGGGCCGCCCTCACCGTCAACGATGGTTCCTGCGACTGTCACAACGCCAATCTGCTCTCCCGCCGAAGGCGGGCCATAACTGGCCAACAATGCATCCATAGGCGTATGCGCAAAGCCGCCGGTCGTCTTCTTTTCATCAGCGCCAACTTTGCTAGCGATGAATTTTCCAAAGGCGATTTTGTCGCCCAATTTGTCGACCAATTTTGTCGATAGCGCCAACTGGCCAAGGTCGCCCTTTGCCCCCTCAACCGCATTTGCAGGATTGGTCAGCAATTGATCCAATTGCGCTTGCGGGCGGGCTTTGGCGACGTCGGCTTTCCATTGGCCCCACACCTCATCATATACACCCTTGATCGCCATCTTCGATTCAGGCGACTGGTCAGACCGCATAAAGGGCTCAACCGCGCTTTTGAACGTACCCACGCGATAAATATTGGCCTTTACCCCCAATTGGTCGAGCAATTCCTTATAATAAGGCTGCGACCCGCCTGGGCCTGCCAATAATGCACCGCCAAGCGGGTCCATCCAGATCTGCGTTGCGTGGGCAGCCAATTGATAGCTGTCATCGGTATATGCGGTTGCAAAGGCATATACGGGCTTGCCCGCCTTTTTGACCGCATCCATGCTCTCACCAATTGCGGTGAGGCTCGCTTGCCCGCCGCCCATGAAGCGTTCCATGTCCAATACGACCACTTTTATGCGATCGTCGCTTTGTGCAAGTTTTAACGCGCGAATGATGTCGCGTTGACGGATTTCACCAACAGGAGACGCCGACGAGGTCAGCGCCATCAACGGGTCGATTTCGGTCGGCTGTTCGGCCACCACGCCATCCAGCTTGAGCAGCAATGCACCATCGCGGACCATCGCCGGGTTCGGATTTGCATTCAGCAGCGCGAAAATGGCAGCAAAGAAAAGCGCCAGAAACACCAGGACAAGCAGGTCCTTCACACCGACCAAAATTTTCCAGCTAACGCGCATAAACTGCATTTTTCTAAATCCTAAAAATTTCTATTTTGAATGTAAGCATTTTAGAAACAATTGCCACCAATGTTCGACAAAAAAAGCCCTGTTATGGCAAAATCATACGGACCAAAAGCGCCTGAACTTAGGCCAGCAAAGGGCGCTGGAGCGACGCGGACAACAGAAAAAGGGCCACTGGAGTGAACCAGCGGCCCTTAAACATGGGTCAGCGGTCGGACGCCCGCTGCCGGAAGTTGCTTTCATGCCGTGACCGGCATCGCCGATTTGCTCAGCGGCCGATCTCCCGAACGGAATTGTCCGACCTCTTAACTGAACCATGAGACATCGGATCACCTCCTTTCGTTAAATAGAATTTGCTTGCATCAAACATTTATTTGCCCTCCGCAGCTCGCAAGGTGAATCAAACCGCGATCATAAACAAGTCTTGTAATAGATTTTTTTCTGGCTAAGATTATAGGTCTGCGCTGCGTTAAATCGCGCATTGATTTTCACCGGCAATCTTCAACTATTCGTCCGATTTCCGCCCATGTCGGCAGAATGACGGGCTGCTGCCCCTCCATGTCAACCAACACGCGGCCACGGCTAAAGGCCATTGCATCCAAAATGGGATCAGTTGTGGCGATGTCGGCCCCCAGATAAAAGGGGTGTGCATCACTTGGCGTTGCTGCCACCGTTTTTGTCATGGAAGAGGTGCGAATGTCCATGCGCGCGCCCGGTGCAGATGTTTCACGCGATGATGCTTCACGCGATAATGTGACTCGGCGGTTCTGCGCATCGCAGCGAAAGTTGATGGTCGCGTTGCGTCCCGGCGCGCCGAACTGGGCAACCGAAGTGCGGCCATCGCGGCGATAGGTCCAAATGCCGGGCGTGAAGGGCCAGTCATTCCAATCACCCTTCAATCGCGGCGGTGGCGCGGCAAGCACCATTGGCGGTGCCGACACAGTCTGCGGCGCAATTGGAGGGGGGGGCGCAGCGCAAGCGGCAAGGCCGAGAACGGCGAACAGAGTTAGGGAGCGAGTTTGCATCGCTTTGTCTTATGGCCAAATGGCCGACGCTGCGCTAGCGCGTTGCGGCATGGCGACCAAAAAAACACGATTAGATCAAATCATCGTTGATCGGGGTCTGGCCGAGAGCAAGACTCGTGCCCAGGCGCTCGTCATGGCGGGCGTTGTCTATATTGGCGATGCCAAGGCACAAAAGCCTGGACAGCAAATCGCCGAGGATGCCAACATCAGCGTGCGGGGCAGTGACCATCCATGGGTATCGCGTGGCGGTATAAAGCTTGCCCATGCGCTTGAGGTGTTCGCCTTGGATGTGACGGACACTATTGCCATGGATGTGGGGTCATCGACGGGGGGCTTTACCGATGTGCTGCTGACGCATGGCGCAGCGCGCGTCTACGCCGTCGACAGCGGCACAAACCAGCTCGCGTGGAAACTGCGGCAGGACCCGCGCGTCATTGTTCATGAACAAACAAGCGCGCGCATCTTGACCGACGCGCATATAACCGAGGCCATCGACCTGATCGTCTGCGACGCCAGCTTTATTGGTTTAGCCAAGGTGCTTGAGCGCCCATTATCCTTCGCCAAAAGCAAGGCGCAGCTCATCGCGCTTATTAAGCCGCAATTTGAAGCAGGCCGCGAAGAAGTAGGCAAAGGCGGCGTTGTGCGGGACGCAAACGTTCACACACGCGTATGTGACGAGATTACAATGTGGTTGGTCGAAAAAAATTGGACAGTGCACGGCCTGACCACCAGCCCAATTACCGGGCCGCAAGGCAATGTCGAATTTCTGATATGGGCGCAAAATGCATAAGGGCCATATCCAAACGACACCGCCCTTTTCGGGGTTCTGATATCAGTCCTTGTACATGCCGTTAACTCGCGCCGTGTAACGCGCGCGGATGACATGACGGCGGATTTTCATGCTTGGCGTCATCTCGCCATTTTCGATGGAAAAGGGCTCATCTGCAAATTCGAACTGGCGCACTTTTTCGGTGACCGAAATATCCGCATTCACGCGGTCCACCGCAGCGCGCACAGCGGCGCGGAATTGGGGATTGGCTTGCAGGTCAGCAAAGTCATATTTCATGTCCTGCGCCTGCGCCCATTCCAACGCCCATTCGGGATCTGGCACGATGAGCCCGACAATATAAGGCCTTTTGTCGCCTGACACCATCGCCTGCAATATCTCGGGCTGAAGCGTGAGCATGCCCTCAATCTTTTGCGGCGCGATATTGTCGCCCTTGTCGTTT
>JBILLO010000013.1:0-22269 GCA_044376035.1 Sphingorhabdus sp.
TTCCAGCGCCAAAAATCCATTGCGCGCCCGATATTGTCAGCGCCGCAGGCTTGGCCGCCCCGATCACGTTCGAGAGCAACAAAATGGCGACAAACGCAGCCATAACGAAGTCATAATAGCGAAACTGGCGGCCGGTTACTGCGCTGGCGTTTTCATCAATAATAAGATCATCGTGCATGAATCGACATAAGCAGCTTTGCACGGCGGCGCAAAGCCGTTATTACACAAACCAGCGCGCGCCCTTAGCTCAGCTGGATAGAGCGCGAGACTTCTAATCTTGAGGCCACAGGTTCGACTCCTGTAGGGCGCGCCATTCAAAACCAGATGCCGGCCGAGAGGATCGCAATGATTTTGCGTTATAGGGCCGAGCGATCTGCCCAATGCGCGTGGGTGCCGCTGCTGATCTTGTGCGGCAGCGCAATCCGGCACACTGGCCCTTCTGCAAAGCGTTTGCAGTCAATCAATATGCATTCCGATGTCCCGCGATTTTCGTCGGTCACAAAACTGACCAGATAGCCGTCATCTTCGTCAACCGCGCCAACACGCGGGGCAAAGGGTGCCTCACTGCCATAGCGCCCCTCAGGAAGCTCAAGAGACCAAGATTCGCCCGTGACCATGTCATGCTTCACAAAACCGTTAAACAGGAACCAGCCGGGCTTAGAAGTCGTGCTATAGGCATATCTATAAGGCAGCCCCAAATAACGCTGGTTCATCATGCCGAATTCGAGGATGCGGTCATCGAGCCGCTCTTCACGCGTTGTGCCGTCGGCCAAGTTAAACCGCCACCGGTGCAGCTTTGGCTTGAAGCTATGTTCGTCGACATAAGCCATCATATGACCATAGCCGTCGGCGTTTTCGAGCGGCGGGGGATAGGGGTCTTCTTCGAAATAACCATCGAGTATTACTTCGTCGCCATCTTCATAGGCATTAATGAAGTGCAGGACGAAAGTAGGATCCGCCTCAAACCAGCGAATATCCTCTGGCTGTCCATAACGCGGGATGAGCGCGAAACGCGATGGTAGTCCCGCGTGCAGCCGCGTCACATGGACATCACGCTTCAGCAACTCTTCATCCCAGAACAGCGGAAAGTCGCACAATATTGACCAGTTTTGCGTGAACATCATGTCATGCGGCAAGCGAGGCCCCGGCAGCGGGATGGGGACATAATGCACAAGCTTGCCGCTGCGATCGACGACGCCATAATGCATGTAAGGCGCATGTTTTGAATAGTTGAAGAACAGCAACTCACCTGTGCGCACGTCCACCTTGGGATGCGCGGAAATGCCATCAAGCGGAACCCAAGACGCAACACCCTCTTGCTCCAGCGTTTCGGGGTCAAGCACATAGCCCTCCCCGCATTGGTAGAAAGTGGAAACAGCCTTGCCCGCGTGCACTATGATGTCCGTGCTGGAGGAATCCTTCAGGCTGCCATGCGCGCCAAATCCGGGGCGTTTGGACAGGCTGCTTTTATCCATCAGCCCACCCCATAAAGACTCACCCGCATCCTGCTCCGCTTGAAAACAGCGGGTGCGGACGAAGCGATTGCGATAGCTGGCCTTGCCGCCAGAAAAATCAATCTGGTGGATCATGCCATCGCCGTCAAACGGGTGGTAGCGGCCAAGCGGTTGATGCAACTGGTTTTCGGTGTTGCGCAAATAGATGCCGTCAATATCGTCGGGAATGCGGCCCTCAATCACATCAAGGTCGGTCGCGGTGACTTCCGCATGCTGCGGCGTCCACGCCCCATTGAGATAGGGATGGTTGCTCGGTTGCAGCGTTGCTTTAACCGGCGGTAGTTTATGAACCCGCATTTCGCTCTCCTCTGGGCGTTCAGCCTATGTCGAATGTCACCCCTTGCGCAAGTGGCAGATTGTCGGAGTAATTTATCGTGTTCGTCGCGCGGCGCATATAGGCCTTCCATGCGTCCGAACCGGACTCCCGGCCACCGCCAGTTTCCTTTTCCCCGCCAAATGCTCCGCCAATTTCAGCACCTGACGTGCCGATGTTAACATTCGCAATGCCACAATCGCTTCCTTCGGCAGACAAGAATGTTTCGCATTCACGCATGTCGGTTGAGAATATCGACGACGATAACCCTGCCCCGACGCTGTTCTGCTGGGCGATGGCATCGGCCAATTCCGCATAGCGAAATATGTAGAGAATAGGAGCGAAGGTCTCCATTAAGGCTGGGCCGACATGCGCAGGCATTTCGACCAAAGCGGGGCGGACATAGACGCCGTTCTTCGCAATACGTTCGCCGCCAATGACATTTCCACCGCATGCCTTTGCCGCATCAAGCGCCGTTTGCATGCCCGCATACGCATGCTCGTCGATCAATGGTCCAGCAAGATTGCTGCTGTCGAGCGGATCGCCAACCGACATTGAGCCAGTGGCCGACTTGAGCGCCCCAACGAAGCTGTCGTAAATCGCGTCATGCACAAAAAGGCGGCGTAGACTGGTGCATCTTTGACCGCTTGTGCCAAATGCCGAGAACAACACGCCGCGAAGCGCAAGCGCGACATCCGCCTTGTCGCTAATAATCGCGGCATTGTTTCCGCCAAGTTCAAGGATGGTTTTGGCAAAGCGGGCGGCGGCCACTTGGCCGACCTCTCGTCCCATTTCGGTGCTACCGGTGGCAGAGATCAGCGCAATGCGCGGGTCAGCCACCAAAGCTGCCCCGGTGTCGCGTCCGCCCTGCAGAACTTGGGACAGATGCGCGGGCGCTTCGCCAAAAATGGCCACCGCCTTGTCAAAAATGGCCTGCACGGCAAGCGCAGTCAGCGGCGTTTTTTCCGACGGCTTCCAGATCACGCTATTGCCGCACACCAATGCCAAAGCGGCGTTCCACGCCCACACTGCGACCGGAAAGTTAAATGCGGAAATGATGAGAACTGGACCAATTGGATGCCATTGCTCCATCATCCGGTGACCGGGCCGTTCGCTGGCGATGGTCAGACCATGCAATTGCCGTGAAAGACCCACGGCAAAATCGCAAATGTCGATCATCTCCTGCACTTCGCCAAGTCCTTCCGACAGCGGCTTTCCGCAATCAATGGTGACAAGGCGGGCAAGGTCATTTTTTTGTGCACGCAACGCATTGCCAAACAAGCGGACAAGCTCCCCACGGCGCGGCGCGGGGACACAACGCCACATCAGAAAGGCAGCGTTTGATTTTTCCACAGCATCGTTGATATCATCGACTGTCGCGGTCGCCACCGCCCCGATGCGACTAGCATCAATTGGGCTGTGCACAGCAAGATCGCCGCCATCAACAGCGCAGCCCATCTTTTCGAGAAGCGTTTTCGTTTCGGCTGCTAATGCCATTTATTTCCCCAGACTTTGTCCTGTATTCCCATAAAGCATGGCAAGGCGCAGAGTTGATGGCAAGGGTTGCTGTCTTGACCGCACGCTTATAAAGGCAAACAATCCGCAGGTCGCTATTCAGCAGGCCTTCCTAATGGAGATAAAAATGGCCGAGTTGGCAGCATTCGATTGGTCTGACCCTTTTCGTCTTGAGGACCAACTGACCGAAGACGAACGCATGATCCGCGACAGCGCGCGCGCCTTTGCGCAAAGCGAATTGCAACCGCGCGTTATCGATGCTTACCGGACGGAATGTGACGCGCCTGAACTGTTCCCGTTGATGGGGCAGACCGGCTTGCTTGGCGCGACTATACCGGAGGAATATGGCGGCGCTGGCGCGTCATATGTCGCTTACGGGCTAATCGCGCGCGAAATTGAGCGCGTTGATTCGGGCTATCGTTCGATGGCATCGGTGCAGTCGTCCTTAGTGATGCATCCCATATATGCGTTTGGTTCAGAAGAGCAAAGGCGCAAATATCTGCCGGGTCTGGCGGCTGGCACGCTGATCGGCTGCTTTGGTCTGACTGAGCCTGACGCCGGGTCGGACCCTGCGGGCATGCGCACCTTCGCTAAAAAGGTTGATGGCGGCTATGTCATCAATGGATCGAAAACATGGATTTCCAACGCACCTTTTGCCGATGTCTTTGTCATCTGGGCAAAATCCGAAGCGCATGGTGGCGGCATTCGCGGCTTCGTGCTTGAAAAGGGTATGAAGGGTCTCACTGCGCCGAAAATTCAGGGCAAGCTGTCGTTACGCGCATCGACCACGGGCATGATCATGATGGACAATGTCGAAGTTGGCGAAGACGCGTTGCTGCCCGATGTACAAGGATTAAAAGGCCCGTTTGGATGCCTCAACCGCGCCCGGTACGGCATCAGTTGGGGCGCATTGGGCGCAGCCGAATTCTGCATGCACGCCGCGCGGCAATATGGCCTTGATCGCCACCAGTTTGGCAAACCGCTTGCCGCTACCCAATTATATCAAAAGAAGCTGGCCGATATGATGACCGATATTGCCATGGGGCTTCAGGCATCCTTGCGCGTTGGCCGCTTGATGGACGAAGGCCAGCTTGCGCCTGACATGATTTCCATCGTTAAGCGCAACAATGTTGGCAAAGCGCTCGATATCGCCCGCGCTGCGCGTGACATGCATGGCGGCAACGGCATTAGCGAGGAATATCAGGTCATGCGCCACATGGTGAACCTTGAAACGGTCAACACCTATGAAGGCGCGCATGACGTGCACGCGCTTATATTGGGCCGCGCCATTACTGGGATCGCGGCGTTTTAGAGAAAAGAGATTGCGGCAGTTATACGTCTGACTGCACGCAATGTCATAGATGCTTCGGATTAGACCTATCTCGGCGATTGCGACAGGAACCAAACCATTCTCAGCTCAAAGACCATCGACAAGCTAGGGAGTCCGGACCCTGATTTCCAAATTGCGATCACAAATTACGATTTCGATGCCCATAGTCTAGTGCTGCGTAATCATATTCCCCAGATCAAAATGAGAATTCAATTCCGATAATTGGAGCATGACCGACTCTGTCGGAGCCCCCTGCATTGAAATCTTGCTGTCGCAGATAGGCCGCACTTAATGCAAGGTTATCGCTAATCTCGAAGCTGACCCCGGTCTGTGTTCTAAGACCAGTGAGCCCATCATCACCACCAAAGCTGGTACTGCGAAGGGTCAGGAAAAATTCTGCATCTGTTTTGAACTTCCACTTCTTGTCTGCGTCCATCGGCAACGAAACGCCAATTCGCGGACGTACTCGCAGCCCTGCGCGATCAGCATTGTCGACGAAGCGCTGCTCTATGCGCAACCGCGTGCGCATAACGCCATGGCTTGTCGATAGTTGCTGGATCAGCCGGGTTTCGTTGGACGCGCCATCGTTGATCCTTCTCTCGATAGCGCCGCTCAGGGTTGCATTTTTCGCGACCTTCTGATTCATCCAGAGGCGAGCAAAATAGGTATCCGGGCGCCCGTCACCCGCATTGCGAAACCTTTGAGCGGTTTCAATCTCTATTCCCGTATCATTGTCGAGATCGAACGAAACTGAGGGATTAAACCATAGCTCTGCTCCGTTATCATTTGCCGATGCTGCTGCGGGTGCAAATGCCAATGCTAGCAAAAGAAGAAATGATCCAAAAATTTTCATTACTTTTTCCCCTGAGAACCTTTCAAGCAAACATAGATGTTGCATTTGACCCAAACAAATTATCGAGCTTTGGTTGTCGCCCGTTGCGCTGCCCGCGCGGCAAATGCCTCACGGACAGCGCGGACCGACTCCTTTTAGAACCGGAAGGCTAAGCCTGCACTGACAACCCAAGGATCAAGCTTGTGCCGTGTTTCCAACCGCGTCACATCGCCCGCACGAAAATGCGCAGTTGTGTCAATGAAATAACGTTTGGCATCGAGCGTGAGCCCGAGCCCCTTATCATTAATTTTTATATCGGTCCCGGCCTGCAAGGCAAAACCAAAATCATCTGACAGATTGACGTTGGTCAACCCCAAGCCCGCGGCACCGCTATCGACATCTTCGCCAAAGATAAAGAAATAGGATGGGCCTGCACCGATATAGGGTTTGAAGCCCGTGTCGGTTTCAAGATGATATTTCAAAGTAACGGTAGCGGGAAGAATCACGGCATTCTTAACCAGCTTGGCACCGGCAATTGGCCCTACCCCCTTCACTTTGTGCGGCGTTACGCAACAAATGGTCTCAACCGAAAACTGCGGCGTAAGAAAATATTCAGCGGCGATGGTAGGAACAACACTATCGCTCGCTTTGGTCTGCGCAGTCGCGGGCAGGCCGAGCAGATTGGTACGGACATCGGTGATCTTGCCATCGGGCAATACAGCCGTACCCAGCAATTTTATCTGGATCTTGCCCTGCGCATCGCCAGATTGGGCGAATGCGGGTGCGGAAACAAGTGCAGCGCTAGCTGCCAAAACTGTCCAAAATTTTGTCACGAAAAACTCCATCATTGAAAAGTGAATAGGGCATCAGAAAGGGTTCGCCGAAACGCTGGCGAGCATGAATTTTTTGTTATGGATTAGGAGTTTAGCTGATGTCGCACGTAGGCAACATCAGCCAACACATCCGATTTTTATTTCATCGTGTAGGGGAGGGACGAGTGGTGGAGGACAATCTTCAAATTACCGTCTGCGCCGCGGACATAGCCCCAAGTCTTGTCAACCTTGGTCATGGCTCCCTTGCTATCCCACATAGACACATTGCCCATCGAAATTGCCGAGTTTCCGGTAATAGCGATCCCTGCATTTTCAGGTTCACACTTGCGCCAGCCCTTCAAGGCAAAGCCAGTGTCCTTTGCATAGGCCGGGTCACCGCCGACGAAGTAGGCAAGCGCGCCGTCACGGCTGGTGCGAAACGTTTGGGGCACAACAGTAAGGGTCGGCTTGAACAATACTGGTCCCATCGCATATCCATAAGCACCATCCAGAACCTGACCGGCCAAGGTCTTCGCGGCACTGTGGCCTTTGGTGTCAAATTCGGTTGCAATGGCGACGAGAGCCCCACACCACGCCTTTTGCGCCGCTTGGACTTCAGATTCTGTAATTGGTGCGTAGATGGCGGTTTTTTTAGCGCCGTGATCATTGGCTGCCGCCGGACTTGCGAACGCTGCTAGCGGAAGCAAGGCTGTTGCTGCGGCGCAGCGGATTGTGTAACTTTTCATATAAAATTCTCCTCTTGCGCTGTTATCAAGCGTAAATGTGTTTTTACGGCAGCGATCCGAACGCCAGAAAAGACTGAATCGTGCCATTTAACCATGTCATCGGAGGATGAAACTGTGCGTTGCAGCTAATACACCAGGCCAATACACCGGAACTTCCCCGATGCGGTCCGACATCACGTGGTGCTATGCACCAACGCCAGAGGGGCCCGGCCCGCAAAGCGCACGTGGCGACATGAAAGAAATTTTCAAGGGGTTACAGAAATAAAATCGACTTAGGCCTTCATTTTGTTTTCTAGTCGACTTTGGCGGCAGTCCGGCAAACATGGAAGCTCCAACATTTTCAGTCCAACCTGACCGGAAAACGGGAAGATGGTTGCCGGCAATCATATCTCAAAAGAATATCAAGTCATGCGCCACATGGTGAACCTTGAAACGGTCAACACCTATGACGGCGCGCATGACGTGCACGCGCTTATATTGGGCCGCGCCATTACTGGGATCGCGGCATTCTAACAAAAAATTGGGCCGCTCAGCTTTTCAGCGGCGGCCCAGGCTTGGCTTCTCAGCCATAGGGAGGAAAGCGTGTCTCGTGAGAGACACAACTGACCTCATAGGGCCAAGATATTAAATAATTGATGAACGGCCAATCAACCATGCCAAGCCAATCAACCGGACAAAGAACATGTTCGGTTAACAGGGCCCAGTTCTTCGCCCTTCCGCTGAAAACGAAAATGGCGCATTATTTCGGATACCTTGCGATTGGATATGGATGATCCGGTTTGTTTCCTTGCGGATAATCGTCAACCCCTGACCATGCCCTGCGCATGTGTAGCTGACCGTTAATGAATCTGGGCTCGACCGCAGGACATATTGTTCGCACGCTAAGCCGCTATGTTGGATTTGGGTCAGGTTCTGGGATATACCAAGACAGATTTTGGCAGTCGGCACACTCCCGCCCGTTGATCGTAATTGCCAGTTTCCCCGATCAAGTGAGTCCAGCAACGCCATATCGCCGCCTGATTTTGCGGCACCCGCCGTAGCCAGCGAAAGCAAAAGCGCACCGGGGACGGCATAAAGACGGAAAAATATGTTCATAAGCTTCTGTCCGCAAACTAACCTTATACAGCGAAGCGACCCGTTTTTCGTAAACAACATACCATCATTTGTGACATTTTGCACGATAGTATGTGGTTCATGAACGACGCATAAAGCGCCGCTATTGTGGCGCAGTTCAGTTGTTAAAACTGGCAAGGCTTATCGGAAAGCGACGCGAACAAAATTCGCAGTCGACGACGATGTCTCCGGCATCATCTGCCATTTCGGCGCGGTCAACGGCGGGAAATTTGGCAATGACATCGCGGATATGAACGGGATCACAGCGGCAGCCCTTTGACAGAAGATCGCCTTGCTCAATCCGCACTTCTTTTTCTTCATGGAACAAGCGCCAGACGATTTCCTCAAGCGGAAGCGCCGGGTCGGCAAGCTCTGCGGCGGCGATGGTCGACGACATGACTTCGATATGCGCCCACTCAGGATGGTCAAGCCGCACATGCAAACGCTCGCGGCCTTCCTCACCCTCGGGCAAATGTTGGACCAGGAGGCCGCCCGCAACACAACGGCCATCGACATGGTCCACAGCAACGCGAATGAAGGTCGGGATTTGTTCGGATTGTACAAAATAATTCTGCGCCGCATCAGCGAGCGTCTCGCCCTCAAGTGGCACGATGCCCTGATAACGGCCGCCACCCTCGCTCGCGGGCTTCATCCGGTCAAATGTGATCGCGAGATAGCCTTGCCCGAAGATACCAGATAGCGTCGAGCCCTGCAGCAGGGCAGCGGCTGTCGCGGCATCAAACTGCGCATAACCGCGCAATGCGCCATCCTTATAGTCGCAGGCTAACAGGCGGATTGCGCCTTTTTCTGTCTGCGTTTGCAACGTCAGCTGGCTGCCCGGCTCCTTCAACGACGCGCCAAGCAGCGCAGTTAAAACTAAAGCCTCCGCCAATGTCCGTTCAATCACCGGCGGATACGCATGGGCCGCCAAAATTTCCCCAAGCACATCGTCAAGACGTACCAACCGTCCGCGCGTGTCCCGCGTGGGTATGGAAAAACGCAATGGCTGATTGGATAAGGTTTCCGATTGCTCAGCCATTATAATTTTCCGAGGCACCACAACAAAATCGACTTTTGCGCATGAAGCCGGTTTTCCGCCTCATCCCAAATGAGTGATTGCGGGCCGTCGATCACAGCATCGGTCACTTCCTCGCCACGATGCGCTGGCAGGCAATGCAGGAACTTTGCATCCGGCTTTGCCAAAGCCATGAGGCGCTCATTCACCTGATACGGCATCATCGCCGCCATCTTGTTATGGACATGCTCCTGCCCCATCGACACCCATGTGTCGGTCAGTAGTATGTCTGCGCCTGCGACCGCTTCGCTTGCATCGCGGGTAAGCGTGATGTTCGCGCCAGCGGCCTTGGCCGCTTGAATAAAATTACTGTCGCTTTCATACCCTTCGGGAACGGCAATGCGCACGTTGAACTTGAATAAACCTGCGGCCTCCACCACAGAATTCAACACATTGTTGCCATCACCAAGCCAGGCAATTTCAAGCCCCGGCAATGCCTTTTCATGTTCCATCACCGTTAACAGGTCAGCAACAATCTGGCAGGGATGCGACAGATCGGTCAGGCCGTTAATCACTGGCACACTGGCATAATGTGCCAGTTCCTGTACCTTAGCGTGGTCATCGGTGCGGATCATGATCGCATCGACATAGCGGGACAATACCCGCGCCGTGTCGGCAATGGTTTCACCGCGGCCAAGCTGCATTTGGCCAGACGCCATGAAGATACTGTCGCCGCCCAATTGCTTCATCGCCATTTCAAACGATGTCCGTGTGCGAGTCGAGTTTTTCTCAAAAACCATCGCTAATGTGTGGCCAGCAAGCGGCGCGTCGGCATCGGATTTGCCTTTTGGCCAGCCAGCCCGGGCATTTTTTCTGGCCATGGCGTCGTTCAACATCGCTGCAATTGCATCGCCGCCGGCGTCACTTAAGTTCAGGAAGTGGCGCGTCATGCAGCTTGCGGCATTTGGTAGCTGGCGGCACCCGCCGACAATTTTTCCATGAATGTCTGGATTTCTGCATCACCGATGTTCAACGGCGGTAATACGCGGAAGGTGTTGTCACCCGCCGCCACCAACAACAGCCCGTGATTGTCGCGCAAATGCGCCACAAAGGCCCGGGTTTCATGCGTCATCATCACGCCAAGCATCAGGCCCTTACCGCGCACACCGGTAAACAAATCCGGATAATTGCCGATGAATTGTTCAAGCGTTGACCGTAATTTGTCTCCAGTCGAACGCACTTGCGCCAAAAATTCCGCGTTCGCCACGACATCCCAAACCGCCTGACAGGCCGCCATTGCAAATGGATTACCGCCATAGGTCGATCCATGCGTGCCAACGACCATGCCGCGCGCCGCCGCTTCGGTGGCAAGGCATGCGCCGACCGGAAATCCGCCGCCAAGGCCCTTTGCCGTCGCCATGATGTCAGGAATGATGCCATATTGTTCATACGCATATAGCGTACCCGAGCGCGCTACGCCGCATTGCACTTCATCCAAGATCAGCAGGATACCATGTTCGTCCGCCAGGGCACGCAGGCCTTGGATAAATGTATCGGATGCAGGCCGAACGCCGCCCTCGCCCTGAATGGGTTCAACTAAAAACGCGGCGGTCTTTGGTCCAATGGCGGCCTTTGCGCCTTCCAAATCGTCAAAATCGACATAAACAAAGCCTTCGAGCAATGGCAGGAAGCTTTTGTGCATCTTTTCCTGATTGCTGGCTGAAATCGTCGCCATCGTCCGACCGTGAAAGGCGTTCTTGAAAGTGATAATCTCAAACCGGTCGCTACCTTGGCTCTGATGATAAGCGCGCGCAGTTTTGAT
Source organism: Sphingorhabdus sp. (assembly GCA_044376035.1). GTDB lineage: Bacteria > Pseudomonadota > Alphaproteobacteria > Sphingomonadales > Sphingomonadaceae > Sphingorhabdus_B. The sequence continues at coordinate 11,013 of JBILLO010000013.1, forward strand.
CGCGCACTCGACGGCTTCGGCTCCGGAATTGGTGAAAAACACGGTGTCGGCAAAGGTCGTATCCACCAGCCTTTGGGCAAAGGCTTCGCCTTGCGGGCTGCCATAAAGGTTGGATACGTGAATAAGCGTTGCGGCTTGGTCCTGAATGGCCTTGGTCAGGTGCGGATGGCCATGGCCAAGCAAATTCACCGCGATACCAGCGGCAAAATCCAAGGCACGACTACCATCTTCGGAAATCAACCAAGCGCCTTCACCGCGCACCGGCCGAAAACCGCAGCGCGGATAGACTGGCATCAAGGGCGTAATCGTCATGGTTTTCTTCCTTCCGACCAAATATTTGGCATATTCCAAAAGCCAAAAAGCGGCCCGTTAGGACCGCTTGTTTTCACCTTTCCGCTATAGGCATGCGAAAATGGCAAATCAAGCTATGCCTCGGCATCCGCGCGGCGCAATCAGGATTACCAAGGTTGCATTTGTCGCGTTGATCAATCTGCCATATACCGCAGAGCGATCAGGAGGCGCATGTGGCATCAACATCAGCACCGGAATTATCATTCATCCCCTCGCAGCCTGCGCGCGTTCCCGATTGGCTCCCCGGCTGGCGCGGAATGTTCGGCGAGCGTTTGCGCAGCGCAGTCCACGGGATCGCGGAACCGGCGTTCGACGTCTGGCACAAGCAACGCCGATTTCTCAACCTGCAGATCCACATCGTTAACAATCCTGACATGATTGGCCATGTGCTGCTTAATAATCATACCAATTACATACGGCCGCGACTAACCCGCAAAATTTTGAAGCCAATCATCGGCAACGGCCTACTCAGCGCCGAAGGAGAGGATTGGCGCAAACAGCGCAAGATCGTCGCGCCGACCTTCGCTCCTGCTGCGGTGGCCCGGATGGCGCGGCTAATGGCCGAAGCCGCGCAGCGCCAAATGACCGAATGGCCCGAACAGCGCGCAAAAATCGACATGGCGCGCTTTGCCACTGAGACAACGATGGCGATTATATCCGGAGCATTGTTTTCGGGCGACGCACGTCTGACGAGCCGCGAGGCAGGAATGCATATCGGTCGCGTGATCGCAGCCGTGGGACAACCTCGCCTACTAAACATGCTCGGCTTGCAGGATTTCGACCTGAGTCCGAGCATGCTTCGTATGCGCGATTCGCAACGCTGGCTGCGCGCCAACCTACGCGCGCTGGTGCGTGAACGCGGCGCTGGAGGCGGTGGCGATGATTTTTTCGGCGACCTGATGCGCGCGCTTTATGCAGACATGCCGCTTGAGGAGGCCGAAATATTGGCAGTGGACAACGCCATTACCTTTTACGCGGCGGGGCATGAGACGACCGCAACGACTTTGAGCTGGGCAATCTATTTGCTCGCCGCGCAACCCGAATTACAGGAAGAAGCCCGCGCCGAAGCCATAGCGGCACTGTCGCAAAACGACATTGCAACGCTTTCAGGCCGCCTACCTATTTTGCGTCAAATTCTCGATGAAACAATGCGACTTTATCCTTCTGTAGTGCAAATCATTCGTGAGGCGGTGGCAGATGACGATATCGGCGATGTCCGAATCCGCAAGGGCGAACTCGTTTTGATTTATCCCTGGCTCGTGCACCGGCACCGGCAATTGTGGGGCAGCCCGGATCAATTCGATCACATGCGCTTCACACCCATCAACGAGGCTAAACTACACCGCTTCCAATATATCCCGTTCGGCATTGGCCCGCGTGTTTGCATCGGCGCAAGGTTTGCGGTTACCGAAGCGCTCGTAATTCTGGCGCATTGGCTCGCGGCACGGCGTTTTGTGCTACCAGACGGACTGAAGCCAATGCCGACCGGTAATGTCACGCTCCGCCCAAAGAATGGCCTGCCGCTATTCGTCGAGCCGCTTTAGCGTTTTACATTTTTCATCATGCACCCGCTTGGCAGCAGCAATACGGCGCTTCAAATAACCGTAGAGCAACAAATGCACCGCCACCCACAATAGGATAAAAATGATAATCATTTTGGCAGGCGTGCTCATACGCCCACCCATAACGCCGCTTGAGTGATGAACAACCCCGAACTGTCACAACAATGCGCCATTCAGGCGCTCATGGGATGGGCACTGCAATAGCCTCATTAAGCGCATCACTTGGAAGCTTTAGCGCCCGTAACATCGCCCAGATTTCGGCGTGCGCCTGCGGTTGCATTCGGCCCAATTGGGGAAGCATTTCCAAGTCAAACAGGGTCAGCCCTTGCGGAAACAGTTCGCGATAGGTCACACGCTCGCGCAAACCCGGCACAAGGCGAAAGCCCGCGACTGGCGCGATTTTCTCCAACGCCTCACGCACCTTAACCTCGTTTTTCGTGCCAAGACTTCGGGACCGGTTCTGCATCACCACCCAATCCAGCGGCTTGGGCCGTATGGCAAGACCCGGCTCCTTCAAATGCTCGACCAATCGCGCGAAATTACCGAGCGTTTTGAACGCGCCGCTGCGCGGGTCGATACGGCCAAGCATATCGAGGTCAATGAAGCTATCGTTGACTGGCGTTACAATCGTATCCGCCATGAAAATCGCCCGCCGCGCAAGCGGTGAGTCATGGCCGCCCACATCAATGATGATGAAACTGTGCCGGATCCGCGCCATGCGCAGCTTTTCTTCAAGCTCGCTCTCATTTTGCTGTGCGAGCATGATTTGCTCTGGTCCGGGCAGCTTCACCTTATATTCCGTCGCGCTTTCCAACCGCGCCCACAAAGCGCGGTGGAGCGTCAGTTGCCGCAAGTCGACATCAAGTGCCGCCACGCTTTCGCCCGCGTTGCACAACGCAATGCACGTGTGAAACGCAGACGTAGATTTACCCACGCCGCCTTTTTCATTGGCAAAAACAATGATGTGCCCTTTGGGGGACGAAACGGGATATTTTAACCATGCAGGCTCTGGCGACACAGCGGATGGAAAGCCATTGCGCGCAGACGCTGCAACAGGTGCGGGTGGCCACGGCGGCGCGGCCACCGTTTCGCGCGGCGGCGGCGGTGGCCGCAGCTTTTGCCGAATGAAAAATTGTCTAAAGCGCGCAAAAAACCGCAATTGTTCTGCCCTCCAGGCAATTCAACTGATGGCGAATTGCCGCTCATACAGCGCAAATGCTGCATCCAGCAAGATATCTTGCAGCAGAAAGCATTCATACTCATCCATCGGCAGCGCGGCCATCGCTATGGCAGCTGCGGCTTCAAGGCCCACCGATGACCGCCGCCAGTTTGCCGCATCCCTCAGCGGCCAAGATCTGTCCGGCCTCGGTTTCACCGTTGACGGAACGACGATCCGGAAGTAGCTTTACTACATGGATTGCGGCCGGGGGGCAATTTGAGCGCGTTCGAGTTCTTCTTTACGCTGTTCGGCCTGATTCTCGGGTTGGCAGTGGCGGTGGTGATCGGTGCGCTGAGCGACCTGTTGCGCGCCCGGAACCAGGTCCCCATAGGGCGCCTGACCCCCATGCTCGCCGTCGTGGTGCTGTTCGACGTAGCGGCGGCATGGATCAGCACCTGGACCGGCCTGTCCGATGTGCGCGTAGCCCACGGCCCCTTCTTTGCCGCCCTTGTCGTGGCCGGGCTCTATTTCTTCGCGGCCTCGATGGTCTTTCCCAAGGATGACGGCGAGTGGGCCTCGCTCGACGACTATTACATGGGCCATCGGCGCGCGGTCCTCGGGTCGCTCCTAGCCGCAAACATCGGCGTCGTGGCCATCGAGACGGCGACGGCCGGGCGCTGGATGGCGATTATCGACCATTTTGCCCGGACAGGACCGGCATCGGCCCTGTGGTGGCTGATCCTGACGCTGCTGCTGGTCGTTCCGGGGCGACGTTTTCAGGGAGCTGGCCTTGGCCTGCTGCTGCTGATCGACGCCTATGCCGCCGTTGCCCTGTGGAATCCGCAATGAGCGATTTCGAGTTCTTCTTCAGCTTCTATGGCCTTATCCTTGGCCTGTCAGTGGCCGAGGTCGCCTCCGGTATCGCCCGCACGGTACATGAGCGCGGCGACGTCAAGGTCGGTCTCCTGACGCCAATGCTCGCGATCTTCATCGCTTTGGACGTTGCCGGCTTCTGGGTCGTAGCCTGGCAGGACTGGCGTGGCATCGAGGTGGGGTTCGGCATTCTGGTGGTCGGCATGGTGATGGCCATGACCTACTATGTCGCCGCTTCGGTCGTGTTCCCGCGTGACTTCTCCGGCTGGGCCTCGCTGGACGAGCATTTCTGGGCCCGGCGACGGCTGGTGTTCGGGATCGTCCTGTCGATCAACCTGATCGCCGCGATAGGCACCGTGCGGGCCTGGCAGGCCGCCGACGGCGCCTACCCCTTTCCAATGAACTGGATCAGCTGGAGCTATTTCGTCCTTATGGCTCTGGCCTTTGTCGTCCCGAGGGGGCGCTGGATGTACTTGATCCTCGGACTTCTGATCCTCTATTTCCTGAACTGGCTGCCGCAGTTGAACCCCCTGCAGGCTGCGGTTGAGGCTAAGCTGTGAGCGCCTTCGAGTATTTCTTCACGCACTAATGCCTAGGCTCAGGACCTGTCGGCATCGCAGTCGTGGGGCGTCTGGTTGAGGTTCGCTTTTGGGTGGGAAGGAGACATAAGGATGTGCTTAGTTTTCCGGCTTGTTCTGTGCCGTGTCCTACCAGGCAGCTTTCAGGGCCGAAACGGTGAAAGCTGACGTTTAAGGCGATAGTTAGGATTTGGTGCCATCAGCTTGCGCCAGCGCAATTGCAGCAATATTTTGGTAATATGCGACAATTTAGCTACGGGCGCGGCACCAAACGGGTCCGTGCAAGCCTTTGAGCCATTCACTCTGGCGTAAGCCGAGGGCCGGCGATCCGGGGCTCGCCAATCTGAATTCTTGGAATTTCCCGCCATGCCACTTGCTTGGCCCGTTGTGCGTCAACACCAAGCAAGCGAAGTTGCATTTCTGCAGCTTTACTGCCCGCTTCCGGACCGGCGGTTCCATTCATCCTGGCAAACAGGGCGGCGTTGACCAACGCAGCGATCACATCCATGAGGAAGTCATCAATCGGCAAGGTAAATGCGCCTTGTGCGGCACCGCGTTCGAGATCGCTTCGCAGGTATTGGCTAACCTGCTTGCGCAGTTCGGGTAGAGCCCAAAAGGCTTGAAAAAACGCAAGCCCCCAATTCAGTTGCTCAACGGTAATTTGGACAAACTGACGGGTGCCAAGGCTGACCCGCTCGACCGCATCGTCGATGTCCACCATAGCCTCGTTCAACTCGTGCGCGATTTCCAGAGACACCGAGGCGGCGACAACGGAGATCAGTTCCGCCTTGTCCGTGAAATGAAGATAAAAGGTGCCGTTGGCCATGTCGGCCTCACGGGTAATCTCGTTGATAGAGGCTGCCTCAAGCCCCTGACGCGCAAACACCGCCAGGGCCGCATCAATCAAACGGGCTCGGCTTCGGGCGCTCTTCCCCAAATGGCTGGCTTTGGCAGCAAATAGGCGCAAATTCGACACTTTTGAACCTTTCGTTACCGCGCATCTATCAGCCCCAATGTGAAGCACAAGCGGTAAATGACAATCCCCTCATAGTTGAGGCATAAAAATGAGATATATCCCATATCTATCTTGCATTTACACGCAATCACGTTAGTCCCTACGCACACATCGCAATAATCGATGGACCAATAACAGGCGAAATATCCGGGTGTCGGCCATGCTCAAAGCGGTCTTCGCGCGCTGGTAGTTGCTGGTAAGTTAAAAGTTGGTCCGATAGGGAAAGGAATTGAAACAATGATCTGGCACTTTGCCGATATATTCGAAACCATCGCGTCGATCGTTCCTGATCAGACCGCCCTCATCAACGCCGGTACGCGGCGCAGCTGGCGGGCGTTTGAAGATCGCGCCGCGCGGCTTGCCAATGCGCTCGTCTCAGCAGGGATACGGCCTAATGCAAAGGTCGCGATCTACGGGCACAATTCGTCCGCCTATCTTGAAGCGCAGCTTGCGGTGTTTAAAGCGCGGGCGGTGCCGATCAACGTCAACTATCGCTATGTCGAGCATGAACTGCGCTACCTGTTCGACAATGCCGATGTCGAAGCAGTGTTTTTCGATGCGAAATACGCACCCAGACTGGCGGCGATTCGGGATTCACTGCCAGGTTTGAAATACTTCATCCAAATCGACGATGGCAGCATTGGTGCGCTGCCGGGTGCGGACGATTTCGAAATGTTGATTGCTGGCGAGGATCGTCTGCCGCGCCTCGATTATAGCGAGGATGACGTCTACATGATCTACACCGGTGGCACGACCGGCATGCCCAAGGGCGTGATGTATAGCCACGGCGATTTTGCCGCGGGAATTGCCGCGAGCGGACTTGGCCCTGACATCCCGGTAACTCCGCAAAATCTGATCACAATGGTTGAACAAATCAAATCAGCGCAAATGGCCCCGGTTTCTTTGCCAGCCAGCCCGTTGATGCATGCAACCGGCATGTGGCTCGGTGCCTTGTTGGCGCATATGAGCGGCGGTGCGGTGGCGACAATGAGTGACGAGAAATTCGACCCGCACGCGATTTGGGCTTTTGTCGCGCAGGAACGTGTTAACCTGATGGCGATCGTTGGCGATGCCTTTGCCAAGCCGCTGCTCGCGGCACTGCACGAAGCTGACGCGCGCGGCGAGCGCTTTGACTTGTCCGCGCTTGCAGTGATTGGTTCGTCTGGCGTGATGTTTTCGACCGAGGTGAAGCAGGGCCTGCTCGCTTATGCCGATGTTGAAATACGCGACTTGATGGGGTCGACGGAAGGCGGGATCGGTGCATCCATAACGTCACGCGCGTTGCCGCCGGGCGAGACGGCACGTTTTGTCCGCAACACCACGACTAAGGTTTTCAATGACCGTGATGAGGAAGTGGTCCCCGGTTCCGATGAGGTTGGCATGGTCGCCAATGGCGGTATCGTACCGACTGGTTATTATAAGGATCCAGAAAAGAGCGCCAAGACCTTTCGCACGGTCGCTGGCGTGCGATACGCGTTTCCAGGCGATTTTGCCCGCGTCGCGGCGGATGGCTCGCTGGTCCTGCTCGGGCGTGGCTCGGCCTGCATCAATACCGGCGGTGAAAAGGTATTTCCCGAAGAAGTCGAAGAGGCACTGAAGGCGCATGATAGCATTTGGGATGCGCTGGTAGTAGGTATTCCGGATGAGCGCTTCGGCGAGCGCATCGTTGGCGTCGTCTCGGCCCAACCCGGACGGACCATCGACGAAGCCGCGGTCATTGATTTCGCGCGCGGGCGTCTGGCCGGATATAAGCTTCCGAGACATCTGGTCATTGTGGAGACCGTGCAGCGGGCGGCCAATGGCAAGGCAGACTATCCATGGGCACGGCAAACGGCAGTTGAGCGCTGCACCTAGGCCGGCCTGGTAGTTTGGAACGAGGGTCAGGACCTAGAGATAATTGCCTAAATTCAGAATTTTAACGCGCACGCTTCGATGGCGATCTATGCGCAAAATGCGGCTGAATGATTGTAAAATTTTATTGACATTCTTTTCATAACTCAAGATTGATCTGATTCTGAAATATATCCCGTTAATATCCCATTAAAAATGGGTGCGCCAATGGCGCGCATGGGTGTCGAAAAACATCCAATGTGAGGAAATCAAATGCTTAACCGTTCGTCATACCGCATGATTTTCGCCGTCGGCGTGTGCCTGGCTGCGTTGACCCCTGCAGCAGCATCGGCGCAGGACCAAACCACGAGCGAGACCCCTCAGAGCGAAGCCAGTCCCTTCGACATCGTGGTCACCGCGCGCAAACGTGACGAGAAGCTCCAGGATGTGCCGGTCATTATCAGCGCATTCAACAAACAACAGCTTGAAGCTTATGGGGCTGGAGGGATTGAGGATGTCGCTTTCCTGACACCGGGCTTCCTCGTCGATGAAGGCGGCGGGGTTGGACAAGGCACCATTACTCTGCGCGGCATCACCACTGGCAACCTCAATCTGGCGAGTGATCAGGCGGTCTCGATCAACATTGACGGTGTGCAGTTAAGCAACGCTGACGCCTTGCGATTTGGCCAGTATGATCTTGACCAGTTCGAACTGCTAAAGGGCCCGCAGGCGCTCTATTTCGGTAAGAACAGCCCTGGCGGAATCATCTCGTTGCGCACAAGCGACCCGACTCGCGACGTGTTTGTCGAAGCGCGCAGCAGCTATGAATTTACCGGAGACGAGACCATTGGTGAGCTCACGATTTCCGGTCCGATTACATCAACCTTGGGGGGGCGCGGTTTCATTCATGCTTCGCGTATTAAAGGCTATATCAATAACCTAGCGCCCAATGTTGCCGACCCGCGCGGGCAGAGGCGGACTGACTATTTCGGCCGCGGCACCTTGAAATGGGAGCCTAGCGACGCCTTCGACGCCCGCTTCAAATTTGCCTATGGCAAGTCTGATGGCGGCGATCAGGGCGTTGAACAACGCTATGGCTGCGCAGCAGGCGGCTTTGCGCCGCTCAATGGCTCGATCGACGACTGCGTTTTCAACACCAATGTCGTTAAGAGCGATCCCGATCCACGACTGGCGACGGTCTATCCTACTTTTGGTGCAAAGCCGTTCAGCAAGGTGACACCATTGCTCACTTCGCTGGAAATGAATTTGCAGATGGCCGATGCAATCACGCTCAGCAGCGTCACTGGCTATTCGAAAATTCGGTACCAGAATTATGGCAATGTGCTGCCGACGTTGGCGCCGGCCTTTGTTGGTGGAGGCGACAACACCACCCAGTCGTTCTCGCAGGAATTGCGGCTCAGCAGCACATTTGACGGCCCGATCAATTTCATGGTTGGTGCGTTCTTCGACATCCGCGATTTCAAGACGGATCAGGGTCAGCTCGTTCCGGCACCGACGCCTCCGTTCCCCGCTGGAACGCAGCTGCTCTTTGCCAACCAGCAGATGGTCAAAGCAGATTCCCAGTCGGTGTTTGGACAGGTTTCGTGGGAGCTTGCGCCAACGATCGAGCTAAGCGCGGGGGGACGATTGACTCAGGAATCAAAAGCCCTTTCAGGAACAGGCACCTTGTCGCCGTCGGGCTTCGCCCTGCTTTTCCCTGGATCTTTCACGCAGCCTGTGGTCCCAACCGGACCATTCAAACCGGTACCGCGCCGCGTAAACTACAATGACTTTTCCCCAGAAGTATCGATGAGATGGAGCCCATCGGATAGCCTGATGGCCTTCGCAGCGTACAAGCAGGGCTTTGTATCAGGCGGGTTCAACACTTCGGTTATTGGCGGCGCAACATTGCCCACGGTGCCGGCTGACCAGAGCTACAGCCCGGAAGACGTCAAAGGCATTGAAGGCGGGATTAAATCGACGCCATTCCCTGGCTTCCGCTTCAACGTCGCGGGCTTCCGCTACATCTATGATAACATCCAACTATCGACGTTCGACTTTGCAAGCGGTAACGGCGTTTCGACGCGCACAGTCAACGCGTCGAAAGTTCGCACTCAGGGCTTCGAAGTTGAAACGCTGTGGTCGCCACAAAGCATGACTGGTCTCACACTCAATGCCAATCTGAATTACAACGATGCCAAATATATTGCCGACTATTTTGATGGCTGTAACGGCATGCAGATTTCCGGTCGCGTCGCAGGCTGCGATTTCCGTGCACAACTGGGTGGCGCGGTGCCAGTCACTCCCGGAACAGGCAATTCGCAGAACCTTAAAGGCTTCCAGCTCGTTCGCGCTCCGCGCTGGGCTGGAAGTGCTGGCTTTGCCTATCAGGGTAACATGTCCGACGGACTCAAATTGGCCCTCAACGGCAATGCCGCTTACTCCAGTGCCTATGATACCGACGCGAAATATGATCCACGCGCCCGGCAGCAGCCATTCTGGATCCTCAATGCCGGGATCGGCCTGCATGCATCCGACAAAAGCTGGGCGGTCGATCTGATTGGTCGCAATCTGACCAACAAGATTTTCTTGAACGGTTCGGGCAGCGTATTGCCGCTGGGCGGGACTTCGGCAACTTCGCCGGGCGAGTTACAAGGTCCACTCAGCAATCCACGCACGGTGATGATCCAGCTGACCCTGCGTCCGAACCCGTCCTAAACGGCGCGCTGGTCAGAGCTGCTGCGGGCCGTGGCATGGGCCGCGTTTGGACTAACCGCCAATTTGGACTTGGCGGCCAGTCGTGCTGCGGCCCAAATCGCTGCGTCGACATTGCCCCGCTAATGGGAGTATCCAATCAAACGCGCCGAACGATCACTGCATCGTGATTGCCGTCTGAAATGCGGGCCTTGCCGCCACACACACGACATAGGCCTTCAACTGCGTCATCTCTTCGGGCACGCAGCCTATTCGGTTGGCCATGAAGCAGGCATGGCCGAGCATCACGTCCGCGCCGGAAAAGTCGCCGATCAGATACGCCTTGCTCTCCAGCGCATCGTTGACCGGCTCAAGTGAGCGGGACAGCAATCGCTGCGCCTGACCGAGCACCACAGGGTCGCGGCGGTCGTCGGGCAGCAGCAGGGTGTGGACGACGATGGTGTTGATCGAACGCGAGACCTTGGACTTAACGAGGCTAACCGCAGCCGTGCGCTCAGCGGCTGGCAGGTCGGGCTTGAACGTGCCCATCAACGTCATAAATGCGATCTGCTCGACCGCGATGAACATGTCGGCCACGCGGTGCTGGCGCGGCTCTGCCCTTTTTCAGCGGGACCTTGCGCCACAACAGAAAATCTTCCTTCGAAAGCACGTTGTCTTCACCTTGTTTGCCACGGAGGTCAGCCGAATAGTTTCCCGCGATGAAACTGCGCACGTCCTGCTGAAAGGCCAGATCTTCGGGGCTGAAACAAAGACGCATGGAGTTTCTCTAATTTGCAAAAACTCCAGATTGCAGGGCTTCTAATTCGCCTCAACGATGCGCCAATCACTGACCACGGTCTTGCTCATCCGCCAGAATACATAGGCACTATAGGCCGATGTCAGCGTGACGAGCGTGAGGCCGACGCGCAGCCCAAAGGCATCGCCATAAGCCGGTGCCAGCAGGTTGCTGACTGCACCGACCAGTGTCGGACCTAGGCCCAGACCGATTATGTTGACGATCAGAAAGAAGATCGCGGTCGACATGGTACGGATGGAAACCGGGGCAAGTGACTGGATCAGCGCGAAGCATGGTCCGAAGTAGAACCCCACGGTCGCCGCGCCGACCGACTGCATGATCAGCGCCATGATCGGATCATCGAACCAGATCCAGATGAGCGTAGTCGGTGCATTGATT
>JBILLO010000014.1:0-22172 GCA_044376035.1 Sphingorhabdus sp.
GAAAATTCTCCCCTCCCGCCTGCGGGAGGGGTCGGGGGAGGGCTGTTGCCTTCTTCTTAGCCCGCTCGCCTGTGGCGAGCCCCACCCCTAACCCCTCCCGCCTGCGGGAGGGGAACTGTCAGGAGAGACACATGGACATCAACACATTATTCAACCTCAATGGCCGCGTGGCGTTGGTCACCGGCGGATCGCGCGGCATCGGCAAGATGATTGTCGAAGGTTATCTTAAGGCTGGCGCGGCGCGCGTGTATATCAGCGCGCGTAAGATCGACCAGATTGAGGAAACCGTCGCCGAATTCGGCAATCAGGTTATTGGCCTGCCCTGCGACTTGTCGACTGTGGACGGTTGCCTGTCGCTTGCCGCGCAAATTGCCGAGCGTGAGGAAAAGGTCGACATTCTTGTGAACAATGCAGGTGCTGCATGGGGCGCGGATTTTGGTCAATTCCCTGAAGCTGGCTGGGACCGTGTGATGGACCTGAACGTCAAATCCTTGTTCTTTTTGACGCAAGCCTTGCATCCGCAGATGAAGGCCGCCGCGACATTTGATCGCCCCGGCAAGGTCATTAACATCGCATCAATCGATGGCCTGCGCATCAACCCGTGGCAAACCTATAGCTATCAGGCGTCAAAGGCCGCCGTCATCCATTTGACGCGCCGTCTGGCGGCTGAGCTTGTTAAGGACAATATTCTTGTGTCGGGCATTGCGCCGGGTGCATTTCAGTCGGACATGAACAAGGCTGCGCGCGACCATGCCGATGCCGTGGGCAAGAATATCCCGTTTCCACGAATCGGAACGCCTGAAGATATGGCCGGCCTTGCGATCTTCCTCGCCGCGCGTGCTGGCGATTATATCGTTGGAGAGACGATTGCGTGCGACGGCGGCATCGTTAACGCATCGCTGCCGGGCAATGGAATCGCCCCTTAAATGGTAATTTTGTGATAATTTGGGAGCGAAATGAACATGTTTCCAAAACAAATGGGGTTAGTTGCAAAACACGCAACTAGCCCCATTCTTTTCGCAATTGCAGCAAATTCATCGGGCCCCTATGTGGTGTTCAACGGCAAGCGATTGCCGGGACGCACATTGACCGGGCGGCACACTCCTCCTCTCCCCCCTCGCCCCCGGACAATTTTTACGGCCTCTATGCTCTGCATGGGGGCCGTATCGTTTTGTGCTCCAAACTTATTCTCCATTTTGTCCACCACGAAGTGCGCGCGCTGTGGATAACTCTGCAAATGATGCTTTGAACGACTCGAAAGCTATGAGACCTTCAACTCATCAGGCAGGAACGCTTTGAAGCAAAGCCGGACCGGAAACGGAAAAGCAGAGCGGAAAAGAAAGAATGCAGGATCGCCAAACGGACAGGCAACCCGTCGCAAGGCAGGAAACGCGGTCAAGATGGTGGGTACGAGGAAAACGAATATCGAGTGCGGGGTCACGCAAGTGGCACAACGCCGGATAGGATACCCAATGTACTGAGGCGAACCACAAAGGTCTTCGGGCTGGATTGGGGAACCGGACGTCGGACAGAGGAAAGAATGGCCTTCGTGGCCAGGGACTTCCAAAAATCAGACGCAGTGGGCGCTGGTAGCAATACCAGCGCCCATTTTATTTTATGTGGCACAAAAATCGTCGTCTCGCTAAGGCCGTGTCATGTCTGAAATCACGCCCCAAATCGTCGCTGACCATGGTCTCAATGAAGAAGAATATGCGCGCATTTTGCACGCCATGGGGCGCGAACCCAACATGGTCGAGCTTGGCATATTTTCGGTGATGTGGTCGGAGCATTGCTCCTATAAATCCTCACGCATCCATTTGAAGAAATTGCCGACTGAGGCCCCTTGGGTCATTTGCGGTCCCGGCGAAAATGCGGGCGTTATCGACATTGGCGAAGGTCCGAACGGCACTAAGCTTGCCGCGATCTTCAAAATGGAATCGCATAACCACCCGTCTTACATCGAACCTTATCAGGGCGCGGCAACGGGCGTAGGTGGCATATTGCGGGATGTGTTCACCATGGGCGCGCGGCCAGTGGCCAATATGAATGCGCTGCGTTTCGGGCGGCCCGACCATCCGAAGATGAAGCATCTGGTGCAGGGCGTCGTTGCGGGGATTGGTGGCTATGGCAATTGTGTTGGCGTGCCGACCGTTGGCGGTGAGACCAATTTCCATCCCGCTTATGATGGCAATATCCTTGTGAACGCGATGACCGTTGGCGTCGCGGACCAAGACAAGATTTTTTATTCCGCAGCCACCGGCCTTGGAAATCCAATTGTTTATGTCGGATCAAAGACTGGTCGTGACGGTATTCATGGCGCGACGATGGCTTCGGCGGATTTTGGCGCGGATATCGAGGAAAAGCGCCCCACGGTTCAGGTCGGCGACCCGTTCACCGAAAAGCTGTTGATTGAGGCGTGCCTTGAACTGATGGCGTCGGACGCCATTGTCGCGATTCAGGATATGGGCGCGGCGGGCTTAACCAGCTCCAGCGTCGAAATGGCAACCAATGGCAAGGCGGGCATCATCCTCGACATGGATAAAGTGCCATGCCGCGAGGAAGGCATGACGCCCTATGAAATGATGCTGTCCGAAAGCCAAGAGCGGATGCTCATGGTCTTGAAGCCCGGTCGTGAGGAATTTGCCAGGGCGATTTTCGACAAATGGGAACTGGATTTTGCGGTGATCGGCGAAGTCACTGACACCGGCCATATGGTGCTGACGTGGAAGGGGGAAATTGTCTGCGACATCCCGCTTGGCCCGCTCGCCGAAGACGCGCCTTTGTACGACCGTCCCGCCGCGTCAAAGGATGAATATAAGGCATGGGCCAAGGTTCAGCCCTTGGGCGATGTTCCCGCCAGCATCGATATCGGTGCCGACTTGCTCAAGCTGATGGCCTGCCCTGATCTCGCATCCCGCGCCTGGATCTGGCAGCAATATGATAGCCAAGTCGGCGGCGACACAGCGCAGCTTTCGGGCGGCGATGCAGCGGTCGTCCGCATCCACGGCACCAACCGCGCGCTGGCGATGAGCACCGATTGCACGCCGCGTTATTGCTATGCTGACCCGTATGAAGGCGGCAAGCAGGCGGTGGTCGAAACCTATCGCAATATCAGCGCGGTCGGCGCAACGCCGCTGGCGATCACCAACTGCCTAAACTTCGCCAACCCGCAGCGCCCCGAAATCATGGCGCAGATTGTTGGCTGTTTGGAGGGTATGGGCGATGCCTGCCGGGCGCTGGATTACCCGATCGTGTCAGGCAATGTGTCGCTTTATAATGAAAGCAAGGCAACAGGCGGCGGCAGCGCGATTTTGCCCACACCCGCCATTGGCGGCGTTGGTGTGCTGGAAGATGTCAGCAAGATGGCAACGATTGCGTTCAAGGAAGATGGCGACGGCATTTTCGTCATTGGCGACAACAAGGGGCACCTTGGCCAGTCATTATGGTTGCGCGAACTGCATGGCCGCGAAGACGGCGCACCGCCGCCTGTCGATCTCGCCAAGGAACGCGCGCATGCAGAATTTGTCCGCCAACTAATTCAGGACGGCAAGGTCAATGCGGTGCATGATGTCGCCGACGGCGGCTTGCTCGTTGCGCTGACCGAAATGGCGTTGGCCAGTAATAAGGGATGTGCGCTCGAAGAAATCGGCGACGCGTTTACGGCATTTGGCGAAGATCAGGCGCGTTATGTTGTGACCAGCGCCGCTGCGGACCAAATTCAGGCCGCAGGCATTCCGATGACGCGGTTAGGCACTGTTGGCGGGACATCGGTCGCGGGGCCAGGGTTTGACGTGCCCATTGCGTCACTGCGTCATGCCCATGACAGCTTCTTTAAGGACTGGATGGAAAGCTAAAGAGCCACTCGTTTCCAATCGAGACGAACGGTAAAGCGCACACCAGTGCACACACCCCAATATTCGTCACCCTGAACTTGTTTTGGCGCTGCCAGACTTCGGCTCCAGGGTCCATCGTGCATCAAACCCAGAGCCAGAGAGAATAAATGGACCCTGAAACAAGTTCAGGGTGACGTGGGGGGATAAGCGTAACGAAGCGTATACTCCACCGTCCCCGCTCGTGTGGAGCATAGTCGATATGTGTGTCAGTCGTTCTCGCCCTCGACCGCAGTCGAGGCACAGGGAATGAGCGTCTCAGCTTTAAACGGCAGGTGCCAGCAAATTATACGGATCAATGCCGCTCGAACGCATCGCTGCATGCGCGGCCTTGTACGTCACTGGTTCTGCTATCCCCAAGCGCTTACGGGCATCGACCAGCGGCTCGCGCAGCAAGGCTGCGATATCTTCCTGAGCGATGTTCTTTGCCGCTTTGCCGATGCGATAGCCTTCGTGCACCGCTTTCATGATCGGTGCCGATTTCGCAACGCGGTATTTCAGCTCTAATCCGCCCGCATAAGCAATGAAGCCAACGCCAAGATTGTGGTTTTGCGCATAAGTAAAGCCAAGCACGCATTGTTCACCCAACGCGTCGCGGCCATAGCCGGTGAGGATGTGCAGCATGTCATGGGTATCGCGCAAACGGTCGCCATAACGTTCAACCACATCGCCAAAAACGGGATATGATGTCCGGAATTGGGCATATTCCGCCTCAAGACCCGCAGCGCTCAAACCTTCGCGTTCCATGAACTCGACATAGGCGCGGCCAACGGTGCCGGCTGGCAGCTTCTTGATGCTGTCATGGTCATCGAGCATGTCAATCAGGCGCTCATTGCTTTCAAGCAACGCTCTGCCCTTTGGTGTTTGCCAGAATTTTCGCGCCATCTTACTGAACTTGCTACCGCTTAAGGCCGCAATGATGTGAAAGACCTGCTCGGTGTCTTCTTTGTTGGCAATCAGCTTGCGAAAATGATGCCACGCCTTCAGCGGCTTCATTTTAGCTGGCGGGCGGTCAGGGTGCGAAAAATACAGTTCAGTCATGACGAATCCTAAACTAGGGACGGTGACAGTTAAAAACTACCTACACGAGTGTCAATAACAAAAGTTTAAAAGGCTGGACCGGCACAGATGGGCGCTGTATTAATGACTTAATACACGGGGGCAAGGCATGCAGAATATCGAACAACGGCATATCAGCTTGGACGCGATGCGCGGCTTTGCGGTAATGGGCATATTGGCGATGAACATCATCGGCTTTGCCATGCCCGAATGGGCCTATGTCACCCCTGAGGCCTATGGCACTGAGACATTGGCTGACCAAATTGCATGGGCATTTTCCTTCATCTTCATTGACGGCAAAATGCGCGGACTATTCTCGCTTTTATTCGGTGCGAGCATGATGCTCATCATCGACCGCGCCGTGGCAAAGGGGGAAAGCGCCGCGCAGGTTCATTACCGCCGCATGGCGTGGCTCGCTTTATTTGGTCTCGCGCATTACTTTTTCATCTGGTTCGGTGATATCCTGTTCCTCTATGCGATTATCGGCATGATCGCCTTTCGTTTCCGCGATTGGTCGCCAGAACGGTTAATCAAGGTCGCTTTAATTATTTTCGCAGTTGGGCTGGCGCTCTGGGGCGCACAACTGGGCGGGCTTCAGGTCTTTCAATATCTCGCAACTCGACCTGATGCGAGCGCAGAGATGGCACGCCAGTTTCGCGAGCTGATGGATAGTGCGGGCCTTGCTTTTAACATTGCGCCTGACCTCGCGCTGCACAGGGGCAGCTATGCCGCGATAACATTGGATAAGCTCGGCGAATGGAGCACGCCAATGATGTTGGTGGTTCAGTCAATTAGTGAGACTTTGCCGCTGATGATGATTGGCATGGCGATGCAAAAAAGCGGCTTCATGACAGGTGATCGGGACGCAGCCGATTACCGGCGCTGGGTGATGCGGATGGTGCCAGCTGGGTTGCTGCTGACTGCCGCTCTGGCGGTTTGGATGGTCGCTGTTGACTTCGACCGGATCACCGCGCTTGCGGTTCTATATTTCTGGGGCGGGGTTCCGCGTCTGATGCTGACGATTGGCTATGCGGCGGTGTTGATCTTGCGCATTGGGCATTACCGCAACCATCCAATGCTGGCGCGCGTCGCTGCCGCTGGCCGCGCCGCATTCAGCAACTATCTTGGCACGAGCCTTATCATGACCACGATATTTTATGGCTATGGCTTTGGCTTGTTCGGGCATGTCGGCCGTGCGGGATTGTGGCTGTTCGTGTCGGGGGCGTGGGCATTGATGCTCTTATGGTCAAAGCCATGGCTGATGAAATTTCATTACGGGCCGCTGGAATGGCTGTGGCGCAGCTTGGCGCGTGGAAAAATGCAAGCCATGCGTCGCTAATGCTATTGCAATCAGTTCTCATTAACGGTAATGCGATTCCATAGGAGTTGATCCATGGTCGTTTGCATCTGTAATGCTATCAAGGAAAAAGACCTGCGCGCTGCGGTGCGTTGCGCCACGGAACGTCCGAATGACGTGTATGCGCGCCTTGGGCGCAAGCCAAAATGCGGCCAGTGCCTGTCGTTCGCGCGAAACATTATCAGCAACGGAGCTGCAACCGCTTAGCAATAGCGGGCAGAAAAAATCAGCATTTCCGCTATTTTTACGACTTCACGCGCGTTTGTAACCCCGCTAATCTCGGTGCAAACAACCAAAGGAAATGGCGATGAAGGGTGATGCAAAAGTCATCGAATTTTTGAACGAAGCACTCAAAAATGAACTGACTGCGGTCAATCAATATTGGCTGCATTACCGCATGCTCGACAATTGGGGTGTATCCCGTCTGGCACATTTTGAACGGCATGAATCGATTGACGAAATGAAGCATGCCGACAAATTGGCGGAGCGTATCCTGTTTTTGGATGGCCTACCTAATTTTCAATTGCTCGGTCGTCTGCGCATTGGCGAGACTGTTGAGGAAATCCTGAAAGCCGATCTTGACCTCGAATATGAAGCGCTGCCGCTGCTGAAGGATGCAATTGCGCATAGCGAAAGCGTCCGCGATTATGTCAGCCGCGACCTGTTCGCATCCATATTGGAAAGCGAGGAAGAGCATGTCGACATGCTGGAAAAACAGTTCGACTTGATCGCGCGCATGGGCATGGAAAATTACATCCAGCTGCAGTCGAAGCCGATTGAGGACTGATATTGCGCTGGGCAATCCCCAGGGTCAGGACCACTTAAATCCACCTTCGCGGTTTGAGGCCATTTTGTTCAGTGCAAGGCGGTAAGCGCCGGGCTTAGTGGTTCTAAGTCCAAGCTTACCAACGTGGCAATGGACAGTATGGGTCAAATCCGAAGGACGCCAAAATGGCTTTGATATCTTTGCCATTTTGACGCCGCGAAGGTGGATTTAATAGGTCCTGACCCTAACTATTGTCCGCGAACGGGTTCTTCGACGACCGAAAGTTGATCCGCACGGGCACGGCGCCAAAATCCAGATCGCGGCGAATACCGTTGAGCAAATAGCGCGCATAGCTGGCGGGCAACTCGTCGGTCCGGTTGCCAAAAATGACAAAGGTCGGCGGACGGTTGCGCGCTTGAGTCATGTAGCGCAGCTTAATCCGCTTGCCGCCTGGGGCAGGTGGCGGGTTTGCCGAAATCGCGGCTTCAAACCAGCGGTTCAGTATCCCCGTTGGCACGCGCTTGTTCCACGCCTCCCGCGCATCGAACGCGGCGGAAATCATCTGGTCGAGGCCTTTTCCGGTAAGCCCGGATACCGCGATCATCGGAACACCTTTTAACTGCGACAGGCCCTCTTCCAATGCGGCACGAATACCTCTGAACAGGCCGGCACCATCCACGGCCACATCCCATTTGTTGATCCCGATGATCAACGCGCGGCCCTCTTGAATGACATGGTCGGCAATTTTCAGGTCCTGCACCTCAAGGCCCTTGGTCGCATCAAGCAGCAGCACGACAACTTCAGCAAAGTCGATCGCGTGGCGCGCATCGGCGACTGAAAGCTTTTCCAACTTGTCCTGCACCTTGGCACGCTTGCGCATGCCTGCGGTATCGATCAAGCGGACGCGGCGCTCGGTCAGCATCGGTGGGATAACGCCTTCTTCATCGGGTTCGCGTTCTTTTGGGCTTGGGTCTGTCCAGATCCAATCCACCGAAATACTGTCGCGGGTAATCCCGGCTTCAGGACCCGTAATCAGGCGATTTTCGCCTAATAACTTGTTAATCAGCGTCGATTTACCGGCATTGGGACGCCCGACAATCGCCAGCTTCAATATCGCGTCGGGCGATTCGGGGTCAGGTACCTCGAACGCGCCGCCGTCAATATGGGGCAGCAAGGATTGAAACAGATCGGCCATGCCTTCGCCATGTTCGCCGCTGATGGCGATGGGGTCACCAAAGCCAAGCGCATAGCTTTCCAAGATGCCATTATCGCCCTGCTTGCCCTCGGCCTTATTGACCGCAAGCACGACCGGCGTTGCACTGCTGCGCAGCCAGCGGGCAATTTCTGCGTCCAGCGGGGTTACGCCAACGCGGCCATCAATCAAGAACAGGGCAACTTGCGCACCTGCAATCGCTGCCTCTGTTTGCATTCGCATTCTGCCGGGCAGGGTGTCGGGATCTTCATCCTCATAACCCGCCGTATCGACAATGGTAAACTCCAGGTCGAACAAGCGGCCTTCGCCTTCCCGGCGGTCACGCGTGACACCCGGCGTGTCATCGACCAGCGCGAGTTTCTTGCCCACCAGCCGGTTGAACAAAGTGGACTTGCCGACATTAGGCCGACCGATAATGGCTACCGTCGGCAACATGCCGCTAATCTCCTTTAGGGCCTAGCCGCGAAACGCGGAGATACGGCCGGAATCATCCAAAATATATAATGTATTGTTGGCGACAATCGGTGGAAGCGACAGTTCGGATTTCAGGTTAGCGACCTCAGTCGCGGTGCCATCTTCCGGCGCAACTGCCCAGATTGCACCGCGCGAATTGGCGATGATCAAGCGGTCGCCAGCGAGTATCGGGCCATACCAGCTAATCGGGCCCTTTTTCTTCTTTGCATTTCTGTAACGCTGTAGCTTTGAAATCCAGCGGATTTTGCCGCTTGAACGCGCAACGCTCAGCAACCGTGCTTCGTCGGTCATGACAAATACCCATTCGCCCGCCGTCACAGGTGTCGAAATACCCGCAATGTTTATTTCCCAAATGCGCTGGCCAGTCACAAGTTCATAGGACGCCATGCGTCCGCCTTTGCCCAAAGCGAAGACGCGGCCACGGTCGATGACAGGGTCGGCATCAATATCCGTCAGCGTCGAAACGGACGTCGACATTGCGGTGCGCGACAAGGTGTCGTTCCACAGGCTGCGGCCATTTTCATACCGATAGGCGGCAAGCTCTCCACTGGAATAGCCAGCAATGACGGTGCCTTGCGCCGCAGCAGGGGCACCAACGCCGAATATGCCCGATGCGGCAACAGGGCCGGCTTCTTTCCATTGCGGTTCACCATCGCTTTGGCGCAGCGCGTAAATTTGGTTGTCCTGCGTCATCACATATAGGTTGCCGTTGGACAATGTCGGGGCACCGCGCAAGGGGCCGGCTGGACGCTTTTTCCACACAAGCGTGCCCGTGTCCGCCGCAAGCGCGACGACATCGCCAACGCCATTGGTGGCAAAAACATTGCTGTTGGTGGCGCTGACGCCGCCGCCATAACGGGATGGCTTACCATCGCGGTCAACATCAAGCGCGTTCGACCAGATTTGCGCGCCCGTGTTCGCGTCAAATGCCGAAACGCGCGCGGTGGTGTCCACCACATAGACGCGGCCATCGCTCATCACTGGGCTCGCGGCAAGGCGCGCGCGCGGGTTGGCGCCGGTAACATCTGCGGTCCAAATGCGCGTCAGGTTTTGACCAAGCGCGACATGGCCGGGTGATTTTGACGCATTGCCGCCGGGCTGTGCCCATGCATCGTTGACCGTCGCTGGCGGCAGGGTAACGGCTATGTCCGCTAAGGACGCATCGACCTCGGTATCACGCTCTGTGCCCAAGATGCTGACGCGTGAACCGACGGTCGGCGTGTTG
Organism: Sphingorhabdus sp.; assembly: GCA_044376035.1. Lineage (GTDB taxonomy): Bacteria > Pseudomonadota > Alphaproteobacteria > Sphingomonadales > Sphingomonadaceae > Sphingorhabdus_B. The sequence continues at coordinate 9,985 of JBILLO010000014.1, forward strand.
TTCTTCTTACCGGCATCACCGCGCACACCGTCAAGGACGGCGCAACCACCAAGCGACGTTGTCGCGGCGAGCGCCAGAAGCAATTTGGATATGGTCTTCAACGTCACTCTCCTTTGGCGGCGGTATCGCCAGCCTTCGATGCCGCATTGCGGTTTGCCTCAAGCTGAACAGTATCGATGCCAAGCGCACCTGCCATTTGCTGCGCGCGGCTGCGCAAGGTCTGCGGCGCGTCCTCTTGTTTCGCAATCTGCGCAAAAATGGGGCCAGCCAAATTGTCCTTACCCATTTTCATATAGGCTAAGGCTGTTAACTCGCCCGCGCTGCCGAAATAGGGGTGGCCAGCGACAGCCAGTGGTTTCAATCGGTCAATCACTTGCTGCGGCGGGATCGTGTCAAACTCTGCGCTCACTTGGCGGATCAGGGCCAGATCGCGAAATGTCTGCGGCAGGCTGTCGTCGCCTGCAACCGTTGCATAGATGGCAATCGCCTTCTTGGTCTCACCATCTTCGCCGAGCAGATTTGCCTCCACCAATTGCGCCATGGCGCGATATCCGGGTTGATCGGCCTTTGCGAGCGTTGCCAATTTGGCGCGCGCCTCTTTTTCTTGCCCCGCACGCAACTTGTCCATTGCGTCGACAAATTCTTCGCTTTGCAGGTCTGCAGCGGCCTGCACTTGGTTTTGATAGACTATCCAGCCCGCAAAGGCCAAAAGCCCGGCGACCACCGCCGCCAAAAGCCAGCGGCCATAGCGCGTCCAGAAACTGGTGAGATCACTTGCCCGGACAGCATCGTCGACTTCACGCAAAAATGCCTCGTCGCTGCCGCTCCGGTCTTTGCCTGCGGGCTTTTCAGTCGGTGTCAAAGCCAAAAGGGCCTCCGAAATTGTTTAGTCAAAATTGGTCAGCGCCGTCCTTAGCCCGACTTGGCCCGATAGGCCAGCCTGCTTTATACAGGCTGATACAGCTGGTCGGGTCCGGGAAAGCTGCGGTCACGGACGCCAGCGGCATATTCGCGCACGGCATCTTCGACGCTGACGCCCATGTTGCCGAATTTCTTAACGAATTTCGGAACGCGGTCGAACAGGCCGAGCATGTCTTCGGCAACCAACACCTGCCCGTCGCATTGCGCCGATGCGCCAATACCGATGGTTGGACAGGCGATTTTCTGCGTGATTTCGATGGCGATATGTTCCAGCACACCTTCAATCACCATCGCAAACGCGCCTGCGTCCGCCATTGCGACCGCGTCTTCGACAATCGACTTGGCTTCTTCGTCGCTTTTACCGCGCACACCATAGCCGCCAAGGATGTTCACCGCCTGCGGTGTTAATCCGACATGTGCCATCACCGGAATACCGCGTGAGGTCAGGAACTCGACCGTCGGGGCAAGCACTTTGCCGCCTTCCAGCTTCACCGCCGCCGCGCCGGTTTCTTTCAACAACCGCGATGCGTTGACAAATGCCTGCTCGGGCGAGGCTTCGTACGATCCAAAGGGCATGTCGACGATGACCGCCGCGTGATAGCTGCCCCGCACAACCGCCGCGCCATGCGCCGCCATCATTTCCAGCGTGACCGCCACGGTATGCGGCAGGCCGTAAATCACTTGCCCCAACGAATCACCAACCAGCAGCATGTCGCAATGCGGGTCCATTAACTGCGCCATACGCACGGTATACGCGGTCAGCATGACGAGCGGTTCTTGGCCCTTTTGCTGACGGATGCGCGGAACGGTCAGCCGCTTCATCGGCGAAGGCGTCGGATTCGCGCGGCTGGTGGATGTATCGAAAGTGAGCGTTTTAGGATGTGTAGACATGGGGCAAGGGCTTAGCCGCTAAACGCCGTGGGCAAAAGCAAATAGAGTCCCCACCTTATTGGCGCGCCGCCACCGCCTCTGTCACATTGTCGCTGAAAATGCCGTCAATGCCGGTGGCCAAGAAGGCTTTTATCTCTGCGTTCAAGTCACCATGCCCGCGCGGATCAATGCCGGATTTTTGCGCCAATGGCAGGAAATAATTTTCGCGGCGGAATGTCCACGGGTGCACCGCAAGACCCAGCCTATGTGCGTCCGCGACAAGGGTCGTCGGATCACCCAAATTGCCCATCAACGTGCGCGGAATGACCAGCGCCTTATTGGGGCCAATACCATCGGCATAGGTCGCCACGGTTTTCAGGCCTTGCGCGCTTGCCATCGCGGCATAGGTCAAATCGCTGCGGTCGGGCGGGCTGCCTATTTCATTCATCAACTGGATCAGGCGCAATTTCGTCTTGGGCCGCAAGGCTTTGAGGTTTTCGACCTCGAACGATTGAATGAACACAGGCGCGCTTTTTTCGACATGGCCATATTTGGTCAGCGCGGCCAGCAACGGCGCTTCATGCGGCAGACCAATCGCGGTGAAATAGCTTGGGTGCTTGGTTTCGGGATAGACGCCAATCGTCCGCCCCGTTGCCGCGCTTTGTGCCTTGGCCAAAGCGAGGATCTCGTCAAAGGTCGGGATTTCAAACTGCCCGTCATAGGCCATATTGGCCTTGCGCAATTGCGGCAGGCGTTCTTTCGTGCGCAGGGTTTTAAGCTCGGCGAGCGTGAAATCCTCGGTAAACCAACCAGTCATTTTCTGGCCGTCAATGGTCTTGGTGGTTTTGCGGTCGGCAAATTCCGCTTTGTCCGCAACATTGGTGGTTTCGGAAATCTCATTCTCGTGCCGCGCGACCAGAACGCCGTCTTTCGTCAGCACAAGGTCCGGCTCAATATAATCCGCGCCTTGTTCAATCGCGAGGGTGTAGCTTGCCAGCGTATGCTCGGGCCGCTCGCCACTCGCGCCGCGATGGGCGATGATGATGACGTTGCCGTCAATCGGTTTCTCCATGGCCTGGCCTTCCGTGGGCGAACATGCGCTGAGTAACGCGGCGATGATAAGCAAGGTGGTTTTCATAAAACCGCCCTTGCGCAATATAATGTCAGCGCGATGACAGCAACGCGGATTTAGCTAACCTCAACGCCTTTCCAAAAGGCAAGGCGGTCAGTGATTTCGCGCGCGGCGTCTTTGGGCTCTGGATAATACCACGCCGCATCTGCGTTGGTTTTGCCATCGACGATCAGCGAATGATAATGCGCTGTGCCCTTCCATCCGCAAACCGAAGTCTTGTCGCTGTCTTGGAGAAAGTCGGCATTGACGCAATCGCGCGGAAAATAATGATTGCCCTCGACCACGACCGTGTCATCCGATTGCGCGATGACCATATTATTCCAACGAGCGGTTACCATGAGCGTTTCCTTATTTTATGATAATTCGACATCATAGACCGCCGGGGCAAAGCCCACCAGCAAAGTCTTACCGCCTTCAACCACTGGCCGTTTAATCATCGACGGGTTGGCAACCATCAACGCAATCGCCTTGGCCGCATCAATGTCGACCTTGTCGGCATCGGGCAGCTTCTTAAACGTGGTGCCCGCCTTGTTGAGCAGCCTTTCCCAACCAACAACCTCGCTCCACCGTTCCAAGTCGGCTGCCGTAACGCCCGCCTTTTTATAATCATGAAAATGATAGCTTAAACCGCGCCCATCAAGATACGCGCGCGCCTTTTTGACCGTGTCGCAATTGGGGATGCCGTAGAGGGTGAGGTTGGGCATGGGTTTCTTTCTGGTTCGCGATGGTGGGGTCGTAAAGCGTCATCGCATATTCTTTGGGCTTTTTCGATGGCAGCTTTTCGCGCGTTCGTCAAAAAGGGGGGCGGGCAGGTCGCGACGACATTTTCGGTCTGTCGGGAATCACTTTGCATTTCCCGGAAGCGGACATTTTCATCTTTCGAATTCACTTAGGAGCCGAAAGCAATCCAAAGCAGTTTGCCTGCAGCTGCAAGGGTTATCAGAGAAGTTAACCCTGCGCCAATAATTCTGGCAGGATGCATGATTTTCTCGGCGTTCAAACCAAATGGGTGGATGAGCCTTGCTGCCAGCAACGAGCCGCCTAGACCGTGAACCCAGGTCGCAGATCCACCATTTATCTCGACCAACGCGATGAGGATCAGCGCCATTGGCACATTCTCAACGAAATTCATGTGCTGCCGGTTGCGTAAAATGATCTCGCTATTGGCACCATCGCCGAGTGAGACTTTGGCCTTTAATCTGAACAATCCGACGCGTTCGCCGAGTATCACTCCAACGATCGCCAGAAGTGCTGCATAGATTGCTGTCATCGATGCCAATTATGCACCCTCCAATGGTGTTAAAATGCACGTCCTTTTTCACACAAAATCATTCGCTAGAAAAGAATTTTCCCAAATGGTGGCCGACCACCGGCCAGTGCCTGTTCTGAGGGGAATCGCAACTGCATCGTTATTGGGTGGCCTTAATCTCTACGCCTGCATATGCGCCCGAAAGCTGGCGATATGATCGCGAACCCAGCGCGAGCAGCGTCAGTATGACGCCGAGCATGCCGGTTACTGTGAAAACCAAAGCCATGCCGCGATCAGGGCCGGTGCCGAACCAATGGCCAATCGCTTCGGCGCCAGTGCCATTCGTCATAAACGGGATAGCCAGAAACTGCGTGAGGGGGCCGATCAGGAATGCAGTCAAAGGTGCAGCAGACTGTTCAACTGATTGCGCGAAACCGAATACCCGTCCCTGCCGTTCGTAAGGCACCACCTTTTGAAGCGTCGTTTGTTCGGCCGATTCGGCATAGGGGCCTAAGAACATCCAAATCACGCTGCCCGCAACGAGAAGCAAAATCGACGACTGGATCGTGAATATAGAAGCTACGGCCCAAGTGATCAGGTTTGCCAGCAGCAGCGTGCGCAACGGGTTTTTACCCAGACCGATCTTTGCGATCACCAGCCCGCTGACGATGAAAGCACTGGAGGCGAATGCCCACAGAAGGCCCCATTCCTGCACGTCCATGAGTGACAGACCATAAGCGTCTATCAACGCCATAAACACGCCGCCGAGAAGATTGTTGAAAGCCGAGAACAGGATCAGCGCAACCAGTCCAGGCACTGCTTTGATGACACGGACGGTTCCCTTGAGATCAACCTCCTTGCGCTCGCCCGGCACGGATGAGGACGGCTCCGGCTCATCAATATGCACCGTGAGGAGATGGAGGAAAGCAAGTGCGGTGAAAATGATCGCCAGCACCAGCGTGCCGCGAATTCCGTCCCAAGCGACGAGAAAACCGCTGATGCCGGAGGTTAGCAGGAACCCTATCCCGTTCACCATGCCAACCAACCCATTGGCTTTGTCACGCCTGTCTTCGTCGATCAGCACTGTTACCAGCGTCGGCAACGCGATCATGCGGATGTTGCCACAGATCACGGCTAGCATCACAAGTAGGATAAAACCCCAAAAGCTTAAACCATCAAGCCGCACCAATTCCTTATTCGGTGTGAATGAATAAGCTACAAACGCGAGCGCATAGAGCAGGAAGGACCCCGCGCTAGATGCCAGCATGATCCGCTTCTTGCGGTGATGATCCACCAAGCTGCCAAACCAGATCGCGAACGTAGCGGTCAATAATAGATAGATGCCGCCAACCATCCCGGTAACGAAAACCGATCGCGTTTCCAGAAAAGCCCAGAAGGTCACCGCGAACCAGACCGTGAAATTGATGATATTCTGCAGCAGATTGTTGGCGAGAATCAGATGGAATGGGTCGGTCCGGGGCATAAGTTATGTATTGTTCAGCCGAAGCTATGGCGCAAGCATCACTTTTTCGGGCCGTTGCGTCACTCGATGAGATGATCGATAAGCGGATTATGGGATCTACAGCACGTCTTTGGAAATTTGTCGGCATCGTCGCTGTTGCGTTGATGATGGCCGCTTGCAACGCTAAGAGCGAAAATCAGAATGTGAGTCAAAACAAACCGGAAGCACGTGCCATGGGCAATCCCGTCTTTCATTTCGAAATACCAGTAAACGACATGGATCGAGCAAAAACCTTTTATGAAGGCGTTTTCGGCTACCGGCTTACGCGGCAAGAGGTTGACGGCTACGATATGGCATTTTTCCCCCGTGCCGACGGTGCAGCAGGTGCTAGCGGTGCCCTTGTAAAGGGGGATGTCTACAAACCATCGAAAGACGGCGCAATTATCTACTTCGACGTTCCTAACATTGATGTCGTTCTGCGAAACGCGCAGCAGCGCGGCTCAAAAATCCTCTATGAAAAGAAGGATATCGGTGAAGCCGGTTTCGTTGCCGAATTTGAAGACAGCGAAGGGAACCGGGTCGCCCTATCTCAAGTCAGAAGCTGAACGAACGACCTGTTGCCGACATTTGCCTGCTGGTATAGCTACGCGATATGCAGACCATCAGACTCGCGACCCCACAAGATGCGGCAGCTATGCCGGACATGGAGCGATCGAGCGGTACGGCGTTTCGTAAAATTCCTCACCTTGCATGGATTGCAGATGACGCGGTGACATCACAGCAGCGTCATGAGGCGCTCATTCGCCTTGGTGCAGCATGGGTCTCGCTCGACGCCCGCAATATGCTCACAGCTTTCCTGACCGCTGAAGTGCGCGAGGACGTATTGCATATTTGGCAGATGTCGGTGCGGTCCGACCAACAGAGAAAAGGGATTGGACGAAATCTCATCAAGGCAGCGGAGCATTGGGCAAGGTCGCGACATCTCGTCGGGCTGAGCCTCACCACATTTCGTGATGTACCCTGGAATGCCTCGTTCTATCGGTCCTGCGGCTTTCAGGATGTTGATCCGCAGTTTTTTCCGGCGTTGCAGGCGACGCTCGAGGCCGAACAGCAGGCGGGCCTGCCGATAGAGCAGCGATGTGCTATGATATGGCTGTTGTAAGCGTGCCTAAGGTAAAAGCAGAATGTCCGGACCGCTCCGAATTCTGTTGAAAAAGTCGTCCCATCTGAAGGTCTCGTAATTTTCTTTCAATCCTTGCGAGTGGCGCGTAATTTCGATTCAACACGCCAACGCACGAGATTCTATCTGACCGATGGCGCGTAACGAAATTACGCTGCCTGACTTTTTCAACAGAATTGGGCCGAGAGCGGACAGTCGGCGCTTGGCTGACGCTCCCATAAAACCGGTCAGCCTGCTCTCGACCCACTTCGCCTTGCGGACACGCCATCCTGCCGGGCTCCGTCTCAGATTTCACTCACCGCGCCTTTGGCGTAGCTCGGCTGCATCCCAGTTAAAGCGACGGGATACTCAAACCGCATTTCGATGGCTGCGACAACAATGGTCGGTCTGTGTTCGCCGCTGAATGATATTGGAGGGTCAAGTCAATTCGTGTTGTGTCAGACACCGTTTTGTGAGTATCCATCTGTCAATTATGAAAATACTTCCCCTACACTTCATGTTGAGCGAGGCGCTAATAGTCGTCGCGGCCATATATGCTGTTGCGCAGGCTTGGCGGGTGGATCGGTGGCTAGCATTTGGTTTAGTAGCTATCGCTGTCGCTGCATTTGTTGCAGTGATCCGCATTGCTGCTCGAATGACCGGAGAAATCGTAATCCTCCACGAATTTCTATCGCAATATGGCTCGCTGTTTGGCCTTGGCTGCATGGTAGGGGCGCTGCTGGGGTGGAGAGCATGGCTACCCCCGATACTCGGTGCGGTTGCTGTGGCGCTGGGCATGACTTTTCCCGAAACCCATCCGGTTCTATTGGCAGCTTTGATTCTGGGTGGCGCAGCCTTGGCCTATAGCAACGCAGCGGACCGGAAATTTCTTGCTGCGGGCGGGTTCGCCTTTTTGCTGCTCGCGGGCCTTGCCAGCATGCCGTTCCGTGCCGACTATCCTGCACTGGGCTGGCACATCTTTCATACGCTGGTGGCTGTTTGGTATATGCTTGTCGTGGTCTTTGTGCTGGGCTCACTGCCGATGCGCAGCGAGAAGGTATCATCATGATGGACGCATTACTCGGCCCACTTCTATCATTGACGGCAACCGCTTTCCTGATTTGGCTGACCTATTTTCTGGGATTTCGTGGCGGGCGGCGGTTTGAGAGCGAAGATGAGTTTCTGGCGTTGAGCGCTCCATATGGCGGGGCCACGCAACATCTGATGGACTCTGGCGGTGCAGGCGGCATTGCGTTACTTCGCGACGGCCAACTGCTCGTTGCAAAAATGGTTGGCGATAAGGTCGCAACACGAATATTTCCGCAATCGGATATCGACTCGCTTGTAAGTTCGTTCGACCCGCCGGGTGAGCGTTTGTCGATCAAAATGCAGTTCAAGGACTTGGGATTTTCGACGATTACGTTGAAAACGACATTGGACACTCTGCCCGCTTGGCTTAAGCTGCTCCTAACAAGAGGAGATAGACCGTGATTCCAGAAACCCCTGCGTGGGCAACGGTCAATATTCTGGGCATCTCGATTGCCTTGTTTTTCTTCGTGATCATTGCGGAGATTTTATGGGCGCGCCGCCGTAACAATGGTGCATATGAAGTCAAGGACACAGCCACCTCGTTAGTGATGGGCGCTGTTAGCTTGCTTACCGACGCGGCCTATGCGGGCATCCATTTGGCAATTATCTTACTTGTCTATGATGCTCGGCTTTTTGATATCGGCTGGACATGGTGGGCGCTGATCCTGTGCTTTTTTGCAGTGGATTTTGTTTATTATTGGGGACACCGTCTCAGTCATGAGCATCGGGTGTGGTGGGCCAGCCATGTGATCCACCATTCGTCGCAGCATTTCAACGGCTCCACCGCACTCCGGCAGTCGTGGACCGGCCTGTTGGGTGTCGGCTTTTTCTTGCGCTTGCCATTGTTTTTCATCGGTTTCCCGCCTGCGATGGTGATTCTGTTTCTCGTGATTACGGCCGCTTATCAGCTGTGGGTTCATACCGAGGCAGTAAAGCGGATTGGCCCGTTCGAATGGATATTGAATACCGCTTCGCACCACCGCGTCCATCATGCCACCAATCCCTGCTATCTTGATGCCAATCATGGCGGGTTCCTGATCATCTGGGACCGCATGTTTGGAACCTTCGCCGCCGAGCGCGATGACGAGCCCTGTCGCTATGGCATCGTTTCCAATCTGGGTACCTTTAACCTGTTTCGTGTCGCGCTGCATGAATGGGCGGCGATCTTCAAGGATGTGGCAGGCGCCCGTTCCGCGCGCGAAGTGATCGGCTTTGTCTTCGGCCCGCCCGGATGGAGCCCCGACGGGTCACGCCAGACATCGCGTTCAATTAAAGCTCAATGGGCGCGGGAAAATGAAACATTCGTCGCGGCGGAGTGAAATCTAGAAATTCCGGTAATTGAAGTGAAGTTTTGCGCGATTTTAACAATAGGTCCAGCAAGTACATAAACCCCAAAAATGCCCCCGAGAATGAACTGCAAAGTGAAGTTCACAGCGGCGCATTCTCCTGACGCGACGATTGACCGAAAGCTGACGACCGGGGAATACATGAACGAAAGTCGGCTTTAGACCTTATGCGACTGGAAGCAGCCTATCCGCTTTAACCGCAGGTTGTCCGGCAAGCTGTATCAACTATCCACACCGAAAGCAGCTTCAGTTGCGGGGCTATAAAAGGCCTAGGTGGGCCCCAACGAAGTGATGCAGGTACTGAGCAACAGCAAAAAATCACCTGACCTAAGTTAAGTACTTTTTCTAGCCGCCTCACGGATTTGCGCATCCGTTGCGCCGTTCGCCGCTAAAAGGTGCAGGCTGCGTGCTTTCTCGTCACTGAACCGGTAAAGATCGCGGTAGTCGACGCCGGCTTCAACCACTTTACGCGCCAACTGTGCTTGCTTTGCTTCGACTGACTGCGCGCCGAACCCTGTTGATGCCCTTTTGCCAAGCTTACTCTTATCGAGCCAGCGCGAGCTATCCTCGACGAACGGCACAATACCAAGTTGACGTCTGACGTCGCTAAGCGGTTGTGGCAGCAATTCTTCCCATGGTGCGAACACTGCTGGGCAAATATTGTATGCATTTAGTCCACGACTATTTGCATCGCGTAGATACTCTTGCCAACGGGCTTTGCCGCAATCTGGACGAAGAAAGTAACGCGGGCCGATGCCAAACGGTGATCGCGCCAATGCGTTGAAGTTCAAACCATAAAGATAAGCTTGCTGGAAGTAGATAAGCATGCCTTCGCCCGCCAGATCGGTGGCATAGCCACTTACGACATGGAATAAATCATGGAGCCAGCGTATTCGTTCCAAATAAAACTTAGCGTCATCGCTCATGTCAAATGAGTCGAAAAACCCGTCTTTGTAGATCAGTCCTGCCAACAAATATCCGGGCACGCCAACAGGATTATCCATTGCATCATAAAACGTCCGACCCAGACTGGCTTCAGGCATCGCTTTAAGAGCAGCGGAATCAGACAAAAAGACACCGAGGTCTGGCCGTTCAACCAAAAGCCTTTTGCCCGTGGGATGGGCCCGCATACGTTCTACATCCGCGAGTATCTCCGGTCCACGAGCTAACATTTGAATACGAGGAACTTGCTTTGCTCCGCCCTGCGAAACCGGATTTCTAAGCCAACGAAATCCAGCCAGCAAAGCAGCGGGAATGTCTCGTTTTTCTAATGTTCTTCTCGTCATGAATGCCTGCAACCTTAACAAACGCGCGCTGGATGCACAGGAGCTTATGTTACCACGACGTTGTGTCAATGGAATTAAAAGGCTGCCAAACGGCAGGGATCGGGACGATGGTTAAGGGCCATCAAGATGGAATATGTTTTCACAGTAGTCCGTGATGAGGGAGATCGTGACTACTCGCGGAGGCATCGAGTACTCTTCTGGCTTGCAGCTTTCTAAATTGAAGATAAACAAAGACGTCAATGGGGAGAGCGGGATTGTGCACAGCATATAAGTTATCATGCCGGGCATGAATACGGCCCCTCCGTTGAGATGGACTACCCGCCATGGATATGGCTTCGGCGCCATCGTTACAGGCGTCAAGAGCGCTGCTTTTTTCACCTATCTTTTGCTTTTTTACAATCAGGTGATAGGCGTGCCGGCGGCTGTTGTAGGCACCGCAATTGCGTTGACACTATTGGTCGATGCCTTTGTCGACCCATTTATTGGCAGATGGTCAGATGTACTCCGTTCGCGTTGGGGACGGAGGCATCCGTTCATTTATGGTTCAGCAATACCGACTGCATTTTTCTTTCTGTTGACGTGGTTCCCACCACCAAATCTGTCCGACTTTCAATATGGAGTGTGGATATTTTTTACAGCTGCTGCGACTAGAGCCGCTGTTAGTCTCAACGAAATTCCGTCCTCGGCGATGGCCACTGAACTGACCGAGGATTACACGCAGCGGACTAAATTGTTCTCGCTGCGCTATCTGTGGGGATATGCAGGTACCTATGGCTACACAGGGCTAAGTCTCGCAGTGTTCTTTGTTGCAACCGCAAATTATCCTCGTGGTCAGCTCAATCCTGCTTCCTATACACCGTTTGCGATATTGGGAGCGTGTCTGATAATTGTGGGAGCCCTAGTCAGCGGTCTCGCCACGCACAGTCGCATTCCTTATTTGCGACAAAGCACAACGGTGGAAGGCAACATCTCTAGCCATTTGAAGGAAATGCTGCAGGCGGTGAACAACCGAGCGTTCCTCTCCATTTTTGGCTTTGGTGTGTGTAAATGGACCGCAGTCGGCTTGTATAGCGCGACGACACTGTATTTTGGCACTTACCTGTTCAAACTTGATGGCCCATCACTGGCCTTCCTGACGCTCGATGGGCTCGTTGCTGCCATGCTGGCAGCACCGCTTGCACCAATTGCATCGCGGTCAATCGGCAAACGCAATGCGTCAATGTACTTTGCGCTGTTTGGGGTATGCCTTGGTTTAACACCCTTACTGCTGTCCTATTTAGATATGTTTATGGAGCCAGGACATCAGTTGTTAGTCCCGACCCTGTTTGTAATTGGCGCACTTTATGGAGGCATGGTTGCAATATCTTTGATCAACACGACTTCAATGATGGCAGACGTGGTCGAAGACAGTGCCGTAAAAACTGGCAGGCACTCGGCGGGCACGTTTTTTGCGGCAAGCAGCTTCATGACACAATGTTCGGTAGGGCTTGGGATACTCATGGCAGGCATGATTTTGACTTGGTCGAATTTTCCAGAAAAAGCGGATCCGGCGATGGTCACAGACGCGATGGTAAAGAGCCTGCTAGCTCATTATCTGCCAACAGTGCTTATCTTGTGGACTGTGGGGGTTTTGATCCTGCTGTTTTATCCGATCACCCAACAAAAGCATGAGGA
>JBILLO010000097.1:0-7206 GCA_044376035.1 Sphingorhabdus sp.
CGATTGTGGGTTTCTAATGAACCGAGTTGAGGAAGCAGAGAACCGAGGCGAGCGTCAGTGCAAGAGCCGTGAGGAGGAAGGAATGCCATTCGGCAGGCCATCAACTACGGTGTATAATCTCACCCGGGCCATTCGTGCGGCGGCGGAAGCTTCAAGGCCCAAGAATTTCTGAATTTTGCACAAATCCCAAGGAAGCAACTTTCAGCATGGGTAGCTCATTTGATCTCGCAAACATTTGGCCAAGACATAAGGCTGAAAAAAAACTGCGCTAAATCAATAAAATCAGCCACACCATTTCAGAAAATGGCAGGAGTTGGGGGACTCGAACCCACGACCCTCGGTTTTGGAGACCGATGCTCTACCAACTGAGCTAAACTCCTGCGCTCCGCTTTTCAGCGAAGAAGGGTGCCCTTAACGCCGATATGCGCAAGGGGCAAGTCTGCTTTCGACAATAACGCACGCCGTTCAAAAGATTGTCACCCCCGGCTTGATCGGGGGTCCATGGCCTGACGGGTGGGTTTACACCGCGCGTTTAGGCCATGGATCCCCGCTTTCGCGAGGATGACACGGATTTTTGAATGTTAGGCCTTTAGAACTTAAACCCGGCTTCAACGCCCCAGATGCGCGGTTCGTTGACGAAGCCGGTCAGGTTGTTGAAGTCGATGCCGCCAACAGCCGACGTATCCTTGGTGATGTTACGGACGAAGGCCGAAATATCGAATGCGTCGGTTTTATAGCCGATACGCGCGCCGCCTTCGAGCATGCGTTTGTCTTGGAATTCAACCGATTCATACAAGAAGAAGTTGATTTTCGACCGGTAGGCCCAATCGGTGAAGGCATAGACTTCGCCATTTCCAACAGGCACGCCATAACGCGCGGTCCAGTTGGCGATCCATTTGGGGCTCTGTGGCAGGCTGTTGCCGTCGATGTTGACGATGGCGGCGGAGAAGGGCGCTGCGGCAACGACGATGGGGTCAAGCGGGGTGCACAAGGACACGTTTGGGAATGTATCCACGCGGGTTGCGCCACAGGCCGCGGTGGTTAGGCCCGTATCCTGAATGCTGGTGTTGTTATAGCTTAAGCCAGCGGTCAACAACAGTTGCGGCAGTGGCTTGAATTCAATGTCCGCTTCAAAGCCATAGCCACGGACCATATCGGCATTGATCAAGCGGTTGGCGTTTACGCCGCCGCCCACTGCGGTCAATTGCGCATCGTTCAGCTCATAATAAAAACCGTTGATGTTGAAACGCGCACGACCGTCGAGCAAGGTCGATTTGATACCGCTTTCATAGGATGTGATCGTTTCCGATTTGCCAACGGTCACGCCGTTTTCCAACGGATTTGATGTGCCTGCTGGCGGGAACAGGATGCGGCCCTGAATCGATGGCGCGCGATAGCCACGGGCCACGCGGGCATAGAGGTTCACATCATCGGTGGCCGCATAAGTGCCGCTGAGATCCCAAGTCAGGTTATTGTCGCTGACATCACGGCGCACCGTGCCAAGCGGGTTTTGCAGGAAGCCGGGGAACTGGCTATCCTTGCTGCGCACGGCGACAAAGTCCCGCTTGTCGTCATCATAGCGCAATCCGCCGGTGACGCTGAGCTGATCAGTCAACTGATAGGTCATTGAACCGAACAGGCCATAGGCCTTGCTGTCCTGAACCTGCGAGACAAGGATGTTGACGCCATCGGCGGCGTTATTTGGGTCACCCAAGGTTGAGTAGTTTTCAGAAACAATCTCAAGCTCTTCGTCAAAGTAGAAGACGCCAGCCTGATAGCTTAACGGGCCGTCTGTGTTGCTGGCGATGCGGAATTCCTGCGTGAACTGTGTCAGATTTGGCACGCTGTCGCGGGTTTCGGCGGTGAAGGGAATTTCGCCGGGGCCATACAGATTGCGTGGCAAGAAGTTGGCGCCAAAACCACCATCGACATCGCCAACGGAGGTTGCATCACCCTTCCAATAGCTGGTGACCGAAATCAGAGAGACTGGGCCAGCATCATAGGTCATGCGTGCGGTCATATTTTGTGTGTCGACGCGTTGTTCGTTCTTGCCGTCGGTTGATACGCGATAGCGGTCGAAGTTTGCGTTCAGGCCTTCTTGCCCGCGTGTAAACACATTGGCGCGGAATACGCGTGCGGTGCCGTCCAACGAACGGAACTGACCGGTGAGCAAGATATCGAAATCATCGCTTGGCTTGATCAGGAACTGGATGCGCGCGGCATATTCCTTATAGCCTTCAAACGCGTCCTGTGTGGTCTTGGCGGGCAGCACATTGTCGATATAATCGTCTTGGGTTTGGTACATGCCCGACACCCGGACGCTGACCTGTTCGCCCAAGGGGCCGCCAAAGCCGCCTTCGGCATTGATGGCGTTAAAACGGCCATAAGAGATTTTACCATAGCCGCCAGCAACGTCGCTTGGTTTGACGCTGTCGAACTTGACGATACCTGCGGTGGTGTTGCGGCCAAACAAGGTGCCTTGCGGCCCGCGCAGCACTTCAACGCGCTCCATATCGAAAATCGGGAAGCCCTTAAGGATTGGGTTTTCCAAAACGACATCATCATAAATCAAGCTGACGGGTTGTGATGCGTTGAAGTCAAAGTCAGTGTTGCCAAGGCCGCGAATATAAAAACGCGGGAAGGTGCGGCCAAAGGAGGATTCGACCAACAGGCTTGGCACGCGGCCAGACATGCCGCGAATATCAACGCCACCTGCGGTCAGCGCGTCAAGCTGATCACCGCTGACGGCGGTGACGGACAATGGCACATCCTGCAGATTTTCTTCGCGCCGTTGTGCGGTGACAACGATTTCACCCAAAGCTGCGCTGTTTTGCGCGGTTTCGTCCTGCGCAAAGGCGGCAGGTGCAATGAAAAGGCCGGCAGTGGCAACCGCGATAGCGGTGCTGGATGCCATGATCGAGCGGATGAAACGCATAAACTTCTCCCTAGATTGACGCATTTAGGAGGCGGAATCATAGTCGCGCTCCGGATATTCGTTCGGGGTTTACGGTGCCCTGTCACAGAATCAACACAGCTTTGCAACGAAAGTGACATTTCGGCCCGACTGTGGCAGTTTGGCACTAAGGGTTTAGGGTCGGGTCAACCAACTGTCCAAAACCATCGAATGGCTCTTGGAAAGCCCGCAGGCAAACCCACAGAGCATGTCCGGTGATTTTGGGGCACGCAGGAGTCGAAGACGGCCAGAGGCCAGCCGCGGAGGCGCGGAGGGGTTTAGGGGATGACGCACAAGTTACCGGAATTCCCCTCTCCCCTTGCGGGAGTTTGTAATGGTCAGGTGCGGAATGCCCCCAGCATTCCACAGAAGATGCTGGGGGCATCTTCGACCTGCCCATTGCAAACTGATACGAAGCCCTGGCCGCGAAGTGGCCTAGGCGGAGTTGGTGAGGGGGACTGGTTAATTGGTCAGGCATCACGCTCGGCTATCGCCCTTCGGCCCGTACATTTTTTTATCACGCAAAGGCGCAAAGGCGCAAAGAAGGTGTTGGCCCAAGGGGTCATCCTGAACTTGTTTCAGGATCTTACTTAAGCACCGCCGCGAAGAAATAATAAGATGCTGAAACAAGTTCAGCATGACGGGTTGTTTCGGGGATGACGCACCTGTACCGTAATTCCCACCGCGATTACGGTGATATGCGATTACTGTGACAGTGCACTAAATTATTATGCGAAGCATATTGGAGGCGCGCGCTCTGGTTATCCTGACCATCTGGCGTGGTGATACCCTGAACGTGCCCCTCCACCGTCTGCGACGGTCCCCCTCCCCCGGTGGGGGAGGAAATATTTCGAATTACGGTGGGAATCACCGTGACAATTGCGTTATCCCCGAAATAGCTTTGGAGTATGGCGGGTCGGGCCAACATCTTCTTTGCGCCTCTGCGCCTCCGCGTGATATAAACTGCATCCGGTGTCCGGTCGCCCGCCTTTGCCTTGCTGCGGTACATGTTGCGAAGTTAAGCCCCTCCCCTTCAGGGGAGGAGGGACCAGTCCGGGTGGCTCCACGGGATTGCGCTCGCTCTTGTGGCTTTCGCGTAGGCCAATTCCTGTGCTAGCTCAATAGGATGGAGCAAACTCTGCAAACAACGATCCGGATCGCGGCTGCTTTGATTGATGACGGTGCCGGACGCATACTGCTTGTTCGCAAATTTGGGACGGAGTGGTTTATGCAGGCTGGAGGTAAGATTGAGAAATGCGAGACAGCACTTTCCGCCTTACGCCGGGAACTGGTTGAAGAAATCGGTTTAGTAGTAGAAGACAAGGTGGATTATCTGGGTTGTTTTTCCGCGCCGGCTGCAAACGAACCGCATTATGTTGTCGTTGCAGATTTGTTCCACATTCGCGTTCAACACACTCCCTTAATTCAAGCGGAAATAGCAGAAGCCATATGGGTGGACCTGCTCGAAGCGACAGCACTGCCACTTGCGCCCCTGACACGTAACCATGTCCTTCCAATAGCGTCCAAGCTAAACAGCGACGAGCGAACAAGAATTACAGCAACAGGTGCGTCATCCCCGAAAGTGCTTTTTATTATGACGGGGCGGGCCGACACCTTCTTTTTGTCTTCGCGGCTTTGTGCGAGATTATATTGGCGCAGGGTTTCCATCTGCACGAACGCGGCGTGGTGCGTGACCGATAGGGCGCAACCCCTCACCCAGCTTCGACTAACGAGCGAGCTCGTAAGTCTGCGCAACCCTCTCCCGCAAGGGGAGAGGGGCCTACCCGGCTCGCTTGCTGGAGGGGAATGTTGGTGCGGTTTCGCGTTTTCCAACATCGGTTTCTCATTCTTCGTCATGCTGAACTTGGTTCAGCATCTTACTATTTCGACGTGGGAAGTAAGATGCTGAAACGAGTTCAGCATGACGGGTGGGTGTTTTCAGCATGACGGTCGGGCCAACACCTTCTTTTTGTCTTCGCGCCTCTGCGTGAGATTATATTGGCGCAGGGTTTCGACCGGGCATGACCGCGAGATGGCGACAACCGGCTGGCGAGCCCCCCTCCCGCCTGCGGGAGGGGAATCTCGGCGCGACTTCCGCGGATCGGGCCGACACCTTCTTCGCGCCTTTGCGGCTTTGCGTGATAAAAACTCTGTCCTAACCCTAACCCTAAAAGCTCATCTCGTCATAGACGCGCGCGACATCGCCGTTCCATTCGCCGTGATATTTCTCCAACAATATTTCCGCGATGGTTTTGCCGCTAGCGATGATTTCGCGCAGCGGGTCGAGATAGCCGGTTTCATTGTCACCGCTGGCGTTCAGGCAATTGCGCGCTGCCAAGCCAGATGACGAGATATCGAGGATGCGCCCCGCCAGATCCAACAACTTACCGCCGCCGGGTATGGCGGCGTTCAGGCCTTGGGCGGGCACCGCGCTGCGCAGTGTCTCGCGCTCTTCCATCGTCCAATGCTTGACCTCGTCCCATGCGGCATCGAGCGCATTTTGGTCGTAGAGCAAACCGACCCAGAAGGCGGGCAAGGCGCAGATGCGGCTCCACGGGCCGCCATCGGCACCGCGCATTTCCAGAAAGCTTTTCAACCGCACCTCAGGAAAGGCGGTGGACATATGGTCTACCCAGTCGCTGACCAGCGGCTTTTCGCCCGGTAGCACGGACAATTCGCCCTTTAGGAAGTCGCGGAAATCAAGGCCCGATGCATCGATATATTTGCCGTCGCGATAGACGAAATACATCGGCACCTTCACCATATAATCGACATATTGTTCATAGCCGAAATTGGCGTCGAACACGAACGGCAACATGCCCGTGCGCTGCGGATCGGTGTCGGACCAGATATGGCTGCGGTAGGACAAAAACCCGTTTGGCTTGCCCTCCAAAAATGGCGAATTGGCGAACAAAGCGGTGGCAAGCGGTTGCAGCGCGAGCGATGTCCGGAATTTATGCGCCATGTCGGCTTCGCTGGAATAATCAAGATTGACCTGGATCGTGCAGGTGCGCAGCATCATGTCGAGGCCCATGCTGCCCACACGCGGCATATGGCGCAGCATGATGTCATACCGCCCCTTGGGCATGATCGGCAGTTGCGCGCGGGTCTTGTCGGGCCAAAGCCCAAGGCCCAAAAAGCTGGTGTTCGTCTTGTCGCCAATGGCCTTTACCTGCTTCAAATGCCGCCCGGTTTCAGCGCAGGTTTGGTGCAGGTTTTCCAGCGGCGCGCCGGATAGTTCAAGTTGGCCGGCAGGCTCAAGACTGATGGCACCGTCGCTTCCGCTCATCGCGATAACTTTGCCGTTTTCGTACACAGGCTCCCACCCAAATTCGGTCATCGCCATTAACAAATCGCGGATGCCGCCGGGTTCGTCATAAGATGGGGCATGATGGTCGCTGCGATTATACACGAATTTTTCGTGCTCGGTGCCAATGCGCCAGCGATCCTTGGGCTTTTCACCCTTGGATATTGCGGCGACCAATTGATCGCGCGTTTCGATGACGGGCTCGATGCGGTCGGTAACGGTTTTTGTGCTCATGGCGCGCGGTTTAGAAATGTCGTGGCGATATTGCCAGTAGATTCCTTTGACCATGT
This sequence comes from Sphingorhabdus sp., assembly GCA_044376035.1. Classification (GTDB taxonomy): domain Bacteria; phylum Pseudomonadota; class Alphaproteobacteria; order Sphingomonadales; family Sphingomonadaceae; genus Sphingorhabdus_B. The sequence goes on from JBILLO010000097.1 coordinate 6,551, forward strand.
CATCGTTGCAATATCGTGACTGACCGCATGGGCCGATATGGCTTTACGCCGACCAGTCGCCATTCTTGGCCATCCAAACCGATATTGCGGCAACCGCCGCCGTGTCCGCCCGCAATATGCGCGGGCCAAGCGATACGGGACGCGCATAAGGATGCGCGCGAACTGCGGCATTTTCGCTATCGGTAAAGCCGCCCTCCGGCCCGATTAATAGGGCCGCTGGCCCCGCGCTTATGGCCTCCAACATCGGCGCGCCGCCCCGTTCATCGCAGAAATATAGACTGCGCTCGGCCGGCCAATCCTTTAACAACGCGTCCAGTTTCGTCAGCGGGGCAATCTGCGGCAAGGCGGTGCGTTCGCATTGTTCGGCGGCTTCAATCATATGCGCGCGCAGCCGATCATCCTTCACCTTATCAACCACGCAACGCGCAGTGAGCACAGGCACAAAACGCGCCGCACCCAATTCGCACGCTTTTTCCGCGATCCAGTCAAAGCGATCCTTTTTGATCAACGCTTGGGCGATCCATAGATCGGGCGCTGTTTCGCGTTCGCGCAGCTTGGCGTCAACCGTAAGATCAAGGTCGCGCTTGCCGATATGCGTGACAGTGGCGAGATATTCGCCCGAAATATCGTCGAACAATTTAACCGGCGCACCTTCT
>JBILLO010000098.1:0-7137 GCA_044376035.1 Sphingorhabdus sp.
TCCGGCGCTTTATATGCCGCGCCTTTGGCCAAGGGTCGGGATGCAGCAGATAGACGAAGGACAATGACCCGTCGGGAACACGGCGCAATATTTCGAGTGCATCACCCATATGGAGGCGCACATTGTGCAAGCCGCCTTCTTTTATATGTGACAAAGCTTGCGCAACGCCGTTCAAAAACGGCTCGCACCCGATAAAGCCATGATCGGGCAGCAGGTCGGCGCGAAACGCCAAATGCTCCCCGCCGCCAAAGCCGATTTCGAAATGCATCGCGCGGTCGTCGCCGAACAATTGCGTGCTACCAAGCGGGCCTTCGTCCGGCACCGCAATTTGCGGCAGCAGATTGTCGACTAAGTCAACCTGCACCGAATGCAGCTTCTTGCCCTTTGAACGGCCATATAAGCGGTTCAGCGTCGTTGGGTCACCGATCTTGTTCGCAGTCATGCGGGTGGCGGCTAAACTTTCGGTCGCCACCCTGCAAGCCTAATCACGCCAAAGCGGCTTTCAAATCTGCGACCAAGTCCATGCGTTCCCATGGGAAGAAGTCGCCATCGGGCTTGCGGCCGAAATGGCCATAAGCGGCTGTCTTGCGGTAAATGGGCTTGTTCAGCCCAAGATGCGTGCGAATAGCGCGCGGCGTCAGGCCACCCAGACGCGGGATCGCCAGAATCGCCTTCTCAAGCACGTCGTCGCCGATGGTGCCGGTCTCATGCGTGTCGACATAAAGCGACAGCGGCGCGGACACACCAATGGCATAAGCGATCTGGATGGTGCAGCGCGTGGCAAGGCCAGCGGCCACCACATTCTTGGCGAGGTAGCGGGTGATGTAAGCGGCCGAGCGGTCAACCTTGGTCGGGTCCTTGCCGCTGAACGCGCCGCCGCCATGCGGGGCCGCGCCGCCATATGTGTCGACGATGATCTTGCGGCCCGTGACCCCTGCATCGCCATCTGGTCCGCCGATTTCGAACGCGCCAGTGGGGTTGATGTAATAGACCGTATCGCGCAGCAGCACTGGCGGGATCACCTCGGAAACGACGCGCTTCACATAGGCTTCAAGCTCGGCATATTTGGCTGGATCGGCGTTATCACCGGTGAGGCAATATCCCTGCTTATGCTGAGTCGAGACGACCACCGCGGTCGCGGCGACCGGGAGCGATTCTTCGTAGCGTAGCGTCACCTGACTCTTGGCATCGGGTTCAAGGAACGGGGCCGCGCCGGAATGGCGATCAGCGGCCATCCGCTCAAGTATCTTGTGGCTGTAATACAGCGTCGCGGGCATCAGGTCGGGGGTTTCGTCAGTGGCATAGCCGAACATGATGCCTTGGTCGCCAGCGCCTTCATCCTTGTTATCGCCTGCGTCCACGCCTTGCGCGATTTCCGCCGACTGGCCGTGGAGGTTGTTTTCGAAGCGGAAGGTTTCCCAATGGAAGCCGGCTTGTTCGTAGCCGATGTCCTTGACGGTGTGGCGGACGGCGGCCTCGATTTCTTCCTGGGCACCTTGGGCCCATTGGCCATTTTCATAAACGCCCCTGCAGCGGATTTCGCCCGCGAGCACAACCAACTGCGTCGTGGTCAATGTTTCGCATGCGATGCGCGCTTCGGGGTCCTTGGATAAAAACAGATCGACAATGGCGTCGGAAATCTGGTCCGCAACCTTGTCAGGATGTCCTTCGGACACGGATTCGGACGTGAAGAGGTAATTTGAGCGCATGGTTTTTCCAGTCTATTGCTGTGTCTGCGTATAAAGAATTCTTTATATCGTGCTGCGCCTTTAGCCTCAACCGCGACGGCGGGCAAGTGGTAACAACGCCAACAGGATCAGCAGACCAGCCAGAGCCAACGGAATGACGTTGCCAAATCGCGCGAACAGCGTTGGCGCTTTGGCGCGGGGTATCACGGCATCGATGCGGCCATCGGTGCCCAAGGGCAGGCTGTGCATGATCCGGCCATCCGCGTCGATGATGGCGCTGATCCCCGTGGGCGTTGCGCGGATGACAGGCAGGCCTTCCTCAATGGCGCGCAGCTGCGCTTGAGTCACAAATTGCGGTGGACCGATATTGCCGAACCAAGCGTCGTTGGACGGATTGAAGATGAAATCGGGTCGGTTCTTGCGATCAACCGTCTGGCCGGAGAAAATAATCTCATAACAGACCTGCATGCCGATTTTGACGGGCTTGCCGTTGACAGTCACTGACATCGTCCGCGCGCCCGGCCCCGGCCAGAAATCGAGGCTGCCCGGAACCAATCGCGCCAACCCAAGCGGTTTCAGCAACCAAGGCATCGGCAGATATTCACCATAAGGCACCAGATGGGCCTTGTCATAATGGCCAAGGACACGGCCATAGGCGTCCATGGCCGACACGCTGTTGCGCGCGGCAACCAACTGGCGTTTTTCAAAAATAAGGCGGTTTACACCGGTCACCAGCACATCATTATCGGCCATCAGCGTGGTTAGCCGCGCCCGCGCACCGGCGGCGCTTTCGCCGGCCTGCCCCTGATAATAAGGGTAGGGATATCCGTCCTCCAGATAGTCCGGAATCGCCGCCTCTGGCCAAAGGATCAAGCGCGGCGCTTGACCCGGCAAAGGGCGGCTGTTCATCGCCAGCTTGGCAAAGCTCAACGCGTCATAGCCGGGCGCATATTTGTCGGCTTGGGAGATATTGGGTTGAACGACGGTGACGGCGATGGTTTGTGTTTGCGCAACAGCACCGCTGTTGAAAAATCCGCCCCACAGCGAAACACGCGCGATAATTCCCGTCGTTGCCAGCACAAAGAGCAACAATCCGCCGACGAAATAGCCTGTCCATCCGCCGCTACTGCGTGCGTCGCTGGATGCGCGGCTCCACAACGACGCGAATTTGTAAACGCCGCCGACAGCCAAAATGATGACACCCGACATGCCATATGTGCCAATCGCGCTGGCGGGCTGCGCCACATAGGGCATGGATAAAGTGATCACGCTCAACGGGTTCCAAGCATAGCCTGTGAACACCCAACTGCGCAGCCATTCGGTGATGATCCACAGGCCAGCAAAAGCGAGGATGAGGGGGAGGGGGACCGCCGAAGGTGGTGGAGGGGGCGTGAAGTCGGACGCTGCGTCTGCTGCCTGGCCCCCTCCGTCACGCGCTGCGCGCGCGCCACCTCGCCGTGAACGGGGAGGATTTGAAGCTATCCAAACTGCCGCCGCCGCCGCCAAGGCAGGGTAAACCGCCAGATACAGCGCCAACCCCACCACCGCGATATAGCCAAGCCAGATTGGCATCGCCGCCTGAAAGGTGAAGGCGACCGCAATCCATTGATTGCCGAAGGTGAAATGCCCGACCCCGAACAGCCAACCAAGAATGAAGGCCCGCTTTGTATTTTGGGCATGCGCAATCAGATGGATGAGCAACGCAAAACAAACAAGCGTCAGCGGCCAAAGCCCCCATGGCGCAAAACCGTAAGCCGACAATGCGCCAGCGCCAATAGCGGCCCAGCGCGGAAAACGGTGAAGCAGGGCGGAGATTTTCTGCACGCCCCCGCCTTTGCCGTTCATATGTGACAAATGCAATCGCGCAAACATCGTCGTTGCTTGCGCTTCACAACTGGCCTGCTAATTCAGCGATATGATGTTTTTCGCAATCGCGCTTGCCGCCATTACCCCTTCTGCGCTCACCGATGTTCATCAAGGTGATATCGCCTGTGTCGCCGTGCAAATGACGGCGGAGCTTGCGCGTGCCGACAGCATCGACAAACTTTTGCCCAGACCGGTGACATCAAAATGAGCTTACGTCCGTTCCATCTCGCTTTTCCCGTCCACGATCTTGCCGAAGCGCGGCATTTTTACGGGGCCATCATGGGCTGCGCCGAAGGGCGGTCATCCGACCAATGGATCGATTTCAACTTTTTCGGGCATCAGCTGGTCGCGCATTTGGACCCGTCGGCGCGCAGCATATCGACGCACAATCCTGTGGATGGCCATGACGTGCCGGTGCCCCATTTTGGCGTTGTCTTGGACATGGACCAATGGGCGGCATTGGCCAAACGCGTGCAGGCGGCGGGCGTCCGGTTCGGCATCGAACCGCATGTCCGGTTCAAGGGGCAAGTGGGTGAGCAAGCCACCATGTTCTTCACTGACCCAAGCGGTAATGCGTTGGAGTTCAAGGCCTTTGCTGACGATGCGCATTTGTTTGCGCGCTGACGCTTGCATTTTGCCGTTTTAGGCCACAGCGCAACGTCATGGACTTTCAGAATTTCGACATTGACCTATTCCTGCGCGAACATTGGCAGAAAAAACCGCTGCTGATCCGCAATGCGTTTCGCGACTGGCAAAACCCGCTTGAGCCCGACGAGCTGGCGGGGCTGGCGTGTGAAGAGGACATGGAATCGCGGCTTATTTGCCAGACCGAATCTGGTTGGGAGATGGAGCAAGGGCCGCTGGCCGAAGAACGGCTGGCTGGCCTTGGTGAGAGCCATTGGACGTTGCTGGTGCAAGCGGTCGACCATCATGTGCCCGCCGTTGCCGACCTGATCGCGCCGTTTCGGTTCATTCCCAATTGGCGCATTGACGATGTGATGGTCAGCCTGGCTGCTGACCAAGGCGGGGTTGGACCGCATTTCGACCAATATGATGTTTTCCTCATCCAAGGGCTTGGCCGCCGCCGTTGGCAGATCGGGGCGCACTGCGACGCCGATACTTTGTTGCTGCCGCATGAGGATTTGAAATTGCTGAGCGCATTTGCGGCGACGGAGGAATGGGTGTTGGAACCCGGCGATATCCTCTATGTCCCCCCCGGCATCGCGCATAATGGCGTTGCGGTTGGCCCGGATTGTATGACTTACTCGGTTGGGTTTCGCGCCCCATCGCGCGCTGACCTTTTGGGGCATTATGTCGACGATGTTCTGGACGGCATTCCGGGCGATGAACTCTACCGCGACCCGGATTTGAAGGCCCAGGCCAATGCAGGCGAGATTTTGCCTGGGGCGCTTGCCCGATTGCAGCAGATGATGCTGGAATCCTTGTCCGATCCGGCGCATTTCGCCCGCTGGTTCGGCACCTTCAACAGCACGCCCAAATATCCCGATATGGACTGGCGGCCCGAAGTAGCGATTGCGGCGGAGGAAGTGCGCGAGGCCATCACCGCGCAAGTGCCGCTGTCGCGTAATCCGGCGAGCCGTTTGGCGTTTATCGCAAGCACCACGGACACAGACGCATTGATGCTGTTTGCCGATGGTGTCTGTTTCGATTGTAGTGGCGAGACGGCGGCGTTGGCGAAAGATTTGTGCGCGCACGACAGCGTGGTTCTCGACGTCGCGTTGGCGGCAAGGCCAGCGGCCATCGATCTCCTGACGCAGCTGTGTAATCAGGGCTGCATCGCGTTCGACAGCGAGGATTGATCTGCGCACGCGGCTAAGCATCTGCGCAAAGAAAGCGCGGTATGTGTCGGAGGCTGACGCGTTATCAGCGGCGGCAAAGGCGACAATCACGCTGCGGCATTATGCCTGCGACCGGTGTGGGCAATTTCATTTGACCAGCCGGACCAAGGGCAAGCGCATCGCGCGGCCCCCCAGCGATTGAGGGTGACGGATTAACCTTCGACTTCGCGCCAAGTGCCGGGCGCAAGGCCATCCAACGTCCAGTCGCCAATCGCGCGACGGACCAGCCGCAATGTCGGATGCCCGACCGCAGCCGTCATGCGCCGGACCTGACGGTTGCGGCCTTCACGGATGGTGAGCATGATCCAGCTATCGGGAACCGACAGCCGCACACGGATCGGCGGATCGCGCGGCCACAGCATGGGATCGGCAATCCGCTCCGCCGCGCACGGCAGGGTCAAGCCATCCTTCAATGAAACACCGCGCCGCAACTGCACCAGCGCATCGTCGGACACTTCGCCCTCCACCTGCACCAGATAGCTTTTGGCCATTTTATATTTCGGGTCCGAAATCCGCGCCTGCAACCGGCCATCATCGGTCAGCAGCATCAACCCCTCACTGTCCATATCCAACCGTCCAGCCGGATAGACGCCGGGCACATCGACAAATTGCGACAAGGTAGGCCGCGGCGAGCCCTCCGTCCCCTTGTCCGTAAATTGCGGCAAGACGCCATAAGGTTTGTTGAACAAGATGATGCGGGACATGGGGTCGCTGTAGCGAAAGCGGGGGAGATGCGAAATGCTGTTGTGGGTGGTGGGTTTGGAGTTCTCTGCAACCACTAACGTATAATGAGCTAGCTGACCCTAAAGACACTATAACTCGATGATTGGTCGCTGCTTTAGGATATGTGGCAACTCGAGCCGAATCTGTAAAAATGTATATCTTATAATAATTTATAACTTTTTAGTGGACTTTCGATCAGTTTTGCCATAGGAGAACTGTTACGAACTTCGCTTGGTGATAAGGGCTCTCGGAGCACTTCGCAAGATAGCCAAGATTGCGGATTTCGCAGGTCGTGCGTTTAGTAATGGTGATCAGTTCACTTTTCCCATACGTCATATTCGTAGGTCACGCGCTCCTTGATCAGGTCGTAAGACCGAGTGTCCCCGCGCTCCCATTTTCGCATGATTGCCCATGCGCAATAGTCGTCCACCTGCAAGCAGGGGTCTGCCGCGCAAGGCATAAAATCGGTCTTCCATTTCGCCGCTTTGACTGTTTGCCTCATGACATCATCAACAGCCTCCTTAAACGCTGCTTGTTCCCGACGCGTCCCTAAGCAGGCGGTAGCCACCAAAGCTAGATCTTCCTTGGCGATCTCTTTGCCAGCGCCATATCTGAAGTGAAAATACCAACTCGTTTTATAGAATCGCTCTTTGGTTTCTCGCACTTTTGGCTGCGCTTTCGACTTTTCCATAATTGTAGCTTGAACGTTAAATGGCTTTTTTAGAATAGTTTCATATACGGCGTCTCGTATGTCCTGCTTGTCTTCAGATGCATGAAAATATTCCCCAAGTGGTTTGTCGTCCCACGCCAGCCTCCGACGCAAGTCAAGCAAATCCGATGCAAGTGAACAGTCATCCATACTGACGGTGCAGAGGATGAAATATTTGCTAACATTTTGACCGCGATTAAAGGTGAAGCACCCTGCTTCGTCAGCGAACAAGAATTTATCTTGCATCACCTAACCTTATGAAAGACCGGATCGATGTCCGCAAGGAGCTCCA
>JBILLO010000099.1:0-7005 GCA_044376035.1 Sphingorhabdus sp.
TGCGGTCCCAGCGTTCTGCATCGCAGATCAAAACGGCAGCGCCCGAATCGGCCATGCCAAAGGACAGCTCTTCGCCCGTCCACCATGCGTTCAACGGCACGACAATCGCGCCAGTTGCGGCGGCGGCGAAAAAGGCGACTGGCCATTCGGGCAGGTTGCGCATCGCAAGGCCGACGCGGTCACCCTTTTTAACGCCGCAGTCCTGTAGCGCCTGCGCCAATGACGCGACGGCGCGGTGCCAAGCGTCATATGTGACGCGCTCATCTTCATACACCACAAATTCGCGGTCACCGAATGATGCCTTGGCATGTCCGGCAAGCGCGGCCAGATTGGGCAAAGTATTTTTCCAGACGCGCGTTGGCACGCCTTCAATCACGGCAGTTTCCATTTCAAATGGCATGCCCGGCGCGCACAAGGCGGCCTTTACCTGATCCCGGGTCATCACTGGCCAACCCGCAGGCGGCGTCCATTTTTTTCCTGCCTCGATCATCTGCTCTCCCTTCAAATCGCCACGCTTTGCGCGTGTTGGCAATGCCGATACGCCAAAATGGTTTCAATGTGCAACGCTTCGCGCTAACAATTCATCAGCCGATTAAAGGGAGAGATAAATTGACCGCAAATATGCAGACTGTGCTCGAAAAACAGCGCGCCGCGTTTACCGCCGCCATGCCGGAACCGATGTCGGTGCGCCGCGACCGTATGGACCGCGCGATTGCGCTGCTGATCGACCATGCCGAAGATTTTGCAAAGGCCGTTTCGGCCGATTTCGGCCATCGCAGCCGCGAACAGACGCTGCTGACCGACATCATGCCTTCGGTTAGCGCGATGAAGCACGCCAAGAAGCATTTTGAAAGCTGGGCCAAGGGCGAGAAGCGTAAGCCCACCTTTCCCTTGGGCCTGATCGGTGCCAAGGCCGAGGTCGTGTTCCAGCCCAAGGGTGTGGTCGGCGTCGTTGCGCCGTGGAACTTCCCCGTTGGTATGGTGATGGTGCCAATGGCGGGTATCCTCGCCGCCGGTAACCGCGCGATGATCAAGCCATCCGAATTTACAGAGCGGGTATCGGCCTTGTTTGAAGAACTTGTGCCCAAATATTTCGCTGAAGAGGAAATGGCGGTTTTCACCGGCGACGCTGCAGTCGGCATGGCCTTTTCCAAGCTGGCCTTTGACCATATGATCTTCACAGGCGCGACGAGCGTTGGCAAACATATCATGCGTGCCGCCGCTGACAATCTGGTGCCGGTTACGTTGGAACTTGGCGGCAAGTCGCCGACTATCATTGGCCGCAGCGCGGACAAGAAAAAGGCGGGCGAGCGGATCGCGTTGGGCAAGATGATGAACGCCGGCCAAATCTGCCTCGCGCCCGATTATCTGTTGGTGCCAAGCGATCAGGAGCATGATGTGATTGAGGCCGTGAAGGCTGGCGTCACCGCGCAATATCCAAAATTGCTGCACAATGACGATTACACGTCGGTCGTGAACGGGCGCAGTTATGAACGGTTGCAGGGCTATCTCGACGATGCGCGGGAAAAGGGTGCGGAGGTCATTGAGATTAACCCAGCCAATGAGGAATTTGCCACGTCCAACGGCAACAAAATGCCGCTGACCATCGTCCGCAACGTCACTGACGATATGAAGGTGATGCAGGAAGAGATCTTTGGCCCAATCCTGCCCGTGATGACCTATTCATCGATGGAAGAAGCCATTGATTATGTGAACGCGCATGACCGTCCACTTGGCCTTTATTATTTTGGATCGGACAAGGCCGAGGAAGAACGCGTGCTGACGCGGACTGTTTCCGGCGGCGTTACCATCAACGATGTGGTCTTCCACAATGCGATGGAAGACTTGCCTTTTGGCGGGGTCGGGCCATCGGGCATGGGCAATTATCACGGTGCCGACGGGTTCAAGACGTTCAGCCATATGCGCGCGGTCTATCGCCAGACGGGCGTCGATGTTGCTGGCATGGGCGGGTTCAAGGCCCCTTATGGCAAGGCTACGCTCAAGACACTCGCAAAAGAGCTGAAGAAATAGGGGAACTGAAGACATAAGGATGCACTTGCATCATAATGGAGGCTCGGTTAGAGGAGCCTCCGCTTGACCGGGTTTGCCCGGCAAAGATGTGCCCCAGTGGTGGAATGGTAGACGCGCTGGATTCAAAATCCTGTTCCGAGAGGAGTGCCCGTTCGAGTCGGGCCTGGGGCACCACTTATTTTCCTGAAATTGCAGATTGCGGTTTTCCCAAATGGGAACGCAACTTCTGTGGTTCCGATTGACCCTTAGAATCTGATCATGATCCGCCGCACAAGCGCAGGCGATATGGAATACATCATCCGCAAAATCTTAACCATGCCGACATTGGCCTCCTTGGCATTGGTCGCAATGGCATCAACGATTTCAGCCGCACATTGTTTGGCCGACATTTTATTGCCGTTTATCCGGCCACGCGTCATCGCGGTGTCTACGACAGGCGGCAGCGCCTCGATCACATGAACGTTTGTGTCGCGCAAATTATGCCGCAGCGATTGGGTGAAACTGCGCAAGCCCGCCTTGGTGGCGCAATAAACCGGGCCGCCCGCACGTGGTGCAATGGCAAGGCCCGAGGTGACATTGACAATCACCGCCTCTTGCTGCTGCAACAAAGTGGGCAGGAGATGGCCGATCAGATGCAATGGTGCGTTGAGGTTTAGGAAAATGGCCTGATCGGTCAGCGCAAGGTCGAGCGGCTCACCAGGGCCGAAATTCCCGCTCATCCCGGCGTTGTTGATGAGCATATCGAGGGGCCTGTCCGCCAAAACAGCGGCAAGCGCCGCGCAGCCAGCGGCGGTGGAAAGGTCAGCTTGAATGGCCTCAAAACCCTCCAAGCGCGCCGATGCCAGCGCGTCTTCGCGGCGGCCGCATACAATCACGCGCGCGCCCTTTGCCATCAACTGGCGCGCGATTTCCAAGCCTATGCCGTCACTACCACCCGTCACCAACGCGGTCTTATTTGTGATTTTCATGATGCTCCCCCTTTTCATTACACTATGTCGTTTACGGGATGAGCACCGATGAACCAATGGTTTGGCGTGCCTCCAGATCGCGATGCGCTTGCGCGGCATCTTCAAGGACATAACGTTGTCCAATGGTCATTTCAATGATGCCCTGCGCGAACATGTCGAACACATATTCCGCACCTGCCGTCCGCTCGGCGGCGTTGTGGTAATAATCAAATAAAGTCGGCCGCGAGACATACAGCGAGCCTTTTTGCGCGAGCAATGCAAGGTTAACGCCCGAAACGGGGCCGCTGGCATTGCCATAGCTGACGATCAGGCCGCGCCGCGCGGTCGCGTTGAGTGACGTCTCCCAAGTCTCTTGCCCGACACCGTCGAAGGACACTTCAACGCCCTTGCCGCCAGTCAATTCGCGCACCTGCCGGGCAACATCTTCCTTGCCATATAAAATGACATGGTCGGCGCCTGCTGCCCGCGCCAATGCGGCTTTCTCTTCCGTGCTGACAGTGCCAATGACGCGCGCGCCGACATGCTTCAGCCATTGGACGAGCAACAAACCGACCCCGCCAGCGGCAGCATGGACCAAAACGTCCCATCCAGGTTGCACCTTGGCACAGCGTTCAACGAGAAATTCGGTGGTGCAGCCTTTCAGTAAACCCGCCGCCGCCACTTCATCGCTGATGCCGTCGGGGACAAGAAACAGACTATGCGCGGGGATATTTCGCGCTGTGCAATATGCGCCAATATGCGGACCAAAGGTCGCGACTCGGTCACCCACACGCCAGTCGGCGACGCCTTGCCCCACGGCTTCAATGACGCCAGCGGCCTCCATGCCCAAACCGCTGGGCATGGCCATCGGATAAAGTCCACTACGATGATAAGTGTCGATAAAGTTGAGGCCAACTGCTGCGTTGCGCATCCGGACTTCGCCCGGGCCAGGTTCAGCAAGTTGAACGTCCGCCCATTCAATAACATCGGGTCCGCCGGTGTGTTGAATATGTGCTGCTCTTTCCATCGGCAAAGATCTCCTGATTGACGCTGCAATACATAACAGATGCGGCAAGTGCCCGCCAATTTATGCGAAAGAAAATGGTTAGACCCCTTTAATGGCGATGACCTGCCTTATTGCGTGACCTGAAGCGCGGCGACATCACATGCTTTGTGGAGCCGCCATGCGATCCAAGCCGAAATCAGGCACATCGCTGCGCCCAGCAATAACTGGTTGACGATTGCCACGCCTACGGCGCTCAGCCCCAGCGCAATCAGCGACCCTAATACCATCGCTCCTGAGTTGACGATATTGTTTGCCGCTACAGTCCGTGCGGTCTGGTCTTTGGGAACAGTTGTGGTCAGGAACGCGTAAAGCGGCACGACGAACATTCCTCCCGAAACCGCGATCCCAAGCAACGATAGCAGCAACGGAGCCGCATCGGGGTGTTTCACAAAGCTGGCAATGTCGTATAGTTCGCCTGCGCCAATCAGGTGCCAGTTGCGACAGACAAAAAAGAAAGCGACGACAAATAGTCCCATGACGATAACGCTGGCCGGTGCATAGCGCGCTGAAACCTGCCCCTTGAGCAAGCGATTTATGGCCACAGAGCCAATGGCAATTCCAATCGAAAATATCGCAAGAAACAGACTTGCAACTTCCTTGTCGGCACCCAGCACATTTTTTGCCAGTGGCGGAAACTGGATGAATAACACCGCTCCAATCGTCCAAAAAAAGCTGATGGAGACGATGGCGAGATATAATTTGCGGATATGCATTGTGCTTTTGATAAGATTGATCGACGAACGCAGTATATGCCAATCCATGCTGGTTTCAACATGCTGGGGTGGAGCGGGTGGCACCTGCCGCCCGGTAAAATAGCCAATGACCGCAACGATTATGACGCCAAGTGCGGCCCATTCGACCTCAATCACGCCGGCCAATATGGTGCCAAGTAAAATGGCAATATAAGTCCCAGCTTCGACCAGCCCGGTGCCGCCAAGCACTTCGTCGTCTTCCAGATGCTGAGGCAGAATCGCGTATTTGATGGGGCCGAAAAATGTCGAGTGCACACCCATTGCAAACAGAGCGAGCATCATCAACGGAATTGCGATCAGGTTGATACCAAAACCGATCCATGCCAGCACAAGACCAAGCCCGCCAACCAGCATGATCAGTATCTCGCAAAATTTGACTATACGGATGATAGCAGCTTTGTCCCGCGTGTCCGCTAACTGTCCGGCCACAGCCGACATAAGGAAAAACGGAATGATGAATATGGCGGTTGCGACAGCGCTGAATAAAGCTTCGGCCTTTTCATCATCGTACACGCCGTAAACGACAAACAACACCATCGCATTCTTAAACAAATTATCGTTGAAGGCGCCCAGTAACTGCGTGACGAATAGCGGCAGAAAGCGGCGCTTGTTCATCAGAGACATTGTTGTGGCCATAAGGTTACCAGTTTCTCATGCGGATGATGCCCCGTGCCTTAGCTGCCGGTTGGAAGCATGGCAAAGCGGATTTCGGATCGCTGGTAAATAGTCAGGTGATTTTACACGCGCATCACGCTATCGGTGCTGTATGCTTAGCCTGCCCAATATCCTGACCCTGTCGCGAATTTTCGCCGTGCCCATATTAGTTTTCTTATTATGGCCCGGGACCAAGCCAATGAGCGTGCAGCCGCTACCGCTCGATTATGCATTTGCGTTCGTGCTGTATTGCCTGATGGGCATCACCGATTATTTCGACGGCTATCTCGCCCGCGCACAAGGGACGGTGTCGAAACTGGGCGTATTTCTTGACCCCATTGCCGACAAAATCATGATTGCCGCCGTCATTTTGATGCTGGTCTTCACGCGCGATGTGGACGGTTGGCACGTGATCGCCGCCTTGATCATCTTGTTGCGCGAAATGATGGTGTCGGGCTTGCGTGAGTTTCTTGCAGGTCTTCAGATTTCGGTGCCAGTGTCCAAACTCGCCAAATGGAAAACGACATTTCAATTGGTCTCGCTTGGCGGGGTCATTTTGGCCGGGGCGCTGCCGGACTGGATTTTGCTCAAGCAAGCGGCGTTGCTGTTGTTGTGGATCGCGGCGGTGCTGACGATGATTACCGGTTGGGATTATCTGCGCGTCGGCATCAAGCATATGGATTGACGCCATGAAATTATTGTATTTTGCCAGCGTGCGCGAGGCGATTGGGCTGTCATCCGAAGAATATGATGTGCCGCAGGATGCCCGCACTGTTGGCGATCTTGTGGCTTGGATTTCCGCGGGTTCCCAAGAGCATGCCCGCGCATTACACGACCTTTCGCGCCTGCGGTTCGCGTTGGACCAAGAGATGGTTACAGGCGATGCTCTGCTTGGTACGGCGCAGGAACTGGCGATCTTCCCTCCGGTCACGGGCGGATGAACGTGGTGCGGATCAGCGATGCGCCAATTGAGCCCGCGTCGGAACTGGCCGCTTTGGCGGGTCTTGGCGGTGGTGCATTGGCCAGTTTTACGGGTATTGTGCGCGACGATAAAGGGGTAACCGCGATTGAATTGGAACATTATCCCGGCATGACTGAGGCAAGTCTCTCCAGCCTCATAGAAGCCGCCACAGCGCGATGGTCGTTGCTGGGCGGCGTCATCACCCACCGCGTTGGAATTGTCCCTGTAGGGGCTCCTGTGGTCGTTGTTGGGGCCGCTTCACTACACAGGGCGGAGGCGTTGGAGGCGACGGCGTTCCTCATTGACCGGTTGAAGACCGAGGCACCATTTTGGAAGCGCGAACATTATGCCGATGGCACTGCAAAATGGGTCGACGCCAAAGCCAGCGATGACGCGCGGTCCGACCGCTGGGCGTAATTAAGCAGCGTGCAAACCGCGCAGCGCATCTGCCAGCAGTTCAAATTCCTCACGACGCGGGCTGTTGGTGCGCCACACCAACGCAATCTCGCGCGACGCATGTTCGGCGTTCAAGGGGCGGGCCTGCACATCTGTGCCGTTCAACAATCCGGCTTTAACCGCCATTTCGGGGATGAT
>JBILLO010000015.1:0-21163 GCA_044376035.1 Sphingorhabdus sp.
CGTCTATGCTGTCCATCGGCAGGGGTGTTTTGCATCTTTCGCAGGATTCACGCATTTCCAGCACTGGCTGTTCTCCTATCTGCCGACACGCTGTAACCCGGTCCCATGCATTTTGAGCCATTGGTCAGCCGCCTTTCGGTTGCCTTCATACAAATTGTCGAGCCACGCATAAAAATCGGCGCTATGGTTCATATGGCGGATGTGCGCCACCTCATGCGCGATGACGGAGCGGCGCACATAGACCGGGGCCATGATTAACCGCCAGCTCAGCGAAATAGTGCCACGGCTTGAACAACTGCCCCAACGGCTTCGTGGATCGCCAAGCGACAGGCGCGGGATCGGCGCATTTGCCTTGGCGCAATAAAATGCGATTTCCTTGGTAAATGTGGCGCGCGCTTCGGCTTTTAACCAACGCAGAATGCGTGCCTCAACTGACGATGCCGGGCCGCCAAGACACAATCTGCCTTCACCACAACGGATGCTGCGCGGCCATTCCTCGCGCCACTCGATCAGATAGGCTTCACCTCCGATCGCTATGTCTCTGCCTGGGGCGATGGGGGCAGCCTCGGCCACGCTGTTCAACCGTGTGGCAATCCACGCCCGCTTCTTGTCAACAAAATCGAGCGCGAGTTTGGTGGGGGTGTAATGCGGCATCGTAATCCGGATTTCGCGTTTGATGGCATCGGCGCGCATGGAAATACGCTTTGCGCGGCTGTTCCGTAGGATGCGCACAGGTACGCGCTCGCCTGCTATTTCCACGGCGGGATCAGAGAGGCTTTTCGACAATATGGTTTTCAAGCGGTCCAGCATGCACTTCTGATATAGCCCTATTTTGCACAGACATGCCAGCGTCATGTATCGTTTGGCGGTCTCCGCTGACCAAATAATGCCATTCTGGTAAAGGCTTATCTGTCGCACGCAGCACATAGGCGCATGTTGACGGCAGCCAGACATAATCCTCGATTTTGTTAGGCGTGAGGCGGATACATTCCGGCACAATGGCCCTCCGGCCACGATAATCGGAACATTGACAGCTTTGCAGGTCAAGCAATTTGCAGGCGACATTGGTGGGATAGATGCGGCCGGTATCTTCGTCCTCCACCTTGTTGAGGCAACATTTGCCGCACCCGTCGCACAAGGCTTCCCACTGCGCGCGATCCAGGCTATCTAACGGCGCCTCCCAAAAGGGGATTTTGGTCACATCAACGGACCCATTTGGCAAGTTCAGCCTCTACCAGATTAGGCGCGCCTTCATTGGCGTCAGTGTTGGGGATATCGGCGGGCATGATCGCCAATGGCTCACCCTTTGGTCCCATCAAATAGGGGGTCTGGCTGTGGCTCATCAGGTAATTTTCTGGCGAGCTGCCGTCGACCCGGCTGGAATAGATTGCGAACTTCTTCGCTGCTTCGGCAATTTCTGAATCCGTGCCAGTCAGACCGATAGCGCGCGGATGAAAGGCACCAACAAACTGTTTCAGCACTGCGCTCGTATCGCGCGCGGGATCAACGGTAATGAAAATCGGTTGGATCTTAGCCGCCAGCTTAGGGTATTTTTTCTCAAAAGATTTCAGGCCAGCCATCAGGTTCTGCATATCGGGCGTGCAGATATCGGGACAATTGGTATAGCCGAAATAGACGATGCGATATTTGCCGTCGAATTCCTTGAAACTACGTTTGTTGCCATCCTGATCCGTCAGCAGAAAATCACCACCGATTGTGGCCCCTGCCAGCGGCGCTTCGCTTAGCGGTATTGGCGCAGGGCCAGAGTCGCATGCGGATAAGAGCAGAAGGGCGGATAAGGCAAAAAGGGATGTTTTGTTCATAGCGAGGCCAGACATGGTCTGCTAAGACCGCGTATACAAGGATAATGGACATAAATATGGGACAGATTCTGTTGAAAAAGACATTTTTTCTGGTTGCAGCGGCTGGACTCATCTTGCCAGTCACCAGCGGTGTCATTGCGCCTGCTGCCATGGCGCAGTTTTCGGACAGCTATAATTTCCTGAAAGCGGTGAAAGACCGCAAAGGTGAAGATGCCGAGAAGTTGTTGGCAGAACCTGGCTCCGTCATCATCAATACGCGCGATATTACGTCTGGCGAAACCGCTTTGCATATCGTGATCCAGCGCCGCGATTCGGCGTGGCTTGGCTATCTGCTGCAAAAGGGTGCCAATCCGAACTTGGCCGACAAAAAGGGCACGACCCCTTTAATGCTCGCCACGCAATTGGGCTATGTGGAGGGTATAGATGTGCTTACCCGCAGAAAAGCGCAGGTCGACCAAAGCAATCGCGCAGGTGAAACGGCGCTCATTCTGGCCGTCCAACTCCGCAACACCGAAGCTGTGCGGGCGCTGTTAAAGGCAGGGGCCAACCCGGATAAAACCGACAGCCGCGCCGGATATTCGGCGCGCGATTATGCCAAGCAGGATGGCCGTGCGTCGGAAATTGCGGCCATCATCGCAAGTCACGGCAAAGCAGATGCCGCAGCAAAGCCCGCTGAACTGGACTTTTCGGGCATTGAAGGGCCTAAGTAACGCCCATTGACACCCCGCCCGATTGGATCAGCCGGGCACGAACGTCATAGCGGCACCGTTCATGCAATAGCGTTTGCCGGTGGGCTTAGGCCCGTCATCAAAGACATGCCCAAGATGTCCGCCACATTGCGCGCAGTGCACTTCTGTGCGCGGCAAACCGATTTTATAATCGGTTTTTGTATTAACCCCGCCTGCCAATGGCGTGTAAAAGCTTGGCCAGCCAGTGCCGCTTTCGAACTTTGTGGCCGATGAGAATAATCGCTTATTGCAGCCAGCACAGACATAAATGCCCTTGCGTTTTTCGCTGTTCAGCGCGCTGCTATAAGGACGCTCGGTGTCCTCTTGGCGCAATATGCGATATGCCGCTGGCGACAGCCGTTTCTTCCACTCGGTATCGCTGTAGTTAACGGCAAAGCGCGTCTTGGCGGTTGCATCCCGGCCACAGCCCAAGACGAACGCAGCCGCGCCTGCGCTCAAAAAAGACAGAAGTTGGCGTTTGCTCAGTTGCATGACAGTTTCCTTTGAAAGCCGTTGCAGCATATACGCTGCGCTGGCCCAAAAAGTTGCATATCAATAACGCGACAGCTCCACATCCATCTTGCGATAGCCATGCACAAAGCATCCGGCGACGCGTTCTGGTTCTGCAACGACGTTTGCCCGCAGGCGGCGCGCGGCCATTTCTTCAAGCAGGATGCGGATTTGCAGTTCGGCAAGCCGCGCACCGACGCAGCGGTGGATGCCATAGCCAAATGCCAAATGCCGCCGCGCATTTTCGCGGTCCACTATCAGCTTGTCCGGATTTTCGAACACGCTCTCGTCGCGATTGGCAGACAGATACCACATACCGATCTTGTCGCCCGCCTTGATTGGCGCTCCGAAAAGGTCATGGTCCTGCGTCGCGGTGCGCCGCATATGCGCCAGCGGCGTCTGCCAGCGGATAATTTCGCTGACGGCGTTGGTGATGAAGCCGGGGTTCTTTTCCAGCTTCTCTCGCTCATCCTGAAAGCTATGCAGGCCATAAGCATAGCCCGACATGGAATTGCGCGTCGTGTCGTTACCGCCGACGATGAGCAAGATGAGATTGCCCATATATTCAAACGAGCTCATATCTTTCATCGGCGAATGGATCATCCGGCTGATCAGGTCAGGTGCTTGGCCCTTGTTTTTGCGCTCGTTCCACAGATTCTGGAAATAGGCGCCCATTTCGAACATCTTAGCGAGCCGCGCTTTGCGGGTTTCTTCGGTGCGGAATAATTCGACGTCACCGGCCCAATCGGACCATTCGGTCAGTTTGCGGCGGTCTTCCCAAGGGAAATCGAACAGCAAGGCAAGCATTTGCGTCGTCAGTTCAATCGAAACTAAATCAACCCAGTCGAATGTTTGGCCAACGGGTAACGAATCCAGTAACTCCGCCGTGCGGCGGCGGATGTCGCCGGACATGCGGTCCATTTCGCCCGGCGTAAATGCCGGCGCGATGACTCGGCGTTCCTCGGTATGCTTGGGCCGGTCCATCGCGATGAACATTGGCATGACGACTTTTTCGTCTTCCGGAATGGGTTCGGCGAGCGAGTTGTCGTCGATTAGCGTGATGCCGCCATGTTCGAATGAAGACGAGTAAATATCCGGCAATGCCTCAACATGCTGGATCGCTTTCAGCGTGGTGACATTCCAATAGGTACCGAAATCAGAGCCTTCGATTTTGTTAATCGGCGCCTTTTCGCGCATTTCCTTGAATATAGGATGCCAACGATCCTCAAGATAAATATCAGCTTTGGTTACATCCCAGCGGTGCGGTGCCTGATTAACTTCATAGGGCAGCGAATCGCTCTCAAATATCGGGGCAGTGGCCATTTTTCTCGACTCCTCTCACCGGGGAAAGTGCCACTACTTACAAAAATGTCAATCCAGTTTCGAACCGCAACTTAATTGTTATGTGGGGTGTTATCGAGAAATTTTCATCAGCCCCCAAAGCTTGCGCTTGCCGCCATCCTTGACGCGGCCAGCGTTTCCGGACTTCATGACGTTTTTCTTGAACAGATATACGCCAAGGCGCAGCAGCAGCACCGCGAACAGCAGTTGGCCGATAATCGCTACGCCATGATGCCATAATGTCGGTTCAAGTGCCGCGCGCCCGATCATCGCAAAAGGCGAACTGAACGGAAAAACGGCCGCAAATATTTCCATGGGTTCGCCAGTCTTGGTCAGCGCGTAGGTGGCGAAGAAAAAATTTACCATTTGCGCCATGGTTACTGGCGTCGAAATCGTCTGTACCTCGCGCACCGTAGACGCCATTGCGCCAAGACCAAGGAATAAGGCCCCAAACATCAGATAAGCCATGACGAAATAGGTGAAGCATAGCACCGCAAAAATCGGCCATCCGACCGCTGGCGTCGGAATGCTCGGCAAATCAGGATCAATGGCCACAAAGCCGATCAAGCCAATAATGGACCACATTGTTATGCCAACCAATGCCATGGCGAGCATGGCAACCAGCTTGCCCAGAAACACCGATTCCATCGGGATCGACGCAGCCAAAATTTCGATAATCTTGTTCGATTTTTCTTCGACCAGATTGGACAGCACCATGCCCGCCAGCAATATCGTGAGGAAGAATATCAGCGCCTGACCAATTTGCGCAGTGATTGTGCGCAGCTGCTTGTCATTATTGGCGGTTTCAACAACCATGTCCGATGTGGCGGTGGGCAATACTAAACTACCCCCGCTTTGCGCGTAACCCGCAAGTAACTCAATGTCGGGGCGTTGCCGTTCGATGCTGCGCGCGGTTCCTGTTATGATGGGTTTCGCCAGCGTCCCTGTGACCACCACGCTAAAATTATCCACTTTATTGCGGAGATGATCTTGCGGCCGTATCTGCTTTGCAGCTGCGTCGCCAACGATTTTCATATCGGCAAAATAACCATCGCCAAATGTTTTGGACAGCGAAGCGCGCGCGGCCAAAAGTCTGTCAGAATCCGCTGCGGTAAGCGCGACAGCGACAGATGGCCGCGACACGTCCCGCGCCATCTGCTCGCCCAAATTGCCCGCCGCAAAGCCGACCAACACCGGTAATAAGGGACCAAGCAGAAAGAAGATGAACGCTTTGGAATAGACAATCGCGATAAAATCGCGGCGGGCAATGACGAAGGCGGCGCGGAAAATCTCTCTCATTTTGCGTCTCCGATGGCGGCGTCATCCATTTCAGCGGCGATATCTTCGCCTGCAATCGCGACAAAGGCATCGTGCAGGCCGGGCCGTTCAATGGATAGCGACCGAATGCCCGCTTTGCCCTCGATCAAGGCGGTTAGCAGCGGCTCCACGCCTGTTTCAGGCAAGGTGAAGTGCCAATGATGCCCTTCTGCCTTTGCCTGCGCTGGCAGAGCCGAGCGCCACGGGCCTTCGAGTGTTTCGGTTTCCAAATGCACTTGCGGACGCAAACGGTCGCGGGCCTCCGATACCAGCCCGTCAAAGCTGATCTTGCCTTTGGCAATAATCGCGATGCGTTCGCACAAGCGTTCGGCATGGGCGATGACATGGGTGGAGAAAATAACGGTAACGCCTTTTGCAGCCTGCGCGCGGATCATCTTTTCGAGCTTTGCTTGATTGAGGGCATCAAGCCCGGAAAAAGGTTCATCAAGAACAATCAGCTTCGGGTCATGAACGATGGTGCCCATCAACTGCACCGTTTGCGCCATACCTTTGGACAGCTGCCGGATTTGCCGGTCTGCGGCGTAACCAAGGCCAGCTTCTTCGAGCAAGGCCCGGCCTTTTCGCGCGCCTTCCCGCAGCGGAAGGCCGCGCAGCGCTCCCATGAAAGCAATAGTGTCAACGGCGCGCATCGATTGGTAAAGCCCCCGTTCTTCGGGCAAATAGCCTATGTTACGCGACTGCGATATCGGGCGGTCGGCACCAAGCAAGGTCCGCGTCCCAGCGTCGGGATCAATGATCCCAAGCAAGGTCCGCAGCATGGTTGTTTTGCCCGCGCCGTTTGGACCCAAAATGCCAAAAATGCTACCTTCGGGAATTTTCAAGTCCACACCATCGACCGCGCGAAAGCCGTCGAATTGCTTTAATAGTCCCTTTGCCTCTATTGCATACATTCTGATGTGCCCCGGAGTGTGTGAGGGTGTTGAATAGGGTCAGCGCGTGAAGAGAGACAATAGAAATTTTGTTAACACCTTGCAAGATCGTGCGAAAGGCGAAGGCTTTGTCGCCTTTGGCATCGCGCCTGGCCGTCTTGCGCCGACGGCAGGCGTTAGACTTCGACAGTGGCTGCGCGAAGGCTTGCATGGCGACATGCTCTGGATGGAAAGCCGCGCCGATGAACGCGCCAATCCGGACATCTTATGGCCCGAGGTCAAATCCGTCATCATGCTGGGGATGAGCTATGCCCCGCCGCAGGATCCCATGCTCCTTGCCGACCAAGACACGCGCGCACGCATTTCGGTCTATGCACAAGGGCGCGATTATCATGATGTCGTGAAGGGCGCGCTCAAGCGGCTGGCGGGATGGCTGGCGCATGAAGCAGATGCAGGCGTCAAGGTTTTTGTGGATACCGCGCCAGTGATGGAGAAAGCCTTGGCGCAATCCGCCGGGCTTGGCTGGCAGGGTAAGCATAGCAATGTCGTGAGCCGGGAACATGGCAGTTGGTTGTTTTTGGGCGCGATTTATACCACCGCTGAACTTGAACCCACTTTGCCCTCCGAAGACAGCTGTGGATCATGCCGCGCGTGCCTAGACATTTGTCCGACCAATGCCTTTCCCGCGCCCTACCGCCTCGATGCCCGCCGCTGCATCTCGTATTTGACGATCGAGCATAAGGGACCAATTGACTTAGAACTTCGGCCATTAATGGGCAATCATATCTATGGCTGCGATGACTGTCTTGCGGTGTGTCCGTGGAACAAATTTGCCGAAACGGCGGCCGCGCATAAGGCGTTTTCCCCGCGCGCGGAGCTGGTTGCGCCGCAGATTGCGGATTTATTGACATTGGATGATGCCGCATTTCGGCAACTCTTTTCCGGATCGCCCATCAAACGGATCGGACGCGACCGGTTTGTACGCAATGTCTTGATCGCGGCTGGCAATGGCACGGATGCTGGGCTTATTTCGCAGATTGAGATGTTGCTGGCCGATCCTGCGCCTGTGGTTCGCGGTGCGGCGATTTGGGCGTTGGGGCGGCTGTCACCTGAGACATTTGCGCAGAGGCGACAGGACTTGTTTGCCGGGGAACAGGACGCGTCGGTTCTTGCCGAGTGGGATGCCGCGACCTAGCGGCGTTGCAGGGCCGCAATGCAAGCGGCGCGGTCTACGGCGGCTCCGTCGCTTCTGCGGGCATCGACATAAGTGACGACTTCGCGTCCGCCTTTGCGTTCGGGATAGAGAAACGCATCGAGGATGCAGGGCTTACCGACGAACTGCAGCTTGCGACCATAAACTTCGACAACGTCCAGCCGTGGTTCGCCGAATAAGCGTTTTATGGCATTGGCGTCTTTACCAATCACGCCTTCAAGTCCGGGCGTTACAATAACAGGACGGGGCGGGAAAGACGCCGCTGTGCGCTCAACCATTGCGGGCTGACGCGCTGGCGCACGCGCCTCAGGCGCCGAGACACAGCCTGCCAGTAACAAAGCGGTTGCGGTGAGGGGGAGTGCATGATTCATAGCTCAGAATTTCCTGAATGGACCCAATGGACCGCCGTGGCTGTAGCCAGAATGGGCACCAGAAGGTTGACAAGTGGCACCAGCATTCCGGCAGTTCCCATTAGTCCCAGCATCAGACGGGGTAGCTTGTTCATCGCGCCCTTTGCGCCATGACGCGCGATGAGCATGTCCTCCAAATCCCGGCCCAAAAGCAACGCGTTGATCAACAGGAACGCGATCGCAGTGCCAACGCCGGTAAACAGCAGAAGCACATAAAGCGGTAAGGCGAGGAGATTATAGCCGAGCACGCGCATTATCGACCGCATGGCCATGTGCACGCCAGCGCCAAGGCTTGGCCGTTTGCCGAATGCGGCCTGCCTTGGATAATGTCGATCCTCGACGGCATCGATGATGTCATCGGCAAAAACCCATGTTATCGCAACGGCCACAACGCGGAACAATAAGAAGCCGGACAGGACGATAACAGCAACGGTGAGCAGTCCCGACCAAAAGCCGCCATCATTCACCCCGAGCCATCCGAACACCCATAGCAGGGCTAACCAGAGGCCAATGCCCAGAATGAGGAAACTGACAATAGTGAGAAGGGTCACCTTCACCAAGACAGCAAAGATACGCTTGTCGGACAGGCTTTGGAACGAAAGCATCAGCGCTTGGATCATCAGGCCTTTCTAAAGCGCTTGCCGGAAATGTCCAATCCAACTAGGGCGCTTTTGGCTTAAATAGGAACCTTTATGACCGATACCCGCTTCGACGTACTCGCAATTGGCAATGCTATTGTGGATATCATCGCCGATACCGATGATGCTTTCATCGCAAGCGAAGGCCTTACAAAGGGCAGCATGCAGCTCATCGACGAGGAACGCGCACAGGCGCTTTACGGGCATATGGGACCTGCCCGGGAAATTAGCGGTGGTTCGGCGGCGAACACCTTGGCTGGCTTGGCACGGCTTGGGCACAAGACGGCGTTTATCGGGCAAGTTGCAACCGATCAGCTTGGTGAAGTTTTCGCGCATGACATTCGCGCAGGCGGCATTTATTTCGACATTCCTGCCCGCGACGGTGCCCCATCGACCGCGCGTTGCTACATATTGGTCACGCCCGATGCGCAGCGCACGATGAACACCTTTTTGGGTGCGTCCCAATATCTGCCTGCATTGGTCATCGACACATCGCTGATTGAAAGCGCGGCGATCTTGTATCTTGAAGGCTATTTGTGGGACCCTGAAGAACCACGTGCTGCCATGCGCACCGCCATTGACGTTGCGCGCGCGGCTGGCCGCAAGGTGGCTTTGACCTTGTCAGACGCATTTGTGATTTCGCGCCATGGGCCTGATTTCTTAGCCGAAATGGACGCTGGTCGTATTGACATTTTATTCTCCAACGAAGTTGAAATCTGCGCGCTGAACAATAGCGATGATTTCGAAGCTTCGGTTGCCGCCATCGCCGCCAAGGTTCCATTGCTCGTCTGCACGCGCGGCGAACATGGCGCGATTGCCGTCGAAAATGGTGTCCGCACGGAAGTCGGTGCTGAACCCGTGGCGCAATTGGTCGATACCACAGGCGCAGGCGACCTGTTTGCTTCCGGTGTGTTTGCTGGCCTTGCGCAGGGGCGCCCAATAGCGGATTGCCTGACCATGGGTGCGGTATGCGCTGCGGAAATCATCTCGCATTATGGCGCACGCCCAGAAGCGGACATTGCCGATTTGGTTGCCAAACGTTTAAGTTAATGGCGTTTCTTGCGGAATAGCACCCGGTCTTCGGGACCAAAGCCCCAGCGCCAGATGATCCAGCCATACAGACTGAGAATTGCGGGAATCCCGATTGTGAGTTCGACCCATTCAAATCGGGCGGGCACGCTGACGATAATGAATCCAAGCAGCGCAGCAGCCGCGACGGCAATCAGCAGCGTCCAGCGCCAGACACGTATCGCCTGCCCAAGCAAATGCGACAAAAACCGGGACTTGATAAGCGACCCGATCCCAAGTGAGATCATCAGGCCGCACGCCACCGCTGCCGCTTGATATAGGCCGACATGTTCAGGCATAATGGGCAAGTCGTCGACGAGCATGATCAGGCCAACACTCACCAATGCCTGAACCATGAGCATGCCGAGCGAGATTAAAAGATTTCGGTGGCGTGCCATGTAAACCAAGGCGGATTCGCTCACGACGGCGGTGGCGCCAGTAACCTCTGCTGCGAGCAAAAAGGCAAGCGCCATAGCGCCGCCGACAAATTGAGGGCCTACTAGCCCCATCACGGCCTCGCCCGGGATACCAAGCGCTAATGCAATTCCCGCCTGCGCCGCTATGATCCAAAAGCCGACTTGGCCCACTTGCTTGGCAATTTCTGCATAGTTTTGCGTCTGCAAATTGCGGGTAATGACTGGCCCCAAAATTGGATCAAAACTGGTTTTCAACTTCTGTGGCAAGCTCGCGACTTGTTGCGCGACATAATAAATTCCAACCACGGCTGGCGAGGCGAACAAGCCCAATATGGCAAGGTCAAGCCGTCGGCTACCCCATTCGGCCGCATCTGCAGCGGCGAGCGGCAGGTTGCGCCGCGCAATGCCAAGCGAGCGCGTCAGGCTTGGCCGCCAGCCGCGCGGCAGGCCATAGCTGCGCCATAAGGGCCATAAAGCAAAGACCAACGCCGCTGCCAAAGAGGCGACATAAGCCAGGATCAGGCCATCGCGGGCGGAATAGAAATATAATCCACCCGCAGCGATGCTGATCGTCCAAGGCTCGACAACCGCGCGTGCGCGTACGGTGGACAGGATGTCGAATTTATAGGCAAGTGCGGACAGCGCAACATCCGTCGCCACAATCGCAAAAATCGCCAATGGCAAGAATCGATCAAACCCGTTGGTGCTGCTATTGGGAAACATGAATTGCGGGAACGCGATCAAAAATGCAGCGCCCAGCGCCGAAGCGGCCATTGCGGCGAGCAAGCAATCCGCGATGATATGGGCGTGCGGCCGGTCATCCTTGGACAGCAGTTCCGCAAGACCCCGGCGCAGGCCAAGCGACCCAAGCTGGGCTGCAAATTCAACGATCAAAATAGCATAAGCAAAGCGGCCAAGTGCCTCGGGACCATAAAGCCGACCTGCGATGAACAAAAATGGGATTCGCGCCGCCAGCCGCAGCACGAATCCAAAGACATTTGTGCGACCGCCCTTGGCGAGCGCTTGAATGTCTTCTTCGTCGGTTCTGGCTGTGCTCAAATGCAGTCCTTTGTGCGTGAATTAGCGCATTCAGGCCGAAGTTACCAGCTTTCGGACTTGAGTGGACGGGCCAATAGCGTGGTCATAACAGCCTCCACGGTGACCGTGCCAGCGAGTAACGCGCAAACAGCTGAAACGACAGGCATTTCGACAGACAGAGACGTGGCCGACTTCAAAAGCACTGGTGCGGTAAAGGCGCCCTCGGCCACAGTCTTGCGGTCGGCGAGCAGATTTTCTGCTGGTCGTCCTTGCCCAAGACCACGGCCTAAGGAGAAGTTTCGCGAGTTTTCCGAACTGCACGTCAGTACCAGATCACCGAGCCCTGACAGCCCCGCAAGCGTTTCGGCTTTTGCGCCGCGTGCAAGGCCGTAACGCTGCATTTCGGCAAAGCCGCGCGCGATCAACGCGGCGCGCGCATTTAGGCCAAGGCCAGTGACATCGACAACCCCACAGGCAATGGCGAGCACATTTTTAACAGCGCCGCCAATTTCCGCGCCAATGACATCATCAGACCAATAGGGACGGAAAGAAGGGGTGGCGATACCGCGCATCAGCGCGGAACCAAGCGCTGGGCTTGCGGTCGCAAGCGTCACGGCGGTTGGCTTTCCAGCCGCGACCTCATGCGCAAATGTAGGGCCGGAAAGCACCGCCAAAGGATTGTGCGGCCGCACGTGCGCTGCGACGTCGGACACCAGCATTTGCGTGTCGGCCTCAATCCCCTTGGCACACAGGATCAGCGGCGCTTGCGTGTCGGGAAGTGCGGATAAAGTCGCGCGCACATGCTGCGCCGGTGTGACGATCAACAACGCATCGCAATCCGCCATGCGCGCCAGATCGGCGGTAGCTTCAATCTTTGGCGACAGCGGCATTCCGGGCAGAAATAGGGTGTTTTCATGGTGGACGTTCACGCTGCGCACGACATCTTCTTCGCGGGCCCACAGCAAGACTCTATCATGAATTTGTGCCATGACTGCCGCAAGCGCAGTGCCCCATGCGCCGCCACCGATAATGCCGACGGGATATCTGCCTGCGCTCATGCTTTGACACCTGCGCCGCGCGCGGGTGCGGCATGGGGGTCAAGCGGCCAGCGGGGCCGCGCGACAAAGTCCAGCCCGTCTGTGAGGCCCATGGCGAAGCGCTCTGCTCCGGCCCAAGCGATCATGACGCCATTGTCGGTACACAACCACAAGGGCGGAGCGACAAAGCGCATCCCACGTTGCGCAGCGAGCTTTTCCAGATTCTCACGGATTGGCACATTGGCCGCAACACCGCCAGCGACCACCAAGGCAGCAGGCGCATCTATGCGATCTAGCGTATAGCTTATGCGGTCATAGAGGCAGTCGATGACCGCCAATTGGAACGATGCGGCGATATCCTGTATCCGATACTGGCCCGATTCATGCGCGCGCAGGACAGCGCTTTTGAGGCCTGCAAAGGAGAAATGCGGTTCATCTGCGCCTTTTAACGGCCGTGGCAAGGGCACGTTGTTGGCGTTGCCGATGGCGGCGGCTTGCTCGACCGCGGGTCCTCCGGGAAAGCCTAGACCCAAGATTTTCGCGGTCTTGTCAAACGCCTCGCCCACTGCATCATCAATGGTGGTCGCAAGACGGTTATAATCGCCAACGCCGTTGACGCGTAGCAACTGGCAATGGCCGCCCGACACAAGCAACAGCAAATAGGGAAATTCGAGATCCGCATCGATAAGGCGCGGTGACAATGCATGGCCTTCAAGATGGTTGACGGCAATCAGCGGCTTGCCTGACGCCATGGCAAGCGCCTTTGCCGTTACTAGTCCGACCATCACGCCGCCAATAAGGCCAGGGCCAGCGGTCGCGGCAATGGCATCAATGTCGTTGAGGGTAAGTCCGGCATCGGCCAACGCCGTTTTGACTAAGGGCGTCATCAACTCGGCATGCGCGCGCGCCGCAATTTCGGGAACGACGCCACCAAAGGCGCGGTGATGATCCTCTTGCCCGGCCAAGGCATGGCTTAAGATTGTCCGGTCGGACCGCACGATTGCCGCTGCGGTTTCGTCGCAGCTTGATTCTAGACCGAGGATGATTGCCATATTGCTTTCCCATAGGTGGACGCGGCGCTATGAACAAGCCGCATGACATGTCCATTATTCACAGCCGAGCGACCTTTACGTATCGGAACCCGCCGTTCTCCGCTGGCTTTGGCCCAAGCCGAGATGACCATGGCGGCTATGAAAGCGGTGCATAATCTGCCCGATGACGCGGTAACGCTTGTTCCGATGCTGGCGACAGGCGACAAGATTCAGGACAGGCCACTGGCCGATATTGGCGGCAAAGCGCTTTGGACCAAGGAACTGGAACGCGCGCTGATGGATGATCAGATTGATATCGCCGTCCATTCGATGAAAGACGTCGAAACATGGCGCGCCGACATTTTTGTCATTTCTGCCATGCTGCCGCGCGCCGACGTTCATGACCGCTTGATTGGGGCTGCGTCGCTTAGTGATTTGAAGCAAGGCGCGCGCGTCGGGACGTCGAGCCCGAGGCGCGCGGCGCAGCTGCAACGGGTGCGGCCTGATTTGCAGATTGTGCCGCTGCGGGGCAATGTCGCGACCCGGCTTGCGCATATTGACGCAGGGGACGCCGATGCCACCCTGCTTGCAGCCGCAGGGCTTGACCGTTTGGGTATGGCCGGGGTGGGCGCTGAACTATCGCTCGATGCGTTTTTGCCAGCCGCGTCGCAAGGCGCCGTCGGCATTGACCGATTGGCCAGCCGCGCCGACCTGTTCCCCTTATTAGAGGCTATCAACGACGCGGATACAACTGTGGCCGTCAACGCCGAGCGCGCGTTTCTTGCCGCCGTGGGAGGCAATTGCCATTCCCCGGTTGCGGCACTGGCGCGGGTTGAAGGGACGCAGATCCGATTACGCGCCGGGATTTTCACCGCAAACGGGAGCGAACTGCAATCGGGCGAATGTCTATATGCTATTGGTGGCGATGGCGCGGCGCTGCTTGCGCAGGAATTATTGGGCAAAGCGAGCATTACCTTGCGCGGCATTTTCGCATCGTGAAACTGTTGATTATCCGGCCGCAACCTGGGGCGGATGCGACTGCGCATCGCCTGCGCGCGGCGGGCCATGCGCCCATTCTCATGCCGTTGTTTGCCATCGAACATCTGCCCGTGCAGCGCGTCTCAGCAGATGGTTATGACGCGATACTGCTGACCAGCGGCAACGCCGCGCGGGCGGCGGTAGAATTCCTGACACGGGACCATGCCAAGCCAATTTATGCCGTTGGCAGTGCCACCGCCAGCGCACTGCACATATTGTCGGTGCCCGTTGCTCAAACAGGGTCTGACGGCGTTGACGCGCTGGTGCGGCGAGCAGTCGCCGATGGCCATCAACGATTGTTATGGCTGGCAGGCGAAGATCATAGCCCCATTGCGCCTATCGATGGTGTCCGTATCGACATTGAAATCGTTTACCGAAGCGCCCCCGTCAGCGTGCCGGATGACTTTGTGCGTCACGTCACCGAAAGCGATATCGTGATCCTGCATTCGTCGCGCGCTGCTCAGCATTTTGCAGAGCTGTGTGCTAGCATAAGCTTGCCGCGCGCCGCCGTCACGCTCGCGACATTTTCGAACGCAATTGCCAAGGCGGCTGGGGAGAATTGGGGGGGAATGATTATAGCGCAAGCGCCCAATGATGCGGCATTGTTGAAAGCGATCCAAGGACAGTTTACGCCCCGTTATTGCCAAGACGAACGCGGTGCGGCTATTGAAGGACCGATATGAGCGATTATCCAACGGCACAGTCCGCTTCGGCTGGCGGGATGAAATTCAAGCATTTCATGCTTTTGCTTCTGGTCGCCTTTGCCGGCGGCGGGGCGGCGACATGGTGGCTGGCTGATAGCTTTGGTATTCTCGCGCCGTCAGCTCAAGAAACGGCGGAAGCAGAAAACGCCGCCGCGCCTTTGCCGTCGGCTGGCACAACGGCGCAGGTCGCGGGACAAGTGGTTCCGGTTTATGTTGCGAACCCCGCGATATCGGGTGACGCCGTACGTGGCGAAGGGCTGCTGCTGACATTTGCCGTGCGCCGGGCGCTCGATAATGGCGCATCCTTGGGATATCTGGCTGAACAGCTCCGGCTTCGCTTTGGCGCAACGCAGCCGCAGGCGGTTGCAAATATTATTTCTGCAGCGCAGGCGCCCGTCACCATCGATCAACTACAGACAGAGCTTAGTGAACTCGCGCCTATATTGGTGTCCGGTCATCGCGATAATGGTGCTTGGGAAACCGTAAAAAATGAGCTGTCGCAGCTGTTCGTGCTGCGCCGGGATGACGGGCCGACGCGCACCCCCGAACAGCGCCTGATCCGCGCCCAAGCCTTTGTTGAGGCGGGCAATATGTCAGCGGCCATGTTGGACGTCGCCGCGATGCCGGGCGCCCCTGCGGCCCAGTCGTGGATGATCCGCGCGAAACGCTACGCCGATGCCCGAAAGGCGCTTGATCGTTTGGAACAAATGGCCTTGATCCGCCCTGTGGCCTTGCCGGTAACTATGCCAGCACCTGCCGCTAAGGCTTCCGCAACTCCGTGAGGCGAGTCCGTTCGGCCATTGCGCCGGCCTTCCATGTCGGGGTTAGGGGCTGATTAAGCCACGCCCTCATTTTGCCTTGCGGCGAATGGGCACCGGAATATTGCAAATATCCGCGCCGCCCGCTGGCACATTGAAAAACGGATCACGCCGGTTGGCGCGCGCATCGGCATAAGCGGCAAAACTTGCGCTGTCAGTGTCCAGATATTCAAAGGCTGGCACGTCCTTCGCCTCATTACCCAGCCGCACAGACAATATCGGCACGCGCTCCTCTTCCTTTTCGTAAAATCCAAGCGCACCGTTGCCGCGCGGCAGGCTCGACATATGTTCAATGCCTTCGATGACGCGGCCGACCAAAGCGATATTGCGGTCAAGGTGGCGCGGGGCGTGACCGATGACAGTGTAGAGTTCAGCGCCACTGCCTGTGTCGGGCGACAAATTGCGGCCTACGCCAACCATGCCGTAGCAGTGGACGGGCCACATCCCCGCGCTCTTTCCCACCCCAACGGGCCAACCATTTTCGAACGCAGTGCGTGCGGCATAGGCATCAAAGGTAAGACTTTCTTGCCAGGTTCTTTCGCTGCGTAACCGAGGCGCGGGTCTTCCGATCAAGTTAATGGTCTGGGACAGGTAGTCGTCTGCGACCATCACTCGCAACCCCTCAGGCAAAGCCTTCTTCTCGGCCGCATCGCCCCATTGGACGACATAATTGTCCTGCACGCGGTTGATGCTTGTGCCGTCCCAAAATTTGGCCGCCGCCAGCTTGCGGATATTGCCGACCCAGCCTTGGCTGAAGGGTTTCGGGATTAACTGGATAACCACACGGCGCGGCTTGCCCTTCGAATCGGGCGCGAGGTCCATGATCATCAGGTCAGACGATTCAATCGCCACCCATTCGTCTACCTTGGCCGCCGCGACAATTTCCGATGGCGCAGGGAAGGTTTTGGCCTCCTGCGCCAAAAGCGGGAAGGACGCGCATAAAGCGGCGATGGCGACCAAAGGCAGATATCTTTTCATATGATGCATTATGGCAAATCACTGTGCCTTGCGAAAGCGCAAAGGAGCGGCTAGGGGCGTGCGTCCCCAAGGGGAATGCGGAGACGTGGCCGAGTGGTCGAAGGCGCACGCCTGGAAAGTGTGTATAGGGGTGACTCTATCGTGGGTTCGAATCCCACCGTCTCCGCCAGTTTTTCTTCAACGGCACGCCACCGCGACAGGCCCGCTTACGCCTGTTGCCGGTGCCTAAGTTTACAAACATATACCCAAAACGCGATATTTCTGTAAACTTATCTCGACTTTGCGACGTTGGTTTGCCGGGTCCGAAAGCCGGAATGGGGTTCAACAGGTTCAAAGAGCCGGTCGCGCAACAATTGCGGGCGTAGCGCACAGAATCTCAAAACAAATCCTACATTGCAAGCGAAACCTGTTTCGGGGTTATGGCAATTGTCGGCGTAATTCCAAAGTCGAGACTGCGTTGGTGGGGGTGTTGGCGGGGTTTTCGCGATCTCTATAAACAGCCCCTTCCGTCATCCTGAACTTGTTTCAGGATCTTACTTAAGCACCGCCGCGAAGAAGTAATAAGATGCTGAAACAAGTTCAGCATGACAGGCTATTTCGGGGATGACGCACCTGTGACGGTGATTCGAAGGCTAAATAATTCCTCCCCGGCACGGGGGAGCCGCAGGCGTTGCGGAGCAACAGCGGGACCGTCGCAGACGGTGGAGGGGCACCCGCCGGTTGGCGCAATCTCGTGGTCGTGCTCGGTCGAAACCCAGCGCCAATATAATCTCGCACAAAGACGCGAAGACAAGAAGAAGGTGTTGGCCCGATCCGTCATAGGTCAAAGCTATTTCGGGGATGACGCACCTGTCACCGTAATTCGGCCGTAATTCGGCACAGTAGCTAAAATTTAAGAAATAACATTTATTCGATTGCCTGTGAGAAGTTTTCGGCTGTAAGTACATGTTGATAAGTAAAAAAATTCGATTCGGGATCACCTATTTATACAAAGGGTATGATATGAAGGAACCGCGCAAGTGCACGATTGGACAATTGCTTGCAGGCGGCGTCCAATATGTCATTCCTCGATACCAGAGAGCTTACGATTGGAAAAGTGACACTCAGGTTGGTGACTTTATCTCTGATTTGATCGCCGCCGCCGAAAGCCAAAAAAATGAACATTTGTACTTGGGCCCAATGATCTTTGATTCTACCGAGGATAAAAAGAAAACCACTACTCACGTAATTGATGGACAACAACGGCTTACAACAACCTTAGTTTTGCTTATGGCACTAAGAGATGTGATCCGATGGGATTTGGGGAATGAGGGCGTAGCCGAGTCAATCCAGAAACTGATTTCCAATTATGACCCCCTATCATCCGAAGATGACAATTCATCGGCTGAGGCACATCGGTTAATCCCTTCACCAGTAATAGGGATCATTTTCCCGATCATATGTGACTATAGTTGGAATGGTAAATTTCCCAGCAGAGTTTTGATTAATGGAAAGTCACTCGGCATTAAAAGAGAGGTTAATCGAGTAAAGCCTATTTATGATTTTTGTCGCAGTCGGATTAAAGAGTATGTCGGTATTGATTTAGAAAAGGCAAAAAGTTTTGCTAAGCATCTAAGAGATAATACTTTCGTTATTCGAATTGACATTGACGATAGCTCTGAAGCTTTCGACATATTTGAACGCACAAACGCACGTGGAAAAGAACTAGAAGTAACTGACCTTTTGAAAAATTTCTTGTTTTCGAAGGAGCAAGATTATCTGGAAGATGATCTGGATGAACGTTGGGACACCATTGTATCCGATTTTGGGACGTCGCCAATTAAGGCACTCAAGCAATTTTGGATTGCTCGCGCAGGGAAGGTAAATTCGAGGCAGCTTTACCGTAGTATAAGAGATTATGCTGAGAAACTCGGCGTTAATGAATTTCTTAACGAACTAGTTTGGTTTTCTGATTTTTACAGAGTTTATAATCAGCCTGATTACGACGCGGTTGTAGACTTGTTAAAGGATCATAATTTTCCAGCGGAAAAAATGCTTTTCAAGGAATTTCATCGCTCAATTTCAGTTTTAAGGTTGTTTAATCTTACACAACCAATTCCCCTTATTTTCGCGGCACTCCGGAGCTTTTACAACTCCGGCGGCGAAAAAATTGACGCAAAAAAAATCATCTCGCTTGTCCGCGCTATCGAATTTTTCCACATCGCAAATAACAAAGTTGGTGGAAGGATCGGCAACGAAACCGAAAACAAATATGCCGAATTTAGTGAAAAAGTATTCACTGACGAAGATCTTACCGCGATACCTGCTGTGATAAGCTGGTTCGCAAATTCAATTTTGTCGAAAGATGAATTCATCGCAAGTTTTGTAAACCTGTCTTATGAGAATAAGTCGGAAAGAAACACCATACGCTACATTTTTGATCGCTTAATTAACGATGGCGTGAAGGATGGACAGTCTTTGGATTTGCTGGATGTTATATCTGCTCAATCCGGCCTAAAACCTAGTTTTGATATTGAGCATCTAAACCCACAGTCTTTCTCCGCAAGCGATGAGGAACAACAGATTTGTGACGGGATTGGTAATCTTATTGTTATACCGAAACAGATAAACGGAATACTTGGTAATATGCCGTTTGAAGAAAAAATGAAGGTGCTGAAACAACCCCACAACTACGACAACAACATAAGGAATGTTCCAAGCTATTTGCAGGAGTTTTCGGATCAATATGGTGACAAAGAATGGAACGCTGACGCCATTCAAGATCGTGCCACGGCACTAGCTGAAGCTGTATTTGTGGTGCTTTCATCCCGCTCTTCGTATAAATAGCCTCACATTACGAATTCCGAATTCGACGTCCGGTAACTTGTGCGTCATCCCCGAAATATCGTTGTACCATGACGGGTCGGGCTAAACCCTCTCTGCGCTCTCTGCGCTCTCTGCGCCTCTGCGTGAGATAATATTGGCGCAGGGTTTCGACCGGGTATGACCGCGAGATTGCGCCGAACGGCGGGTGCCCCTCCACCGTCTGCGACGGTCCCCCTCCCCGTGCCGGGGAGGAATTAGAATTCCGGGAATTACGGTGACAGGTGCGTCATCCCCGAAATAGCTTTGAACTATGACGGGTCGGGCCAACATCTTCTTCGCGCCTCCGCGCCTCCGCGTGAACCAAAAACCCTTCCCAACCCACGCTTAATCCGGCAAACCGTCCTTATGACCGCCTATCGCCGGGCGCTTAGATGCCAGAGGCTGTTAGCTCGACTTTAAAAGACGAAGCCGATTCACAGGATGCGCCACCGCAGCAATTTTCCGTCAAAAAACCCACCAGAGCATGCATCGCGGCATAGTCGGCCGTGTAGATCAGCGAGCGTCCCTGCCGCCTTTTGGTAATAAGCCCGGCGCGGGTGAGATGGGCCAAATGAAACGACAGCGAACTGTTAGGTAACCCCAGTGCTTCGGCAATTGATCCTGCTGAAAGCCCGGAGTCACCTGCCTGTATAAGGACACGAAACGCAGCTAGCCGATGCGCCTGCGCCAACGCTCCGAGCGCATCAACCGTTTGCGTACTGTCCATATCTATCAACCTTTCGATAATCGTAGAATAGTCGTTGATAAATCATCTTGTCAACGGTATCGCAAAAAGCATGACTGGTGGAAGGACGAAAATGAAACTGGTGCATTTTTGTGTCTTACTCTGTTCCATGTCCCCGACTGCCGTTCTTGCACAGACGGGTAGTCCGCAAACTGAACCGTCACCATGGTCGCTGCACGATGCCCTAAATGCGCCTGACGATTTGAAGCTCTCAGCCAGCTTTCGCCTGCGCTTCGACACAATTGACGGCCAAGCCCGTCCCGGGTTCAACGCGAGCGACGACACGATCAATTTACGGACGACTATATTTGCAGAGTATCAGACAGGACCGTTCCGTTTAGGTACCGAACTTTATGATAGTCGCGCCTATTTTGCCAATGCGAGAACGCCGATCACGACAAACGAAGTCAATACTGCTGAGTTCGTTCAGGGCTATGTAGCGTTTGATCTCCATAAGCCTTTCGGTGACGAAAGCCAGGCTACGCTCCAAGCAGGGCGCTTCGTGCTTAACCTGGGATCACGTCGTTTAATTGCCGCCGATGACTACCGAAATACGACCAGCGGATACACCGGTAT
>JBILLO010000016.1:0-21037 GCA_044376035.1 Sphingorhabdus sp.
CCGTCACGTTATTGGTAGAGGGTTGAAACACCCGCCAACTCGGTTCATGAGCGGCGGCACAACGCCCGATACCATCTGGAACTGTTCGTAATGTCCGAAACCGAAATCGATTTTGCCAGCCTGCTGTACGCGCGCCTGTGCCATGACCTGTTAAGCCCCGTTGGCGCGATGAACAGCGGCCTTGAGCTATTGGCGGATGAGCATGACCCCGAAATGCGGCAACGATGCATGGATTTGCTGGCGGAAAGCGCAAAGGCTGCTGCTAATAAACTTAAGTTTTTCCGTCTGGCCTTTGGCGCTGCAGGCGGGTTTGGCGCTGAAGTTGATCCCAAAGAGGCAAAATTGGTGATTGAACCAATGGTGACGTCAAGCGGACGGACGGTACTTGAGTGGGCCGTGCCTGCGCAGATGATACCGAAACGGGCAGTGAAAATATTGCTGAATCTCGTTCTGTTGGCCAATGACGCGCTGGTGCGTGGCGGGACATTGTCCGTGGGTGCCGAAGCGCGCGCCGGCGAGCAGGAAATTGTCATTCGGGCGAATGGACAGAAAATCATAATGGATTCAGCTATTCGACAGGCCCTGACAGGCCAGCTTGACCCCGCTGCCGTGGACTCGCGTACGGCGGTGGCATGGATGGCACATATGCTGGCAGTGCAAGGCGGTGGTATGTTGCAACTGGCAGAGCCCGATGCCGAAAATCTGGTGATTGGCGCGCTCATCCGCATTTAAGGTTAGAGTAAGCCGCAGTTGCGGGGCGCAGCGTAAAGAGAGTGCAGCCCTGATATTGCACGTCGCTCCGGACTTACCTATGGTCCGGACATGACCATGATCTGGAACCCATCACCCAATTTCGGTGAGCGTAGCTTGCCCATCAATATGCTTGTTCTGCACTATACAGGTATGCAGTCGGGTGCGGCGGCCATTGACTGGCTGGCGAACCCGGCGTCCCAGGTTTCGGCGCATTATGTGGTCGATGAAGATGGGCAGTTGGTACATATGGTGCGCGAGGAGCAACGCGCGCAACATGCCGGATTGTCCTATTGGCGCGGCGTAACCGATTGCAACAGCGCCAGCATTGGCATTGAGATCGTCAATCCCGGCCATGAATTTGGCTATCGCCCGTTTCCTGAGGCGCAAATGGACACAGTGACTCGGTTAGTCGCAGAATTAGTCCGAACCTACAGTATTGAACCGCGCAACGTAGTGGGACACAGCGATGTGGCACCAGCCCGCAAAGAAGATCCGGGCGAGCTGTTCGATTGGGAACGGCTTGCCAAGCTTGGGCTTGCCATAAAGCGACCAAGCGCAAATCTGGTTGACCCCGGTTGGCCGGACGCTGCGTTCCTTTTGGCGTTGGAACGCTATGGCTATGGCATAACCAATGGCCGAGCGGCCACAGTCGCATTTCAGCGGCGGTTTCGCCCCGAAAACATCGATGGCGTAATCGACGGGGAATGTCGCGCCATCTTGTTCAGCTTGCTCTTGGCTGTTGGTGGCAATTCTGTTACCTGACCAATGCCAGAGGGTTGGGCGATCGCCGCTTAGCGGGTAACTGCTAAGGGGAGGAAAGTCCGGGCTCCAGCGAGGAACGGTGCCGGATAACGTCCGGCGAAAGCAATTTTAGGGAAAGTGCCACAGAAAATAGTCCACCGCATTTCGATGCGGCCAGGTCGAAACGGTGCGGTAAGAGCGCACCGCGTTTCTGGTAACAGAAATGGCAGGGCAAACCCCACCGGGAGCAAAACCGAATAGGGGCGGCATATGGCATCCTCCTGCCAGTCGCCCGGGTTGGTTGCATGAGTGCCGCAGCAATGCGTCGCCTAGATGAATGGTCGCACATCCGCTTAGGTTTCGGCTGAAGTGGAGGACAGAACCCGGCTTACAGACCCTCTGGCTTTTTACCCCATGCGGATATGCTTGCGCGTTGACGCGAACGTCAATATTTACATATTGGCACCAATATGTTCTGTTCCATGCCAAGCTAATTCTGGAGGGTTAAGTCAATGTCGATTGTGGAACGCGCCAAGAATATCATTATGAAACCGGCGGATGAATGGAATGTCATTGCTGCCGAGCCTGCAACTATTGGCAGGCTCTTTACGGGCTACGCAATGCCTTTGGCGCTGATACCCGCGCTGATTGGGATAGCCGCTGGTTTATTGTTGAATTCGTTACTGTCTGAATATGGGGCAGGCGGGACCGCAGAGCTTACGGCAAGCGGTTTGGTTACGCAGATGGTCATTGGTTATGTGTTGGGATTGGTGTTGCTGATGGCAATGGCCTATTTGGTGAAGGCCATTTCGCCAAGTTTCAATGGCGGTAATGAGCTGATACAAGCTACGAAACTCATCATATATGCTGGCACGCCTGCATGGGTCTTTGCGATATTTTTGATAATCCCAATTTTGGGTTTTATTGTCTATCTCGGCGGTCTGGCTTACTCTGTGTACTTGATTTATTTGGGTTTGCATCCCGTTTTGAGGGTTCCGAAAGAAAAAGTAGCCGGGATGACCGTAGTCGTCATTTTGGCGTATCTCGTTGGGTCGGTTATCGTTTACATAGTCCAACAATCTTTCACTGGCTTCGGCGGAGCGACGGGCACGCTGTCCGGCGCATAAATTGCGTTTACGCCCCTAGCAAAATGCGTATGCCGCCGCTAAGTCGGCAGCATGGTGCGAACTACGCGACGAAATGACTGGGGTTTTCCCCGCTGGCGCGGCTATGGCAGTAGCAGCGAGGCGCAGCAGGTTCGCCTGTGTGACCGATATGGCTGCAACAAGGCGGGAAACTGCCCCGCGCCAAAATCCCCTAACAATCCCGACCGCTGGATGTTCTGTGAAGAGCATGCGGGCGAGTATAATCGCGGTTATGACTATTTTGAGGGACTGACCAAGGAAGAAGCCGACGAACGCGAGGCCAATGAGCGCCGGGATTCTTCAGGCTATAAGGAGTCCGCGCATTATGGCTGGGCCGGATCCGGCGATGGCAGCCGAAGCCGCGATGAAATGCATGCGCTTGATATTTTAGGTCTCGAAAGCGATTCCACTTTTGAGGACGCAAAAAAGGCGTGGCGCAAGATTGCCAAGGAAACGCATCCTGACGTGAATCCCGGCAACACCAATGCGGCCAAGGCGTTTCAGGCAGGTCAAGCGGCGTATGACGTCCTGCGCGTTGCCGAAGAACGCCGTGCGTGGAAGGGGTAGCACCTTGCGTGGCCGAAATCGCAAGCGTATAGCGCCTGAGTGATTCGGACTTTGTCGCCTATCCGCAGTCTTGCCGCCGCATTCATAGCGCTGTCGCTTGCCATGCGTGTCATTATTCCTGCCGGTTTTATGCCATCTGCCGAGCGCAGCTTTGCGCTCACCATCTGTGCGGGGATGGATACCCATACCGTCTGGATGGATAAATCGGGCAAGCTGCACAAGGAAGATCCATCAAAAGGCAAATCGGTTGAACACCAACCTTGTTCTTTTGCAGTCGCAGCAATGGCGGCGGATTTTCCTGCGACGGCTTTGCGAATTGATATGGCCCCTGTTGCGCGGGCGATACCCGTTTTTGCCAAGCGCGAAGTATCGGTTGGCGCTGGCTTAGCCGCGCCGCCACCCCCTGCGATTGGGCCACCTTCTTACATCTAAACCAAAGGGCTGCTTCGCGGCCCATTTTCCGTTTAGATTTAGGAAACTACCATGAAATTTTTATCCATTTTGCGCGCCACTTCGGCGTGCGTCTTTTGTGCAATCATTACCCCCGCCGCCGCTGAAGATGCTGCGGATGCCACAATCATTGTCACCGGTCGCGCGGCGGCCGACCAAGCCGAAGTAATCGCACAGAAAACCGCAGGCGGTACCGACATTGTCAGTCATCAGGATTATGCCGACAAGACCGTCGTATCGTTGCGCGATACATTGGCCTTTTCCCCCGGCGTATATACGCAACCACGCTTTGGGCAGGAAATCCGCATTTCCATTCGCGGTTCTGGCTTGTCGCGCGGGTTTCACATGCGCGGGTTGACGTTATTGCAGGACGGTATTCCCATCAACCTTGCCGATGACAATGGCGACTTTCAGGAACTCGAGCCGATATTCTTCGACCATTTGGAGGTATATCGTGGCGCAAACGCGTTGAGGTTCGGTTCCGGAACGCTGGGCGGCGCAGTTAACGGTGTGACACCAACGGGGGATAATGCCCCGGGGCTATACCTGCGCGGTGACGTCGGCAGCTTTGATTTTTATCGGGGCTTGGCATCGTTCGGCGCAGGTGACCAAAACGCCAACGCCTGGGCCGCGATCAGCGCGGATAGCCATAAGGGGGATCGCCAACATGCGCGGCGGGATTCCATTCGGTTCAACGGCAATGTCGGCTTGCGCGTTTCGGACATTATATCCACGCGATTTTATGGCAGTATGACGACATTGGATCAAGAGTTACCGGGCGCGATGACTCGTGCAACGGCATTGACCGCCCCGCGCAGTGGCAATTTCATTGGTGATCAGGCCCGCGATATCGATTCCATCCGTATCCAGAACCGGACTCGCTTCGACTTGGGCAATAGCTATTTGGATGTCGGGGCCTTTTTAAATTCCAAGGAATTATATCACCCGATTTTCCAAGTGGTGGATCAGGTGTCGATGGATCGCGGCGTGTTCGCCCGTTATGACCGCGCAGGTGAACTGTGGAGTGTTACATTGGGCGGTGAATCACGTTGGGGAACCATTGACGCAAAGCGTTTCGTGAACCTGAGCGGCAAACGTGGCGCGATGACATTCGACGCTGATCAGACAGCGCGCACGACCAACATCTATGGTGAAATCAGGGTCAGTCCAATCGAAAAGCTAACCCTTATCGCTGGCGTTATCTACGCCGATGGGTTTCGCAAACAATCGCAAATTGTGCCCATAGCGGTGACGGCGCAGGCATCGTTTGATGCGGTGTCACCAAAAATGGGTGTGCTTTGGGAACCTGCAACTGAAATCCAGTTTTTTGCGAACCACAGCAAATCGGGCGAATTCCCGACCTTTGTTGAACTGGCACAAATTGCCGCCTTTGTTCCGGTGCGTGCACAAGTCGCGTGGACCACGGAGCTTGGCACGCGTGGAAAATTGGGATGGGTAAGCTGGGATGTGGCGGTTTATCGCGCCAATATCAAACGGGAGATGCTTCAGTTTACCGTCGGGCCGGACATTCCCGCAGCAACCTTTAACGCGGACAAGACGCGTCATCAGGGCGTTGAAGCTGCGTTCAGCGCCGCGCCGACCAATTGGCTGCGCTTCCGGCAAATTTGGCAATATTCGGACTTTAGATTTGTGGGTGATGCCCAATATGGGAACCGCCGATTGCCAGTCGTTCCGGTCCACGTCCTGCGGTCTGAGCTTCGGCTGGGCGGCGATGACCTTCATATTTCGCCAAATGTGGAATGGGTGCCCCAAGGTGCTTGGGCGGATTATCGGAACACAGCCCGAAATACAGGCTATACCCTGTTGGGCGTATCCGCGGGCGCGCGCATCAAAAACGGCGTTGATATATTCGTCGATGCGCGAAACCTGACAGGCGTGAAAGCCATTGGCGACGTGTCGGCAGCCATCGTCGCGACGCCAGCGTCGGCCATTTATTATCCGCTGGAACGCCGTGCCATTTATGGCGGTGTCCGTGCGCGGTTTTAGGAGGTAGGGCATGGAAAATACATCAATCTACCGCACAATCTGGCGTTGGCATTTTTATGCCTCGTTGTTCGTCATGCCACTTGTTTTCGTGCTGGCGACAACGGGGGCAATCTATCTGTTCAAGCCGCAACTGGACCGTTGGGAGGAGCGCGCTTTTAGCAATCTTTCCACCGAACAAGCTGTGTCCCCCAATGCACAACTGGCCGCAGTTATGGACGCTAATCCCGGCGCGCAATTTAACGGCTATCGGTTGCCCGCGCGGGACGGGGACGCCGCAGTGATTCATATCGGGCGCGCCGATGGCCAGTCCATGCGGGACGTCTATGTGTCACCGCAGGGTAAGGTTTTAGGGAGTGTTGACCCTGAAAGCCGCATTTCTGCAACGGTTGCGCGCATTCATGGTTCGCTTTTGATCGGCAAAATGGGGGATTGGATTGTTGAACTTGCGGCTTGTTGGGCCATAGTGATGATCCTGACTGGCCTATATATGTGGTGGCCGCGCGGGCAGGGGCTTCTTGGCGTTGTGTGGCCCAGGCTTGGCAAGGGTAAGCGCATATTCCTGCGCGACCTTCATGCAGTGACTGGTTTTTGGGTTTCTGGCCTCGCACTTGTGTTGCTGATCACAGGGCTGCCATGGGCAAGTGTCTGGGGCGATGCCTTTCGCTTTGCAAGGGCGGAGCTTGGCCTTGTCCAAGGCGCGCAAGACTGGAAAACAGGCAGGAATGCTCCACATGCCGAGCATGATCATGACGCCATGATGAAAATGCAGGTGGCCGGGATACCGCTTATTGGCCTTGCCGATATGGTGGCCAAGGCAAAACTGGAAAAGCTGCCGCATCCCGTTTTCGTGAAACCACCGGGCGCGCCGGAGCGTTTTGGTCCACCGACACCCATGGCCTGGACGATTAAGTCAGAGGCGCAAAACCGGCCACTAAATCGCAGCATCAGCTTTGATCTTGCGACGGGCCAGGAGATGTCGCGCACAGGCTTTGCGGACAAGCATGTCATTGACCGCGCCGTGAATTATGGAATTGCATGGCATGAGGGGCAGCTTTTTGGCTGGATCAATCAGCTTGTCGGTGTGTTGACCGCGTTGGGCCTGATTACTTTGGTCATATCGGGCTTTATGATGTGGCGACGGCATAAGCCCGTTGACGCGCTTGGGGCGCCTATTGCCCCAGCACTGCCGCAGAAAATACGCGGTGTGGCGGTGATCATCGCTGTAATGGCCATATTGTTGCCATTGCTTGCGGTTTCACTGCTGGCTTTGTGGCTGTTTGACCGGTTGCTGCTGCCCCGCCTTCCGGCCTTTGCGATTTGGCTGGGCGTCAGGCCAGCTCAGATGGCATAACGCGCGGCAGTTTCGCGGATGAGGGCAATCATATTAGGAATGCCCTGCGTTCGGTTTGAACTGAGTTGGTTCTTCAGGTCAAACGGGGCGAGGGCATTTTCGATATCCGTGCCCAATATTTCTGCGGCATTTTTGCCGTCTACCGTTTTGAGCACAAGCGCGATGATGCCCTTGGTGATCGCGGCATTGCTGTCCGCCATAAATGACAACTCGCCATTATCAGTAACCGGATAAACCCAGACATTTGCTGAACAACCCCTGACCAATGTAGCATCGGTTTTCAGCGCATCGGGCATTTGGGCCAGTTCGCGGCCAAGATCGATCAACAAACGATAACGGTCGTCGGCTTCGAGGAATGCATATTCTTCTCGGATGTCGGTGAGTGTGGTCATGGCCACCCGCATATGGCGGCAGGGTTTAGATATCAATCCCTGCGGCGATAGCCTCAAGCTTTTTAACGCGTTCTTTTAAGTCCGCGACTTCGATACGCGACGTAGCCGACGGGACCGGCGCGTCGCTGCTGCGGCGGGCAATGTCCAACTCGGCATGCTTCAGCGCAAGCCAATCGCGCCATCCGCGCAACCCGAGCGAGGAGACAATCCCGATCGACAGCACCGCAAAAGCGCCGATAATGATGTAGACATTGGGATCCTGTTCCATGGTTTCATCCTTTCGATCCGCGCGCCGTTTCCGGTTTCGCAATTCCTTAGACCATATCACGTTGTTGCTGTACCGAGCGCGGTGGCAAGTTGCGCAGCTCTTCTATTTCCTTGGCAAGGCTATAGCCTTGGTCTGTGATGATGCGTTCGAGAACGGCCACCCGGTCCTCTAGGCGCCCCTTGTCGGCAGCATATTGCGCAGCTTTCTCCGCGACGTTGGCGGCGTTCAATTCCATCTGACGCTCTTTGAGTTTTAACCAAGGCCGAACAATTGTGCCGGAAAAGATGGCAAGCAAGCCGCAGCTAATGCCAAGAATTGGAATGATAAGCGGATTAATGTCCATGTTTCGTCCCTCAATTCGACGGCCCGCGAAGGGCCTCTATTTCTTCCGAAAGGCGCCCGGCCTTGTCGGTCACAATCCGTTCCAGAACCGCGACGCGTTCTTCCAAATGCCCGATTTTGCCGTTGAGTGTTTCATTCTCGTTGCTTAA
Source organism: Sphingorhabdus sp. (assembly GCA_044376035.1). Lineage (GTDB taxonomy): Bacteria > Pseudomonadota > Alphaproteobacteria > Sphingomonadales > Sphingomonadaceae > Sphingorhabdus_B. Next base: position 8,166 of record JBILLO010000016.1, read on the forward strand.
TAGCATGATCTTGCGTTCGGCTTCGGGATAGTCCCCATCGGTTAGCGCGGTCTTGCCGCCCCATTCATCTTCCAACGGATAGCCATGTTTCGCTCGGATCCAGTTGTTGACGAGCCAACCGACTGTCAACAGCGCAACAATTGCGATGACGAAATTTGGTCCACCAAAGCTCATTATAAATTCCTCCAAGGCAGGCGGCGGGTCAGCGGACGAATTGGGGTGTCGCGATAATCAACACGCCAATTGCGGTGGTCGGCCTGACGCTTTTTCTGCGCGAAATGGCGGTAGGCAAACCAACCAATCAGGCCAAGAATGATCAGCGTGAGCATATCCTATTCCCTTCATAAACCCTTGATTAACGTAGGCTTTCGATTTCGTCGGCCAGCTGCTTGTTATTGCTTACATAATAGCTTTCCATTTCGGCCAAACGATGGTCGATTTCCCGAAAGCGTGAACGAATGTCGCGGGTGGTGCGGGCAGGCGATTGACGCACGCCTTGCCAGAATTTCTGCTCTTCGCGGTCGTCGGTGTATAGATGGATTGGCTTTTGATCGGCCATCCAAGCTGCAGCTATGTAAAGCAGAGCCGGCCAGCCCTGTCCTATAGTAAGTGCAATTACACCAAGCCTGAACCAAATTGCATCGATCCCTGTGTAATCGGCTAAGCCTGCACAGACGCCTTTCCATTTGGCATTTTGCTTATCGAGATAGAATTTAGTGTGTTTCCCTGACATATCAGCGGTTCCTTTCCGGCCTACGTACATTTTCTGGGTTAAAATCGGGTGAATCGAGTTCGATGCGGCGCGGTTGCCAATTGGGATTTTCCTGCGCCACCAACCGTTCAACGGTGTCGAGGCGATCTTCGAGGCGGCGGGCCAATTCGTGCATATCGCCGAGCATCCGTTCGTCATCATTGGTCAGCGTCGCAGCGGTTTTCCAGCGCGTGACATAGTGCAGGATGACCCAAGGCAGGCCGATAAATATGGCGGGTATCACAATGATTTCGGAGCCAAATTCCATTTCAACCCTCCTTCTTCAGGTCGGCCTTCATGGCCTTTTTCATTTCTTCCAACTCGGCGTCGACGACATCGAAGCTCTCAAGCGCTGCGATTTCATCGCCCAAACTGCGCGGCGCCTCTGACCCGATGGCGAGTGAGTCCGCATATCCCTGCGCCTCATCGACGCGGCGTTCTAGGACATCAAAGCGGGAAAATGCCTCGCGGACCTTGTCGCCATTGTACATTGTGCGCAGCTTGACTTGATTCTCGGCGCTTTCCAAGCGTGTCATCAACGCATTCTGGCGGCTGCGGGCGTCGGCAAGCTTCTTTTGTAGCTTGTGAATATCCTGTTCAGACGCCTTGAGCGCATCGTTCAGAACATCGACCTCCGCGGTCAATTGCTCTTTCATATCCGTCGCCTTGCGCTTTTCTAATAAGGCTGCTTTCGCAAGATCTTCGCGATCCTTTGACAGCGCCAGATGGGCCTTGTCGGTCCAATCGGTTTCAAGCGTGTTCAACTTGTCGATATGGCGGCGCAGTTCTTTCTGGTCAGCAATGGTGCGCGCAGCAGAGGCCCGAACCTCGACCAATGTTTCTTCCATTTCCAATATGATCATGCGGATCATCTTGGCTGGGTCCTGTGACTTGTCGAGCAAGTCCGTGACGTTGGCGGCGATGATATCGCGGGTTCGTGAAAATATGCCCATGGGGTAACTCCGATAATGTGTATTGGCGACTTCATTCAAAAAGGTAGCGACCGGGTGCCTTTGGGCGGGGGAGGGGGAGCTGGGACACTCCGGTCGCAGGTTACCGCGGTCAGGCAAGATAGCTGACAACGGTTGGCCTATTTGGTTGGGTGTGTGCGCTGATCTCGCCGGCGCTGCGGTGGTTCAGAACCGACACGGCATAGCTGGTAAAGATCATCGTGAAGGATAAAGCGACCGCCAACCAGAGACGGCTATCTTGTCCGTTTGGATAATTGCTGGTTTCGATGTCTTTGCGCATTCTATATATTTCCTATCTTGTTTGCCGATATTACTGGCTTGCAAGATACGTTGCAGGGACCGTGCCAATTGGCGTTTTTGTTGTATTTCTGCCATTTCTCAAAAATTGTGTCCGTGAACTGATAGTAATTATTGCCACTCTATGGTGAAATATGCCAATATTTAAAAATGGATCGGGATAGCGTTCAATTCATTGGTCAATCAACCGCATTTTTGGATGCTGTTGAACGTGCAAGCCGCGCTGCACCGCTCAATCGCCCTGTATTGGTCGTAGGAGAGCGCGGGACTGGCAAGGAGTTGATTGCCGAACGTCTCCATCGCCTCAGTTCGCGCTGGGATGGGCCCTTAGTCACCATAAACTGCGCGGCTTTGCCAGAGACGCTGATTGAGGCTGAATTATTTGGTCATGAAGCAGGGGCATTTACCGGTGCGACGCGGGCACGTGAAGGCCGCTTCGAAGAGGCCGACGGCGGGACATTGTTCCTTGATGAACTTGGCACCTTAAGCATGGGCGCGCAGGAGCGGCTCTTGCGGGCGGTGGAATATGGTGAGGTCACGCGCATTGGTTCATCGCGGCCCATGCGCGTTGACGTGCGGATTGTCGCTGCGACCAATGAACATCTGCCGCATATGGTCGACAAAGGCCGGTTTAGGGCCGACTTGCTTGACCGGTTATGTTTTGAGGTCATCACCTTGCCGCCGCTGCGTGTGCGCGACGGCGATATCGAGGTTCTGTCCGAATATTATGGACGCAAGATGGCGGCAGAATTGGGCTGGCAGGGTTGGCCTGGATTCGGCGAAGTCGCAACGCGCGCGATGGAAGACCATCTGTGGCCCGGCAATGTGCGCGAACTGCGTAATGTTGTGGAGCGCGCGGTATATCGCTGGGCCGACCCGGCACAGCCAGTTGACTATATTCAATTCGACCCGTTTGACAGCCCATGGCGAGGCGAGATGGCGGCTTCTGCGCTTGCTCAGGTGCAGGCCGACAATCAACATAATGTCGCCGAAACGCGTTACGCAACCGACCTAAGCCAAGCGGTGGATGTGCGGGATTTTCGCGAGGCGACGGAGAAGTTTGAAAAATCTGTGTTGGAACAAGCGCTGGCAAAATGTCGGTATAACCAGCGCCAGACGGCAAAAGCGCTCAATCTCAGTTACGACCAGTTGCGCCACACGTTGAAAAAACACGATCTTTTAGGATAAAAAAAGGGGCGGCATTTGCCACCCCTTCTTTGAAATCCAATCACCCAGAATTACCCGCCGTTAAAGCTGACCATCGTGTACAGCATCGGGATCGACAGCAATGTGTTCAAGCGCGATGTCATCATCGCGGTGGTAGCTGCCTTCGCCTTTGTCGCGTCATCGGCTGCAACGATACCGAGCGCCTTTTTCTGGTTTGGCCAGATGATGAACCAAACGTTGAACGCCATGATAACGGCAAGCCACATGCCAACGCCGATCAGCTTATAGGGATCTTGCAGGGTAAACGCTTGATGCGCGTAGCCAGCCTGAACAGCTATAATAAGGCCTAATAATACCGTAAGTGCCGCGCCCCAGCGGAAGAAGAACAACGCCGATGGGGCGATATGCTTCGAAATGCCTGGCTTCAGCTCAGCCGGGACTTTTGGCATGGTGGGGATTTGCACGAAGTTGAAATAGTACAATAATCCGATCCAGACGATCCCGAAAAACGTATGCAGCCAACGCGTGATGGATTGCGCCGTGACTCCGTCGCCATCCAAGCCAAACATTACTGCAAATGACAGCACTAGCCCTGCGACCAGCACCAGATGAAGATTTCCAAAAAATTTAGCCATGTTTTCTCCCCTAGGCATTCAGGCGGTATTGCCGCTGATGCGATGGTGCCTATCTGTATGGGTGAGGCTTGTCACATATTTTCTGCGTTAGACGTGCGTGACCAACGGAACGGGGATTGTCCCGATGCGTTTGCTTCCGAACCATCCGATACAGAAAGATACGCAATGTCATTCATCCTCCCCGACCTGCCGTACGACACATCCGCCTTTGGTGATCTCATTTCTGGCGAAACCTTTGATTATCACCATGGCAAACACCACAACGCCTATGTCGATAAAACCAACAACTTGATAGCCGATCATGCTGCTTTGTCGGGTGCCTCGTTGATTGAAGTTATAGCTGCCGCCAAAGCGCAAGGTAACAAGGGGTTGTTCAACAACGCCGCGCAAATCTGGAACCACAGTTTCTACTGGAAATGCCTGACGCCAGAGCAACAGGCACCAACGGGCAAGCTGAAAGCGATGATTGATGAAAGCTTTGGCAGCCATGAAGACATGTTGGCAAAGCTGAAAGAAGAAGCTGTTGGCCATTTCGCCAGTGGTTGGGCGTGGTTAGTCCTTGACGGACACGGACTGAAAATCACGTCGCTGCATGACGCCGATACGCCCGTTGTACATGATATTAAGCCGTTGCTGACGATCGACGTATGGGAACATGCCTATTATATCGATTATCGCAACGCCCGCCCAAATTACGTCGATGCGTTGTTGAACAAGGCAATCAACTGGGAATTTGTCGCTGAAAATCTCGACGGCAACGGGGCATCACGCGCCGATCAAAACTAACGCTTATCCTTGCGGCGGCACCGGCGTGTCGTCGCCAAGGTTAAGGCCGTGCCGCAAAAGCATAGGGATATTGGCCATCGCAAATAGAAACGTCATCGCGGGCAGGCCGAAGGTTTTGACCGTGATATACTGATCTTGGGATAGCAATATGATCATGAGTTCGTTCACACCGGCCAGCGCGAGAAAAAACAACCCCCAACTCAGCGACAGTTTCAGCCAGCCGTCTTCACTTAGCCCGTTATAGGCCTGCTCCAGCAAATATTTCAACGCGGGCTTTGACCGCAGCCAACCGATGAGAATAATCGCGGCAAACAGCAAATAGACTGCCGTCGCTTTGTGCTGGATAAAGCCGAAATCACGGAACCACAGTGTCAACGCACCAAAGCCAATAACGAACACGGCCGACATCTTCATCATTGGAGAAATGCGGCTGAGCTTCCATTTCGAAACGATCATCGCAAGGATGATTGCAACCATGAACGCGGCAGTTCCGACCAGAGGCCCTTGAACTGCGTCACTGTCGCTATGCCCAAAGCGCGAGCCCAGAAAAAAGACCAGCAGCGGACCGAAGTCCAGCGCAAAGGTCAGCCATGCCGGCGCTTTTTTGGAGGCGATCGCTTGGGTCATTTCGCCCCGCCACTAATGGCGCGGGCAACATCTTGCGGGTTGAATGGCCGCAAATCATCAATAGCCTCGCCCACGCCAATGGCGTGGATAGGCAAGCCAAACTGCTTTGCTGCGGCGACGAGGATGCCACCACGGGCGCTGCCATCCAGCTTCGTCATGACCAAGCCCGTAACATCAGCAACTTCCTTGAATGTTTCAATCTGCGAAAGCGCGTTTTGACCCGTTGTGGCGTCAAGCACGAGCACAACATTATGCGGTGCGGCTGGATTTAGGCGACCCAAGACGCGGCGGATCTTGGCAAGTTCCTCCATAAGCTCGCGTTTGTTTTGTAATCGGCCAGCCGTATCGACGATGAGGACATCGATCCCTTCGGCTGTTGCCTTTTTGACGGCGTCAAAAACGACTCCCGCCGCGTCGCCGCCTTCGGGGCCGGTAACAATTGGCACGCCAATGCGCTCTGCCCAAATCTTCAACTGGCCAATGGCCGCTGCGCGAAATGTATCCCCCGCCGCCAGCATGACGCCATAATCCTGTTCCAAAAACAGATTGGCGAGCTTTGCGATGGTTGTTGTTTTGCCTGAACCGTTAACGCCAATGACCAAAATGACTTGAGGGCGTGGGAAAGCGTCAATTTCCAGCGGGGAAGCGACCGGCGCAAGGACCGAAGCAATTTCATCCTCGACGATCTGCCTTATACCATCGGCATCAATGCCCTTGTCAAAGCGGCTGGCGGCAATCTTGTCCCGGATTTGCGAGGCCATGGCTGGGCCGAGATCAGAGGCAATCAGCACATCCTCAATCTCATCAAGGTCGCTTGCGTCAAGCTTTGCCTTGGTAACAAGCCCGGCGATATTCTCGGTCAGCTTACCTGATGTTTTTTTAAGGCCGCCGAACAAACGGTCCGTCCACCCAGCATTCTCGCTCATTCGATAACCTCTGCCTGTAAAACTTCGTCTTGGATGTGCGTAACACGGACCGATACTATACGGCCTTCCGGCATCATCCTGTTGAGCTTCAGATACGCGAAATTTTCCGCGTGACCAGCCAATCCGCCGCTTTCGACAGCAACATTATGGGTGCTGCCAACAAGCGCCCTTATCCAAGCGGCCTTCTCGGTGGCGACTGCATCGCGCAGGGCTTTGGCGCGGGCCTTGATAATCTGCGGCGGCAATTGCGGCATGCGCGCCGCTGGCGTGCCTTTTTTGGGCGAATAGGGAAATATATGTCCATGGACTATGCCACATTGGCGCACGAGGTCGACGCTGTTGGCAAACATGGCGTCATCCTCGGTCGGGAAACCGGCGATGATATCCGCGCCAATGGCAATGTCCGGCCTTTTTGCTTTCAAACGCGCAACAAGGTCAATCGCCAGTTCACGGCTGTGGCGTCGTTTCATACGTTTCAGGATCATGTTGTCGCCTGCCTGCAAGGACAGATGGACATGCGGCATGACGCGCGCTTCGCTGGTCAGCAGGTCAAACAGCCGCGCGTCAATTTCTACGCCGTCGATGGACGAAAGACGCAGGCGCGGAAGGTCTGGCACAAGCTTCAAGATACGCTCAACGAGCGAGCCGAGATTTGGCTGCCCCGGCAGATCATGGCCATAGCTGGTGACATCGACGCCCGTCAGCACGACCTCCTGAAAACCAGTGTCCACCAGCTTTTGAATATGTTCGATAACGCTACCCGCTGGAACAGACCGGCTGTTGCCCCGGCCATAGGGTATGATGCAAAAGGTGCAGCGATGGTCGCAGCCATTTTGCACCTCAACAAAGGCACGGGTTTTGCCCGCGTAAGCGGTGACAAGATGTGGTGCGGTTTGCGCAATTGTCATGATGTCCGACACAACAACCGGGCGGTCCGGGCGATTGATTATCTCGCGCAGCAATGCGGCATTCTGTTTCTCATGATTGCCGAACACACCAGCAACCTCGGGCATATTCTGAAAGGTTTCAGGCTCCACTTGTGCGGCGCAGCCAGTTACCCATAAGCGGGCATCGGGACGGCGTTTATGGGCTTTCCGAATGGCTTGCCGCGTTTGGCGGACCGATTCATTTGTGACGGCGCAACTGTTAATGATGATAATGTCTTCATGCCCTGCAAGTTGCTCGGCCAAGGCATTGCTTTCGGCAAGGTTAAGGCGGCACCCCATGCTGATGACTTCAGGCGTTAGCAGCGGGGTGTTCATCCAAAATCATCCCAGTCGGCTTGTCCGGTAAAGACATAAGTCGCGCTTCCCGTCATGATGACTGGGTTTCCCGGTGTCCAAGCGATGGTCAAGCTACCACCTGATTGGTGGACGATGACAGGTGACTGAACCTTGCCTTGCCTGATCGCGGCAACAGCCGTAGCGCAGGCACCTGTGCCACATGCGCCCGTAAGGCCAGCGCCGCGCTCCCATACGTTCAGGCGGATTTCATTGCCGTCGACGGACGCGACATTGACATTTACGCGTTCTGGAAAGGCGGCATCATGCTCAATGATTGGGCCAAGCTGCGCGAGATTAACCGCCTCGGCGTCGTTTACAAAGAATACGGCATGCGGATTGCCCATGTTGACCGCCATGGGGTTTTCCAATTCTTCCCACGCAAGGGGCAAAGAGCCACTGTCCATGGCAAAAGCGAGCGGAATGTCTTGCCAGTCAAACTTGGCGTCACCCATGGCAACGGTCACGTCGTTGCCGGACAATTGCCCGGAAATAATCCCGCCCTTTGTTTCGATTGTCAGATCTTGTTTCAACAAAGCAACGACGCAGCGCGAGGCATTGCCGCATGCTTCGACTTCGCTGCCATCTGCGTTAAAAATGCGCATGGCGACATCGGCAACTTTCGAGGTGAGTACAAGGATGAGCTGGTCACAGCCAATGCCGAACTTCCGGTCCGCAATCGCCCGCGCACGGGCAGGAGGCATTTCCATCGGACATACGCGCGCATCAATAATGACAAAGTCATTACCCAGCCCATGCATCTTGTGAAATTCGCCTTTTGCCATCCACGGCGATTTAGGGGCTACAGGCCAGAGTGTCCACCGCTCATGCTGCCGTCATCGGATCCCCCGCCACACGGAATGATTTGCTTTTTGGAAAGCGGGTTGGTAAACGCCATTGCAAGGCAGAAACTCTGTCATTCAATATTTGTTGGAAATCCATAGTTTCCAAGCTGGTTGGCGAAGATTCGCTCACCGGCTTTTTGTTCGTTTATGCGCCTTTTGGGGCGATTTGGTAAGGAATGTCGATGTTTGACAAGCTAAGTGACCGGTTAGGAGGGGTGTTTGATCGCCTGCGCGGTCGCGGTGCGTTGAACGAAGCCGATGTGCGTGAGGCGATGCGCGAAGTGCGCGTTGCCTTGCTTGAGGCTGACGTTGCATTGCCTGTCGTCCGGGAATTCATCGACAAGGTGACCGAGCAAGCCGTTGGCGCGCAGGTATTGAAGTCAGTCACACCGGGCCAGCAAGTCGTCAAAATCGTTAACGACGCGCTTGTCGAAATGTTGGGCGCTGAACAAAGCGACCTGAACCTTGCCGTTGCGCCGCCTGCGATTATCATGATGGTTGGTCTGCAGGGTTCGGGTAAAACCACCACCACTGCAAAAATCGCCAAGATGTTGAAGGCGAAGCAGGGCAAGAAAGTCCTGATGGCGTCGCTTGACGTTAATCGTCCGGCTGCACAGGAGCAATTGGCCACGCTTGGTACGCAAACCGATGTCGCGACCTTGCCCATCGTTCAGGGGCAAATGCCTGTCGATATCGCCAGGCGCGCTATGCAAGCGGCAAAGCTACAGGGTTTTGACGTCCTCATCCTCGACACCGCTGGTCGTTTAAATGTTGATCAGCAATTGATGGACGAAATGCAGGCGGTAGCGAAGGTTTCAGTGCCGCAGGAAATTCTGCTGGTGGTGGACTCACTCACCGGGCAAGACGCGGTTAACGTCGCCAAAAGCTTCGGCGAACGCGTTGATCTGACCGGTATCGTGCTGACTCGCATGGATGGTGATGCGCGCGGCGGTGCGGCACTTTCGATGCGCGCCATTACCGGTAAGCCAATTAAGTTTGCAGGTGTCGGCGAGAAGCTGGATGCGATTGAGGCATTTAACCCAAGCCGTGTCGCTGGCCGTATTTTGGGCATGGGCGACGTCGTCGGCTTGGTCGAACGTGCGTCCGAAATGGTCGAAAAGGAGGACGCCGACAAGCTGGCCGCCAAAATGGCCAAGGGTCAGTTCGACATGGACGACCTGCGTATGCAATTTCGCCAAATGACGAAAATGGGCGGCCTTGGCGCGTTAGCTGGCATGATGCCCGGCATGAAAAAGGCCAAGCAGGCGATGGACGCCAGCGGTATGAACGATAAGTTGCTTGTGCACATGGATGCCATCATCAGTTCGATGACACCGAAAGAACGCGCCAAGCCAGAATTGTTGAACGCCAAGCGCAAGATCCGCATTGCCAAAGGGTCCGGCATGACGGTGCAAGACGTCAACAAGCTGATTAAAATGCATCAGGAAATGGCAAATGCCATGAAACGCATCCGGAAAATGGGTGGCCTCAAGGGCCTTGCGGCAATGTTCGGCGGCGGAAAAGGCGGCGCAGATTTGGGTGGCGCGATGGAGGGGATGCACGGCCTTCCCCCCGGCGCAATGCCACCCGGCATGGGTGGATTTCCCGGAATGAGCGGGGGCGGCGGGATGCCACCTGACCTTGCAAGGCTTCTAAATAAAAAGAAATAATATATTGTTTTAGTTTACGTATTTTAAGAAAGGTGAGTTAGTTTTATGGCATTATCAATGCGTTTGTCGCGGGGCGGTTCGAAAAAGCGCCCTTATTATAAAATCGTCGTAGCCGACGCCCGTGCACCGCGCGATGGGAAGTTCATTGAGCGGATCGGCAGCTACAACCCGCAGCTTCCCAAGGACAGCGCTGAGCGCATGATCCTCGATGCTGAGCGTGCGAAGCATTGGCTCGCGGCTGGTGCACAGCCATCGGACCGGGTTGCCCGTTTCCTTGATCTTGCTGGCGTTAAAGAGCGTAAGGTCAAGACCAACCCGAACAAGGGTGAGCCGGGCCAAAAAGCCAAGGATCGCGCAGAAGATAAGGCAAGCAAGCTTGCCGAAGCTGAAGAAGCTGCCGCAGCAGCCGCCGCTGCTCCAGCACCTGAGCCAGAGCCTGAAGTTGTTGAAGAAGTAGTTGCTGAAGAAGCCGCACCTGCCGCCGAAGAAGCGCCTGTTGCTGAAGAAGCTACACCAGCTGAAGCTGCTGCCGAAGAAGCGCCTGTCGCTGAAGAAGCCGCACCAGCAGAAGCTGTAGCCGAAGAAGCGCCTGTCGCTGAAGAAGCCGCACCAGCAGAAGCTGTAGCCGAAGAAGCGCCTGTCGCTGAAGAAGCTGCACCAACTGAAGCTGTAGCCGAAGAAGCGCCTGCTGCTGAAGAAGCGGCACCTGCCGCTGAAGAAGCAACTGAAGAAAAGGCTGAGGGCTAAATGCCTTCTCCCCTCCCGCAGGCGGGAGGGGTCGGGGGTGGGCTACCATCCTCGAAAGCAGAAAGCTCGCCTATAGCGAGCCCCACTCCTAACCCCTCCCGCTTGCGGGAGGGGAACGACCACACCGTCACGCTTGCCGCCGTCTCTGGCGCGCATGGCGTGACGGGTGAAGTCCGTCTCAAGCTTTTTGCGGAAAACCTCGACAGCTTAAAACATCATAAGAGCTTCAATGACGGGGCGCTCACGGTAAAGTCGCTCCGCCCGACCAAAGACGGCGCAATCGCCCGCTTTGCCGAAATCAACGACCGCAATGCTGCAGAGAAGCTGCGCAGCACCCTGCTAACCGTCCCGCGTGAAGCTTTGCCGGAATTGGGTGAGGGCGAATATTATTACAACGACCTGTTGGGCCTGCCATGCGTGTCCACCGACGGAACGGACCTCGGCATTTGCGTTGCCGTCGAAAATTTCGGCGCAAGCGATGTGCTTGAAATTCAGATGCCTTCTGCCGATGGCAAGCCGGGCAAAAAGTTCATGGTTCCCATGACCGCAGATGCCGTGCCCTTATGGGGTGGCGAAGCCGACGGGCGCATCGTCATTGACGCGGCGTTCGTGATTTAGTATATACTGGCTTGATATACGGAGGTTGTAATGGCGCGACAATGGACCACCAAAGCATTCAAATCGGGCAACTCTGTCGCCCTGCGTTTGCCGAAAGGTGCGGGGTTTGTTGAAGGAGATGACGTCGTCATTCTTCCCCATGAGAGCGGACGTATTTCGATATGGAAAGAATCTGAGGCATTGACGGTTCTGATGAGCCTATATGGCAGCATGTCGCCCGGCTTTATGAAAAATGGGCGAGGAAATATTGATCAGGATGATCGCGTGTGGGACACGTCGTCCAACAAGTCGGTGGCGTGATTGTATCTTCTTGACACCAATATCTGCATCGATTTTGTCGACGGCCGCAGCGATATTGCGCGGCAACGGGTTAAGGACAACTTCAAATCAGGTTTATGCGTTTCTGCCATAACCGCAGCCGAGCTTCTGGTCGGGCCGAGACAATCGAACGATCCCGAAGGAGATCGAGAAAAAGCTGAACAGTTCTTGACGATCGTGAGCACTATGGATTTCGATCATTTCGCCGCCGAGCATTATGCGATGCTGGTCCAGCGCGTTGGCGTTAACAGGCGGAGCTTTGATCGTTTAATTGCGGCCCATGCGCTGGCGCTGGGTGCTGTTTTGGTAACCAATAACGAAAAGCATTTTGCCGACGTGCCGGGGTTGATGGTTGAGAATTGGACGGTTTGATGACTTTAAAACTTAGCCGCATACAATATGAAAAGCTTAACAGCCGTCAGCAGGAAAACTACAATTTCCAAAAGGTCGCAGGATTTCTTGCTGACTATGGGTTCAACTGTTTGAACTTAAGTGATGATTGGCAGGGGGCAGATTTTTTGGCTTGCCATATTAACGGATGTGACTTCTTGAAGGTTCAACTAAAAGGCCGAATGGTAATCGATCCAAAATATGCAGGCAAAAACATTTACATAGCTTTTCTGCACGGATCACTTTGTTATCTCTATCCACATGACGAGATGAGGGACAAGATATACCTTCTCGGTTATCAATTTGAGTCAAGATCGTGGCCAAAGCTTCCTAAATGGGCACTTGAATTGCTCGAAAATTACCGGCTGTGACATTCCACGCCCAAATCCTCACCCTTTACCCCGAGATGTTTCCCGGACCGCTGGGGATATCCTTGGCTGGCCGGGCGCTGGAGGAGGGGAAATGGTCTTGTGCGCCTATTCAGATCCGCGACTTTGCGACGGACAAGCATCGGACCGTTGATGATACACCCGCAGGTGGCGGGGCAGGGATGGTCCTACGGGCGGATATTCTGGCGGCGGCGGTGGCGTTTGCGCAAAGCGAGATGTCGAAAAAAATCCTCCCCGGCACGGGGAGGGGGACCAGCGAAGCTGGTGGAGGGGCAGGTGCAGAGATGAATTGCAGCGAGGGCGGGAGTATTCTGCCTGTGCCCCTCCACCCCCCTTCGGGCGGTTCCCCTCCCCGTGCCGGGGAGGACTTAAGCGCCCCCATCCTCGCCATGACCCCACGTGGCACACCCATCAGCCAATCCCGCATCCGCGAACTTGCCTCAGGCCCCGGCGTC